>DASTKC010000143.1:0-2144 GCA_035716085.1 Candidatus Eiseniibacteriota bacterium | reverse complement strand
TCCCGCACGGCCCGTGCTCCTTCAACGCCGACAGATGCTCGGGCGTCCCATATCCCTTGTTACGCACGAAACCATACTGCGGATACAGCAGCTCCTCCGCATCCATCAGCGCGTCCCGCGTCACCTTCGCGATGATGGACGCGGCGGCGACCGCCAACGACTTCGCGTCTCCGTCGACCACCGCCTCGCACGGAATCTCGCACCAGACGGGGTCCTTCCCATCAACTAAAAGGCCCTGGGGATCGAGCCCCAGGGCCGTCAATGCACGCCTCATTGCGAGGAGGCTGGCGAGCCGGATGTTGTGTGCGTCGACTTCCTCGACGCTCCCCACCCCGACTCCGACCGCCACCGCTTTCGCCCGGATCCGGACCGCCGCTTCCTCGCGCTCCGCCGCGGTCATCTCCTTCGAATCGCGAACGCCTCGAATCTTCACGCCGGCGGGAAACGCCACGCAGGCGGCCACCACGGGGCCGGCCAAAGGGCCGCGTCCGGCCTCGTCGATGCCCGCGAGGAGCTCACCCCAGCGCGAGCGATATTCGTCGTCGAAGCGCGTCAGTCCTTTACGCGCCATCTCCTGTGATTTTCTCCCGCTCCGCCACCTTCGCCGCTTTCCCCTTCCGCCCGCGGAGATAGAAGAGCTTCGCGCGACGCACCTTGCCCTTGCGATCCAATTCGATCTTGGCGACGGACGGCGAGTGGAGCGGGAACGTCCGCTCGACGCCGATTCCGCCCGATACCTTGCGCACGGTGAAGCTCGAGCGCATACCGCTTCCACGAACGCTGGTCACAACGCCGTGGAAGATCTGCGAGCGCTCCTTCTCGCCCTCGACGACGCGCACGTGCACCTTCACCGTGTCGCCGGGACTGAAGTCCATCGCGCGATCGGTCTTGAATCGCGTCTCGAACCGCTCCAACACACTCATCGTCCTGCCTCCTTCTCGATCTCGTTGAGGAGCTTCCGGTCCTCGGCGCTCCACACGCGCTCACGGATGAGGTCCGGGCGCTTCCGTAGCGTTCGCCGGATTGCTTCCCGGCGCCGCCAAATCCTGATTTGTTCGTGATTGCCGCTCAGCAGGACGTCGGGAACCTTGAGTCCCCGGAAATCTTCCGGCCGAGTGTACACGGGCGCGTCCAGCAGCGCTTCCGAAAACGAGTCCGCCTCGGCCGACTCCGCGTGCCCCAAAACCCCTTCCTGGAGCCGCGTTACCGCGTCGAGGATCACGAGCGCGGCCGCCTCGCCGCCCGAGAGCACGTAGTCCCCGATCGAGACCTCTTCGGCCTCGAGCGTTGGCATCACCCGCTCGTCGATCCCCTTGTAACGCCCGCACAGCACCACGAGGTGCTTCTCGGCCGCCAGCTCCCGTGCGTACGACTGGTCGAGCACGCGACCCTGCGGGCTCGTCGCGAGCACCCGCGGCTTCGCGCCGGGCACCGCGTCCGCGACGCTCTCGAACGCGCGCGCGATGGTGTCGACCTTCATCACCATCCCCGCGCCGCCGCCGTACGGGTAATCGTCCGTCGTCCCGTAGCGGTCGTTCGCGAAGTCGCGGATCTGGATCAGTGCGACATCGACGATGCCCTTCTCGCGGCCGATCCGGATCATCCCCTCGCCGAGCGGGCCCTCGAAGAAGCCCGGGTTCAGCGTCAGGATCGTGAACCGCATCAGCCCTCGTCGTCCCAGCCGGGGAGCCCCTGGGGAGGCTCCACGACCAGGACGCCGCCCTCGCCGTCCACCGAGACGATCACCTCGGGGAGCGCCGGCAGCAAGATCTCGCCGCGCGGGCCCTCGAGCACGTACACGTCGTTGCTGCCGGTCGAGAACACGTCCGCCACGCGGCCCACTTCTTCGCCGCGCGGCGTCTTCGCGGTGAGCCCCATCAGCTCGAACCGGTAGTGCCGGCCGTCGCTCAGCGGCTTGACCGCGCTCCGGGGGACCGTGAGGTCCGCGCCGTGGAGCGCTTCCGCCGCCGTGCGATCGCCGACACCTTCGAAGTACACGATGAGCCGCGCCTGGAAGGGCTTCGACTTCACGACCTTCAGCACGCGCCGCTCCCCCGAGGGGAGCGTTGCCGAGAGCTCGCTCTTGGCCGCGAATCGCTCGGGATCGTCGCTGAACGACTCGACGACCACCACGCCGCGCAGGC
>DASTKC010000142.1:0-5194 GCA_035716085.1 Candidatus Eiseniibacteriota bacterium | reverse complement strand
AGCGCTCCTCGTCCGCGGCCGCGTCGGGGGAGCGAAGCGACTTCTCCTTCCGGCCCTGCTCCCACTCGGAGATCGTGGCGAGCAGCGTGTGGAGCGCGCCGCCGGCCATGTCGTGGATGGACGAGATCCGCTCGTTCTGGTGGGACACCGCGCTCTTGATCTCGACCGTGAGGGCGAGAAGGTTGCCGTGCGGTCCCAGCCCGGCCGCGCCTTCCTCGAACAGCGAGCGAGGCGGCTGCGAGCGTGCGGGCTGGATCTCGGAGCGCATGCCTTCGATCGCGTCCTCGACGAGGTCCGCCTGATCGAGCAGCGAGCCAAGTCCCTCGGAGCGGAGCGCTCCGGCCAGGCGCTCCTCGGTCTCCAGCTCCACGTGACAGGCGGACACGAGCTCTTTGCGGTCGTCGGCCGTCACCTGTCCGATCCGCCCGATGGCCTCCCGGAGCGATTGCACCGAGTCGACGAGCTCCTTGAGCTCCAGCCACTCCGCACCGCGCAGCACGAGACGGATCGCCTCCTCGACGAGCGCCCCCTCGCCGGTCGCGGGGTCCGGCTCCGGCTGCCCGAGGAAGCGGCGTGTCAATTCCACCTGCTCGTGAATGAGCGCGCCGTAGGTTGCGGTGATCCGCGTGAGGCGCTCGGCGGAGCTGACCCATCCGGGAGCCGGAGGAGTGTCGAACGATTCCAAGATCAGCCTTTCCCCTGGGTCCGGATCGAAACGCGCGGCTTCTTGGCTGGCTGTGGCTCGGGTTCCGAGCGGGAGGCGCCCGACGCGAGCCCCGCGCGAAGCTCGAGCGCGCGCTCGTGCAGGCGCTCGACTTCGGCCGCGACCGCGGACGTGCGCGGTGCAGGCGATCCGCCGGCGTTGGCGAGCGCGGCCTTGGCGTCCTCGCTCGTGGCGTGGATCGCCGTGATCGTCTCGCCCACCTTGATCTCGATCTCGCCCGCGAGCCGGGTGATGGTGTCGGTCGCCTCACGCGCGAACTCCGCGAGCAGCCGCGTCTCCTCGGCGATCGCGCCGAACGCCTCGCCGCCGGAGCGCGTGGCTTCGAGGGCGGCGTTGAGCGCGAGCAGCGTGGCTCGATTCGTCACGCGCTCCGCCACCGACGCGAGCTCGCTCGCGCGCATGAGGCCGGCGGCGAGATCCTCGATCCCGTCGGCCGCGGTCTGCACCACGGCGTCGACGAGCTGCGTGGGCGAGCGTCCGGATGGATCGCCGTCTCGCGGAGCGGATTCCTTCTCCGCGCGGGACGGCGCCAGGCAGCCCTCGAGTCCGTGGATCAGCTCGTCGAGACCGCGCAGGAGCTCGGCGCGCGCGCGCGGGTCGGACGCGACGTCTTCGGGACGCGGCCACGTCCCCGGCAACCGGTCGGGACCGGCTCCCACCAGCTCCGCCTCGTCCACCGCGATCCGATTCACGACCGGGAGAGACTCGCGCGTGGTGCGCGCGGCTTCGAGCAGATCGTGGAGCTCCCCCACCCGCAGCTCGGGCGACTCGACGAGCGGGTCCCGGTTCTCCGTGAGCATGGCGGTCGCCATCTCGATGTGCCGCCGCGTCTTCTCCGCCTCGGCCACGAGCTCCGCGGAGCGCGCCTTGTCGGTCTCGAGACGGTGGACGTGATGCAGGAGCTCGTGCTCGCGTGAACGGGCGGCGCGCGAGGCCACCGCGGCCACCGCGATCGCGCCGAGAACGGCGACCGCGGTCGCGGTCGCGTACGCCAGCATCATCGGGAGGAAGAGGAACACCGACGCCGCGGCGATCGACACGATCACCGACGCGGAGAGCACCGGGATCACCGGATAGCGGCGGGTCACGCCCTCTCCTTCCCTCACGCCGCGGCTCCCCGGCCGCTCGCGCCGTCGAGCGCGGCCCAGTAGTGGAGGCAGTGGATCGGCGAGCCTTCGTGGTCGTACACGGAATCGACGAGCGCGTTCGCGTCGGCGTCCGCGCCCTCATGCCGCTCCGGTCCCGAGAGTGCGGATCCGGCCACGAGCCGCGGCAGGGACGGGATCACGAGCGCGAGCCGGTCGCCTCCGCGCGCGAGCACGAGCGCGAATCGATGCGGTCCCGACGCGGGCCGCTCGCCGAGAAACGCGACGAGGTCGAGCGCGATCACGATGCCGCCGCGGAACGCGACCAACCCCGCGATCGGCTCCTTGCTTCCCGGCAAAGGCGCCAGACGATCGGCCTCGACGAGCCCCGCGACGTCCTCGACGCGCGCGCCGAAGTCCACGTCTCCGATCCGGAAGGCGAGGAGCCCGCGCGTCTTCACGGGATCCGTGGCAGCGGTGTCCATGATGGTCTCGCTCCTGGTGGTTGGATTGGAGCAGTAGACGGCAACAACCGTGCCATCATGGACCACTCCAGCCATTCGCCAAGCACCTGCGCGCCAATGCTTTGACCTGGCCGCGCCCATCTCCTCTCCGTAGGACCGGGCAACTCTCGCCCGGTGGTCACCGCGCAGGATGCATTTCGACCTGCATCGCGCAATGCGCGGCGACGCCCCTTCGATGGGCGCTTCCACCCGGAAAATCGGCCAAAAGAAGCCACATCGTGAATGGTTTCGACCTCGCCTTCCTATATGGCGAAACGACCTGAACCCGCTAATCCGTCGCCGGGCCGCACATTCCGTCGCCGCCGGGATCCCGCGAAACCGTCGGCATGCTCAATGCAGAAGCCGATGATCGAACGTAGTCGAGTTGCTTCGGCCAAAGGAGCTGAAGCCAGTCGGGGAATGGATAGGAAGGGGTGAGGTGGCCATGACGGCAGCCCGCAAGTATCTAGCGAGCAAGGCGAATCCCAGGAAGGTTCGACCGACCGCCTACGTCGCGATCAACTGTCTCCTACTGACCAAGGCGAGCGGGACGCCCAAGAACGGCGATCCGCTTCCTCAAGAAGATGTGGATGCGTATCTGGCCGCGCTCAAGGACCAGATCGAAGCGCACGTTCCGCTGCCGCCGGAGCGTTCCCGGCTCCTCTCGAGATTCGACGTGGCGGCCTGGCGGCGTCTGGCGAGCGCCCATCGCGGCTCGCTCCGGTACCGGATCTTTCGGACTCCGGAAGACCTCCTGCTCGTGTCGCTCGGCCGGTTCGAGCATTCGGGCCCGTACGTGCCGAATCGCCGCGAAGGCGTGATCACGGGCGAAGAGGCCGACGTGGGCCGCAGTCCGAACTGGTACCACTTCTCGTACACGTACGGAGAGCTGCTCGAGAATCCGACGGCGGCGATGGGCGGTCTGCTCGAGAAGCTGACGGTCGCCGTCGAGCGGTATCACAAGATGCTCTCGCACATGCGCGGCGAGTACTGGAGCCTCGGAGCCCGGTTCAAGAAGGCACAGGTGATCCGGCTCGAGCGAAGCGTCGACGAGGACGCGCGAGAGAACGATCTCAGGCAGATGCAGGACCAGCTTCTCGACGCCTATTCGGAATGGAAACGCACGGGCGAGCGGCAACACCTGGACCAGATGCGCGGTCTGACGCGCGAGATCCGGCTCCTCCTGCCCGACTTTCAGTTCTCGCTTCCGCCGGGAGCCCCGTAGGAAGCGACTCGATCCCCCGCGTGCCCTCTGGTCCCTCCCCCGACCCGACGCACCCCGGAGGGCACGCACCCCTGCACACACGCGATCGCCGGTCGCCACAAGCGAGCCGGCGATCGGCGTTTTCAGGGCGAACGAAACTTGCGGGAGAACGCGGGACGGGCGGGGCAACGAGAGCGCCGGCGTGAGGAGCGGGCGCTACCGAATCTCGTAGTTCGGGGCTTCCTTGGTGATCGTGAGGTCGTGCGGGTGGCTCTCGCGGAGCCCGGCGTGCGTGATGCGGACGAAGCGGGTCTTGGTGCGGAGCTCTTCGATCGAGGCGACGCCGCAGTAGCCCATGCCGGCGCGCAGGCCGCCCATGAGCTGGTAGATCACGTTCGCGACCTGTCCCTTGTAGGGGACGCGCGCCTCGATGCCTTCGGCGACGAGCTTCTTCAGATCCTTGACGCCTTCCTGGAAGTAGCGGTCGCCGCGGCCGCCGCTCATCGCGCTGAGCGAGCCCATGCCGCGGTAGACCTTGTACGTGCGGCCTTCCAAGAGAATCGTCTCGCCCGGGCTCTCCTCGGTGCCGGCGAGGAGATTGCCGATCATCACCGAGCTCGCGCCTGCGGCGAGCGCCTTCACGACATCGCCGGAGTACTTGATGCCGCCGTCCGCGATGATCGGGACGCCGGCCTTGGCCGCCTCTTCGGTGCACTCCATGACGGCGGTGATCTGCGGCACGCCCACGCCCGCGACCACGCGCGTCGTGCAGGCGGAGCCGGGCCCCATGCCCACCTTCACGCAGTCGGCGCCGGCCTTGATGAGATCGCGCGTCGCTTCCGCGGTCGCGATGTTTCCCACGATGAGCTGGAGCGTGGGATGGCGCTGCTTCACCGCGCGCGTCGTATCGAGGACCGCCTTCGAGTGGCCGTGCGCGCTGTCGAGCACGACCACGTCGACGCCGGCCCGCATCAGCTCGTCCGCGCGCTCGACGTTGTCGAGGCCGACCCCGATCGCCGCTCCCACGCGAAGCCGGCCCAGGTGGTCCTTGCAGGCGCGCGGGTAGCGGATCCGCTTCTGGATGTCCTTCACGGTGATGAGGCCGCGGAGATTGAAATCCTGGTCCACGACCGGGAGCTTCTCGATGCGATGTTGATGCAGGGTGCGCTCCGCCTCTTCCAGCGTGGTCCCGACCGGGGCCGTGACGAGATTGTCCTTCGTCATCACGTCCTTCACCTTGAGATCGGAGCCGCGGCTGAAGCGAAGATCGCGATTCGTGAGAATGCCGACGAGGCGCTTCCCCTCGGTGATCGGCACGCCCGAGATCCGGAACTTCTCCATCAGCTCCAAGGCCCGCGCGATCGGAACGTCGGGCGGAAGGGTGATGGGGTTCACGATCATCCCGCTTTCGGAGCGCTTGACGCGGTCCACTTCCTCCACCTGCTCGAGCACGGGGAGGTTCTTGTGGATGATCCCGATCCCACCTTCCTGGGCGATGGCGATGGCGAGGGCGCTCTCGGTGACCGTGTCCATCGCCGCGCTCACGACCGGGATGTTGAGGGCGATCTCTCGGGTGAGCCGCGTGGTGGTGTCGACGTCGCGCGGATGGATCTCGGAATAGCCCGGGAGGAGAAGAACGTCGTCGAAGGTGAGGGCCATCTCCTCCGCCACCCGCGGC
>DASTKC010000141.1:0-6040 GCA_035716085.1 Candidatus Eiseniibacteriota bacterium | reverse complement strand
GCCTACGGCCAGCTCCTGCTCCACTTCGGCGTTGCCCCTCGATCCCTCTCCACCATCGCCTCATGTGGATCTCCCACGAAAGGCGCACTCCTGAGGAGGCTGCTCATGCTCGATTCTTCGAAGTCCTCGTCACGTTGGGGTCGTGTCGCCGGTCTCGCCTTGATCCTGGTGGCGGCGGTGAGCTTGGTGCCGCTCAGGCTTCAGGCCAAGGGCGGACATGACGCGAGCGACGAAGAGTCGAGAACTCCGGCGAACCTCCGGATCGAGCGGTTTGCCTATCTCCTCGTCGAGCCGGACGGGAACACGATGGGCGGCGCCATGAGGACAGGTAACGGCTACGACGATGCTGCCGATGCGCGGAAGGCGCAGAAGAAGCTTGGCGGCGGCCCAATCTGGTGGATCCGTCTCGACGGATCGCGCTACGCCATCCAGGATCAGAAGACGATCGAGTCCGTTCGGGCCGTGTACAAGAAGCAGGACGAGCTCCAGGCTCGCATCCTCGGGCGATATGACGAGGGTCTCGAGGCACTCAGTCAGCGCATGGAGGCGCTTCATCCGAAGATGGAACAGCTCGAGGAGCGGAGGCAGAAGCTCGATAAGGAGCGGGATGCACTGTCGGACGCGCGGGACGAAGGAAAGGATCAGGCCGAGCTCGCGTCGAAGCAGCGCAAGCTCGCGGCCGAGCTCGAGGACATCGAACGCGCTTACGAGCCACTGGCCGACAATTCGGAACAGATCTCACGCGAGATGGAAGGACTGAGCCAAGGGCGCGAGAAGGCGTATCGGGAGTGGGAGACGCAGGAGACGGAGAACCGTTCACAGCTCCGGCGGATCGCGGACGACGCCGTGCGCGGTGGGGTGGCGCGAAAGCTCTAGAGTGTCGTCGACCACGAGCGAGGTGTTACATACGCTGATGTGTGTCCGAGATCTCCCCCGCTCCCTTGAGGAGCAGCTCCACCCACGAGCCGCGCGGCTCGAAGCCGCGATCCGCATGGCGGACCGATGTGGGATCTCGATCGATGAGCGTGATCAGGACCTCGGCGACGATCCTTCCCCCGACCGGACCGAGGCGCTCACCCGCGGACGTCACGTCCGCCTCGCGGAGAATGTAGTACCAGAGCGGTGTTTCGCCGCTCCATCCCACCGCTCGCAGTCCGACCTCCTCCGGCGTCAGCGGCCGTGCGCCGATGTGTCGGGCCAGGGACTCGCCCGAGGGCAGGCCGACACCCTGACCACGCTGTAGGTCCCGCACCGCGAGCGAGTGATACGCCGCGTCCTCGAGTTCACCGGTGACTTGGACCGGCAGTCGCATCAAGGAGGCGACCAATCTCCCGTCGATCTTCTTGGCCCGCTGTGCCGTCGCCGCACCGCCTGCGTCGAAGAACAACTCCCAGTCGATGGACCGCTCCGGCGGCACCGGCCGGAACCCCAACAGATCCGGGAAGAGTGGGACCGGCTCCGTCTCGTGGTTCAGGCGATACGCGTGCCGGATCTGGCAATGCCCGTACCGATAGGCTGCGTCCGCGAATTCGAGAGGAATGAAGACTCCGTTGGAAGGCCGAAACCACTTCGGCCCATCTCGGAGGATCTCGCTCACCAGGGCAGATCCGACGAGAGACGGTAGGAATTCGTGAAGCACCGTCCACTGGTAGTGCCATCGCGTGTCGCGCGCGGCGGACTCGAACACCCGGTGGTCCGGGACTCCCGCCAATCGAGCCTCGTCCACGAATGCGTTGTGGACCCTGAGAATCGCGAGGTGCAGCTGGGACATCAACGTTTGAGTGTCCTGTCGGGGATCGCCGACGAGCGCGATCCCTTCGGAGTTGCGTGGAACGTCCGTCCCTCCGGCGCCGAGCAGGAACTTGGCGGGATCTCTGCGTTGATAGAGGAAAGGATGGCCGACGGGTCCGTCCCCGTAGAGACATTCGAGATCCAGGAGCGGAGCCCGAGCATTGCGCAGCGCGCTGGTATCCGCGTGGTTCTGCAAGGCGGAGCGATCGGCCGTGATGTCGTGGGCCACGAGCTGGCCGAAGATGGGCCAGCCCGCGGCGACATTGGTGAGCGATGAAGGAGTGTCCAGCTCATCGCTACAGTCGCAGATGCTCCCCGCGCGACCCATCGCATGGAGAATCGCTTCGTCGGCCTGGAGTGAGGGAAGCTCCGGAAACATCCGGGCGTACCGCGCCGGGCCGGTCTCGGAGTTTAGATTCTGGCGCGCTGCTGACAGGCAATGGGCTGGTGGACGGTGACTCACGTTACCTCTGCGGCACAGGCTGTCGAAAGGCCCCGCCCCCGTCGGCGAGGCGCTCGGGGCCAGCGCCTCGCCGGGGTAGTTTAGATCATTTCGTGGAGGTCGGTTTCCCTCACTTGGCTAGAGCACTCGTCGCGTAGTGCCGGAGCGGCCGGAATGCCGCGCGAACATCCTCGGAGTACAGCTCGGGCTGCTCCCAGGACGCGAAATGTCCACCCTTGTCGTGCTTCTTGAAGTAGACGAGGTTGGAGTAGGCGCGCTCCGCCCAGCTTCGAGGCGCTTGAATGACCTCGTCCGGGAAGGCGCTGAACGCCACCGGGATGTCGATGTGCTTCGGGGCGAAGAACGCGAACTTGTTATCCCAATAGATGCGGCCCGAGGAAACCGCCGTGTTCGTGAGCCAGTAGAGCGTGATGTTGTCGAGGATATCGTCGCGAGACAGGCCCTCGGCCTTTCCATCGAAAACGCGTGCGATGAGCGCGTAGCTGCGTTCGTCGTGGTCGAGCATCCAGGCGGCCAGACCGACCGGCGAATCCGCAATCGCGTACATTGTCTGGGGCCGGGTCGACATCTCCTGTGCGTAACCCAGGCCGCTCTTGTAGAGGGCGCCCAGTCGCTCGCACGCGACCCGTTCCTCGGCCGAGAGGTCGGGCGGCAGCTGGCCCCCGGTCTGGATCGCCCGATCGATGTCCGGCGGCACCATGAACGGCCAGGTGATGTGAATTCCGATCAGCTCGGGAGGCGCCTGGGCCGCCATCACATCCGAGACCATCGCACCCCAATCCCCGCCCGACGCCACAAAGTGCGCATATCCCAGGCGCTTCATCAGCTCCACCCAGGCGCGCGCGATGTGGTCGGGGCCCCAGCCAGTCGTGGACGGCTTGCCGGAAAATCCGTAGCCCGGCAACGAAGGTATGACGACATCAAAAGCGTCCGCCGCACTCCCGCCCCGGGCCGTCGGATTCGTGAGCGGATCGATGAGCTTCAACAGCTCGACGACCGAACCCGGCCACCCGTGCGTGATGAGGATCGGCAGTGCGTCGGGCTGCTTGGAGCGCACGTGAATGAAGTGAATGTCTACACCATCGATGGTCGTGGTGAATTGCGGAAGTGCATTGAGCTTTGCCTCGCACTGGCGCCAGTCGTACTCGGTCTTCCAGTAGCTTGCGAGCTTCTGGATCGTCGCGAGCTGCACACCCTGGGATGAATCGGGGACCGGCTCCTGTTCCGGCCAGCGAGCCGCGGCAATTCTGTGGCGAAGGTCGACCAGGGCGTCCTCGGGGAAACTCGCGCGAAACGGACGGACATCGTTCTTGTCACCGGTCATGGTTGCCCCCTCCTAGTGGGCCCGGCAAATCACGGTCTCGGCTGGGGAGATCGACCCCAATGACGCTACCCGCGCCAAATTCGGAAGGTCTATTGGACGATGGTATTGGGCCGTTTGGTATGGGTCGGGGGGGCGAAGCCACGACGGAGTTCGCGCATTTTGTTCCGAGGGATTCACTTGCGGGAGGGCCACGTCCTGGCCGGGGGCAGAACGCGTCGCCGCTTGCCCCCGGCTCGATGCGCCTAGGCGGGACGATCTTCCTCCTCGTCGCCGCCATGGTGCAGCTCGGACAGCAAGGTCTTCGCTCGATCCGCATCCTCGGGCCTTACCTGAAACGCCACTGGCCCAGTCACGAGATTGGCTCCGCCCGGAAACCGCCCCACACCGAAGAGGTCCTGCAGTCCTTCGCCTTTGGCAGTGAACTCGATCCCAGCCGAATCGAGCACTGACTTGGCGAGCGCCACGAAGGCCGGCTCGCCCGTTTCGAATACCGTGACGAGATCACTCACGAAGCAGCTCCTTTCTCCAGACCGAACGCGTCCAGGCCTTGCCCCCACTCGCGGAGGACGCGATGGGTCAAGGCCACGGCGATCGAGCCCTCGCCGACGGCGGACGCCACTCTCTTGAGATTCCCGCTGCGAACATCTCCGACGGCAAAGACACCAGGCAGGCAAGTCTCGAGGAGATGAGGGGAACGGCCCAAGGGCCACCGTGCCAGCACGAGGTCCTCCTGGGACAGATCCCCGCCTGTCTTGATGAATCCGCTTTCGTCGAGCGCGAGACAGCCTTCCAGCCACTTCGTGTTGGGAACGGCGCCCGCCATGACGAACACGTGGCGGATCGGCACCGTGGTGCTTTCCCCCGTCTCCGCATCCTTCCATGAAACCTTTTCGAGGTGACGGTCCCCCTCGACCGCAATGATCTCCGTCCGCGTCCGCAAGGTGATTCGTGGGTGATCCTCGATTCGCCGGATGAGGTACCGGGACATGCTGTCCGCCAGCCCCGACCCTCGAACCAGGACGTGAACGTGCCGCGCCTTGTCGGCGAGATACACGGCAGCCTGACCGGCGGAGTTGCCCCCGCCGACGATGATCAGTTCCTCGCCCTCGCAGAGCTTCCGCTCCATCGGGGTCGCGCTGTAATAGACGCCCGCGCCTTCGAATCGCGCTGCGTCCCGAACCGAGAGCTTCCGGTACTCGGCGCCCGACGCGATGATGAGGGTTCGCGCCTCGATCTTCTCCCCGTGATCCAGCTCGAGGACGTAGGGCCGCCGCCCACAATCGAGTCGAGTCGCTCGCCGTGCCACCATCAGCTTGGCTTCGAACTTCTGCGCCTGCGCGTAGGCGGCCCTTGCGAGCTCGTGTCCCGAGATCCCGCTCGGGAAGCCCAGATAGTTCTCGATCATGGAGCTCGACCCGGCCTGGCCGCCCGGAGCCGTGGTCTCGATGACGAGCACGTCCAGACCTTCCGACGCCGCGTAGACCGCGGCTCCGAGTCCCGACGGGCCGGCGCCCACGACGACGACGTCGCGGGGCTGGGCGACCTCGATCAGGGCATTGAACCCCAGGCAGTCTGCGATCTCATCGTTGGACGGATTACGTAGGATTGTCCTGCCTCTGCAGAGGAGCACGGGAACGTCCGCGAGCGCGACGTGGAACTGGTCCAGCAGCTTCTCGACATCCCGTTCCTTGTCGAGATCGATCTCCATGAAGGGATAGTCGTTTCGCGTCAGGAAGTCACGGATCCGGAGCGTACCGGCGCAGTGATCCGAGCCTACGAGGACGACGTCGCCAAATCCGCCGTTCACGAGCTCTGCCCGGCGGAGGACGAAGGCGCGCATGAACACCTCGCTCAGCTCGGCGTCGTTCTGGACCAGGGTCATCAGACGCTCGCGGGGAATCGTGGCGACGCGGGCGGGAGTGATCGCGGCAATACGCACGACGACGGGTCGTCCCGAGAGGATCCCCACTTCACCCGTGAACTTGCCCGCCTCGAGGGTCCGGAGGAGAGTGGGAACTCCATCCTGGATACGGAAGATCCCGAGCTGGCCCTCGAGGACGATGAAGATGCCGGGCGGACTCTGTCCCGGCTCGAACAGGACTTCGTCTGGGCTCAGGGTGCGCGCTGGGCTCCCGGCAGTCGCTCGCTCGAGCTGCTTGTCGGTGAGGGTGGGAAAGCTCTCAGGCGATCCGAGCTGGGGTACGGGTGCTTCAACGGGGGAGCTCATCGACCTCCTCGGTGATGGTAGTGACCGTCGATGCAGGCGGCTTCGCCGGCGAAGCCTTGGGATGCGTGACCGCATGAGATCGGTGCGGCGCGAAAGCGAAATAGGCCTGCACGACTACGATGAACGCGATGCTCCAATAGGGATGGATCAGGCAGAGGGCGGCGCCGAAGGCGTACAGGATCTGCCCTGTCACGAGGCGCCTCCAGAGTGCCCCGGTCGCCTCCATGCCTTCCCG
>DASTKC010000140.1:0-12430 GCA_035716085.1 Candidatus Eiseniibacteriota bacterium | reverse complement strand
GGCGCTCGACCTGCCGGCTGTTGTGTGCGGAGCCCAGCTCGGAGGCGGCTTCGGCTGGGGGTGCGACGGTCTTTGGGTTCACGCGCTCCTCATTGGCTCTCGAGACGTCGTCCTTCAACGGTCCCCTACCGTTCCGCCGCGTGTCAAGGAATTCGGGCCGCGTACCTTCCCGAGGAACAAAATTACAAGGCGCCGGTGGGATCAGGCGCTTCCTCCGAGCTAAGTCATGCACGGCCAATGGCCCGGTGCGCCGAATCCGTAACGGCACGCGCATTGCTGTCGTGCGTCGCATGGAGTGATGGCACGTTGTCGACTTTCAATCGATGGAGGAGCCATGGGCCGCTCATCCGAGTTCATGCAGGGTCTCCTGGTGGGTGTGAGCTTGATCGTGGCCGGCTATGCCGGGATCACCGCGATCGTCTGGGGCGCCGACGCGGTGCGATCCCGCCGTCTTCGGACCGGTCCCAACTACGCATTCCTGCGTTAGGCGTGGGACGCTGAACGGGGTGCGATGAGACTCCGCATCCTCATGACGGCCGACACGTCGGTCGACGTGTGGACGTTCGCCATGGAGCTGGCGACCACGGTCGCCCAGAACGGCTCGCAGGTCGACCTCGCGCTCCTGGGCGATCCGGCCACGCCCGCTCAGCGCACCGAAGCGGACGCCGTCCCCCGTCTGCACCTCCATGAGGGCGGGTATCCTCTCGAGGTCGAGACGGATCAGGCGGGTGAATGGCTGATGGACCTGGAGCGGCGCCTTTCCCCCGACATCGTTCATCTGAATGGTTACGTGCACGGCGCCCTTCCGTGGCGGGCCCCGGTCGTGATGACCGGCCATGCCTGCGCCCTCTCCTGGTGGGAGGCCGTACACGGCCCGCCTCTCCCCGCCACTCTTGACCCCTACGCCGATGAGGTCAGGCGGGGTTTGCGCGCCGCCCACGTCGTGGCTGTTCCCACGCGCGCCATGCGGGACTCCGTCCTGCGGCTCTATGGGGAGCGGGTCTCCGTCCGTGTGATCCCCAACGGTCGCACGATCGCGGAACCCCCGGTCATACCGAAGCGTCACCGAGTCCTTTTCGTGGGCGATCTACGCGATCCCTCAAAGAACGCCGCGGCCATGGACCGGGTCGCCGCGCGGCTGTCGTGGCCGGTGGTCGTCGCGGGCGAGACGCGGTCCCGGAACGGAGAGCCGATCCGGTTCAAGAACGCACGCGCCCTCGGCCGTATGGACCGGGCCTCGCTGGCGCGGGCCTATGCCGGCGCCGCTATCTTCGCGCTGCCTGCCCTCTACGAGCCGTTCGGCTACGGGGCGCTCGAGGCGGCCTTGTCGGGATGCGCCCTCGTCTTGGGGGACATCCCGACCCTGCGTGAGATCTGGGGAGAGGACGCCTGCTACGTTCCGCCTCGCGACGATCAGGCCCTTCTCCAGACGCTTCGCTGGCTGATCGAGGACCGGCACGTGCGCCGGGACTACGCCCGGCGGGCCAAGGCGCGAGCTGTCGAGTTCACGCCGGAGCGGACCGCGGCCAGCTACCGCGACGCCTATCGGATGGCGTTGGCCGAGCCGAGCGGGATGCTCGGGGCGCAAGCCTGACCGGCCTTGCGCCCCGCGCGGTCAGGGCCTGGATCCGGTGGATTCTCGGTTCCGCGCTTCGACCGCGCCCCGCAGCCCACCGTCGGCCCCGATGATGGGAACCTCGCGTCGGGCCCTGGGCGGGAGGTCCAGTGTGACCTCGAGGATTCCGTTGTCGTAGCGAGCCTTCACGCGGTCGGGGTCGACCTGATCCGGCAGCCTCACCCGCCGGGCGAACCGGCCGTAGCTCCACTCGCTCTCGAAGTAGCCCTCGTGGCGCGCCTCGCGGTCGTCCCGGCGCTCTCCCTCGATCACGAGGCTCTGATCCTCGACGCGGACCCTCACGTCCTCGCGCCTCATGCCCGGCATCTCCGCACGGACGACGACATGGCCGTCCCGCTCGAGCATTTCGATCGGGGGCCAGCTGGTCGTGGAGTAGCTCCGCCCGCCGCCTCCTCCGGGGAAGCCTTCGAACATCCGGCTCATCTCCCGCATGAAGTGGCGCATGAAGTCGAAGTGGGACGCCAGCCAGGGGTCCCGGTCGCCGGAATATGGGGCCGCCGCGCCGCGACGCTCCACGTCCATGCTGCGTTCGGTCGGGACGGTTCCTTCCCTTGCCTCCCGAACCTCCATCTCACGATCCCGCGCGGGCTCCACGCTCTTCGAATCGGTCCTGATGCGATCGCGTTCCGTGATTCCCATGATTCCTCTCCTCCCTGAGCTCGGTTTTTCATGCGGGCGCTCCCGCCCGCGGTCGTCGAGCACGGTGGATGCATAGATCATGCGATCGTACGAGGTCGCCCGCGTTCCGAAAGCGTCGAGTCCGGAGCGTGGGTTGGAGCGAAGACGAGCTATCCGTGCCGGTTGGACACACATGGCGCGGTTTCGTCCGCGCTCCACGGGGAACGGAACGATAGGACAGTTGTACAAAACGCCTGTGCGAATCGGTTCATCTCACCCACCCGGGTGCGGGAACCGGCGCATCGAGTTCGGGTTTTTAGCGTCCCAAACAAAGAAGGAACGCATTTGGAACGGCCACCGATTCCCCCATTTCTCCTAGTTGCTCTTGGTGCCGGCTCTCAGGCGATGTCCGCCCTGAGGCGCGGCATTCCCGTGCCCGCCCGGGTCGCCCGTGACGGGTGGTATCGAGTTCAGCGATCCTCCCGGCGGCGCTGGCCGGCGATGGTTGCCATCGCGGTCGTGGTTCTGGCGGCCGGCTTCGAGCTCCGGACCGCGGCGCTCGAGGCGAACATCCTCGCCAAGGTCGCGTCGGACATGAAGTACAGGGTCGAGCCGGGGCCGAGCGATCGGATCGTGTTCCCCCGCGGCGGCCCGCTCGACGAGCGCCGGGGCTACTCGCGCCTCCCAGACTTCTCCAAGCGCCTCGAGTCCCGCGGCTTCCGCATCGCGGCCCAGGCTCGGCAGTCGACCGCCCTCGCGATGGTGAGCCGCTTCGGCATCGCTCCCCCCTACTCCGAGGCGCCGGTCGCTGGACTGGTCATCCTGGGTCAGGACGGAAAGCCCATTTACGACGCCACGGCGGGCCGGCACGGTCTGGCGCGCTTCGAGGACGTGCCGCCCGACGTCGTGCGGTCGCTCCTCTACATCGAAAACCGGGAGCTGGATCGGGAGGGAAGCCCCTACAGCAACCCGGCTGTGGACTGGGCCCGCTTCGGCAAGGCGATGCTCCTCTACTCCGCGAGCCGGATCGGGATCCCGACCCCGGTCGAAGGGGGGAGCACACTCGCCGTCCAGCTCGAGAAGTACCGTCACGCGGAGGGGGGCCGGACGGGCTCCGGCGTGGACAAGCTCCGCCAGATGATGAGCGCGAGCCTCCGCGTGTACAAAGACGGTCCCGTCACGACCGCCGACCGCCGCCGGATCATCCTCGACTACGTGAACACGATGCCGCTCGCCGGAGCCCCGGGCATCGGCGAGATCGCGGGGCTCGATCAGGGGCTGTCCGTCTGGTTCGGCCTCGATCCGAAGAAGGTCTACAAGGACCTCGGCAGCAAGTCGGCGACGAAGCGGGCCAAGGCGCTCAAGCCGGTCATGGCGCTCCTCTGCTCGGTCCGGGCGCCGAGCCGGTACTTGATCGCGGATCACAATGCGCTCAACGACCGCGTGAACGCGTACGCCGGGCTCTTGGCCAAGGAAGGCGTCCTCGAGCCCAAGGTGGCGAGCACCGTGCGGAAGCTACCGCTCAAGTTCGCCTCGGTCCCGAGGACCGCTCCTCTGCCTGAGAATCCGCTCGGGCGCGGGGCGCGCCGCATCCGGAACGAGCTCGTCAGCATGCTCGGACTTAAAGATACGTACGAGCTGGACCGCCTCGACCTGACGGTCGAGACCACCGTGGACGAGCCGCTCCAGGTCAAGGTGACCCAGACCTTGCGCCAGCTGGCCGACACGTCCTTCGTGCGGGCGCGCGGCCTGCGCGGCGAGCACCTCCTGTCGCAAGGCGACCCCAAGCGCGTTCTCTACAGCGTGCTTCTCTGCGAGCGCACCCCAGGCGGCAACGCGATCCGCCTGTACGCCGACAACCTGGACCGCCCGTTCGACATCATCGAAGGGATGAAGATGGAGCTCGGCAGCACCGCGAAGCTCCGGACGCTGATCCACTACCTCGAGCTCGTCTCGCGCCTCCATGACGAGTGGGCGGCGTTCGACCGGAATCAGCTCCTGGCCCAGGCCGCTTTCGCGCGGGACCCCATCACCGAGTGGACCGCGCGCACGATGGCCGACCATCCGGGCATCGAACGCGAGGATCTCCTCGATCAGAGCCTCGAGCGCACGTATTCGGCGAGTCCCTACGAGCTCTTCTACACGGGGGGTGGGTTCCAGACCTTCAGCAACTTCGATCCGGAAGACAACGGCCGCGAGCTGACGCTCCGCCAGGCCGCGGCGCACTCGACGAACCTCGTCTTCGTGCGGCTCATGCGCGATCTGGTCCGCTTCCACGCGGCCCGGCTCCCATACGACGCACGCGCCGTCCTCGAGGCCCCCCTGTCCTCCGACCGCTCCACGCTGCTCCACGAAGTGGCCGATCGGGAGGGTACGCCGGAACAGATGGCGTGGCTTTTCCGCACCAAGAACCGCCCGGCCCAGGATCTCAGGCTCCGCGCGCAGATCGAGCGCGACGCGTTCGCGCGCATGACGCCCTATTGGCGGCAGCTCGGATTCCCCTTCCAGCGCCTCGTGCCGTCCTACGCCACGGCGATCGGAAGCTCCGGGGACCGGCCGTCGGCTCTGGCCGATCTCATGGGCATCCTCGTGAACGATGGCGTTCGGAGCCAAGCCCGCATGGTCGAGCGCCTCCGTTTCGGGGCGGGGACGCCCTACGAGTCCGTGTTCGAGCCCACCGAGGGCGGCTCGGGCGGTGAGACGGTGCTCGAGCCGGCGGTGGCGCGCGTCACGCGGCGCGTGCTCACCGACGTCGTCGAGGTCGGCACCGCGGCGCGGCTCAAGGGCGCCTTCACCGACTCGACCGGCGCGCCGGTCTGGCTCGGCGGCAAGACGGGGACCGGCGACAATCGCTTCCAGACCTTTGGCCGGGGTGGCCGCCTCGTCGGCTCGCGCTCCGTGAGCCGCACGGCGACGTTCACCTTCTGCCTCGGCGATCGGTACTACGGCGTGATCACGTCGGCCGTGCTCGGGCCCGAGGCCGCGCGGTACCGCTTCACGAGCGCTCTCCCGCTCGCGGTGATGCGGATCCTCGCACCGTCGTTCGAGAAGGAGCTCAAGCCGCGCGGCGCGCCGGACGGCGTCCAGCTCATGACCGCGCTCCCGAAGGCCGCGACACCTCTCGCGCCCCCGCAGACGCTGACCACGACGACCCCTCGGCTGGAAACGATCCCCAATGGCACCCCGCCGACTCCGGCACGCGTGCAGCCGAAGAAGACCCCGCATTTGATCCATCCCCGGGAGAATACGGATCAGCCGGACGGGCCCGAGCGTCGGTCTTCTCCGGGCCGCTGGATCTGACCCGGACCGGCCTCCTCTGGCCCGGAACCTGCTGCCTTCCAGGATTGGAGATGGGAGTCCAGGAAGAACCCGATCCAGGAGGGATGCCATGGAAGTCGAACGCATCATGACCAGCGACCCGGCGTGCTGCACGCCGGACACACCGCTTCAGGAAGTCGCCCGCTTGATGGTCGAGAACGACTGCGGGCAGATCCCCGTCGTCGATGACCGGAACAACAGGAGGACGGTCGGCGTCATCACCGACCGCGACATCGTTTGCCGTGCGCTGGCGCGCGGCGACAACCCGCTCACCATGACGGCGGAGCACGTGATGACCCGGCCGGTGCTCACCGTCCGGCCCAGCACCAAGGTCGAGGAGTGCTGCCGCCTGATGGAGGAGCGTCAGGTGCGGCGCGCGCCCGTCGAGGACGAGCGTGGTCGGTGCTGCGGCATCGTGTCCCTCGCCGACATCGCGCAGAACCTATCGGAAAAGACGACGGGCGAGTTGACGCGCACGGTGTCGCAGCCCGGATCGTCCGCGAGCGGCACCGGCCGGAGCATGGCCCTCTGATTCTTCGCGTCATGACGGAGGGCCCTCGCGCCCGTCCTGCCGGACGGACCCTCGGGCCCTCACGTGTGACGCTCGAGCGACCTGTTGGAGTCTGCCGCCCTAGCTAGCCCTGCCGCCCCTGCATGTAGGACTCACGCCCCATCTCGCCCATCTCCTTAGCCTGGCCGCGCATCTCGGCGACCTTGTCCTTGGCCGCGGAGCCAAGCTTCTTGGCCGTGTCCGCGACGCGCCGACGCGTGTCGCCGCCGGGCGCGGGCGCCAAGAGCAGAGCGACGCTCGCTCCCACCAGGGCTCCGAGGAAGAAGCCCATCATGTTGTTCGACGAGCCCTGCCCCAGGTCGCTGCCGTACGGATACTCATTCATACCGATACCCTCCATCGGTCGCGACGCGACCGGGTCGGAAGCGGCTTCCAAGCCGCTCCATGAAAAAGCCCGCCCCGGTCTTCACGCCGCGCACGAGCGCGACAGCCGTTCGGACCGGGCCCTCCACTTCCTCCAGAAACGCTGACGAAACCGCGGCCGTGCGTGTCCCGAGCCGCTCGAAGCGGTCGACGACGCGCTGGACGGGCTTGAGGACTTCGCGCGCGGTGGCCGCCACGCTCTTGACCTCGCCGGTGACCTCTCGCACCTCCACGAGACACGTACGGATGTCCTCGGTCAGTTTGGACAAACGGTCTGCCATACGGACCATGGCGATCACGAGCGCGACGACCGCAATTGTTACAATGACAACGCAAACCTGAACGATGACGGGCATCGCCTGCCCTCCTACACGTTGCGGATACGTGGCCTTCCGCGTCCTGCATCGAACGGCGTTTCCGTGATCCACCCGTCGTGCAAGATAGGGGCCACGGCGAGCGGCGCTTCGTCAGACGCGGAACGGGAGGACCGCGAGCAGAATCCACCGGTAGAGCGCGGCGAGGATCGTTCCCGCCGCCGCCCCGATCACGACATCGCTCGGGTAGTGGACTCCCAGGTACACCCGGGAGAGACCGACGACGATCGCGACCGCGTAGAACAACGGGGCGAAGGCCGGCGCGTGGAGCGAGAGCAGGAACGCGCCGGCGAAGCCGGCCGCGGCGTGCCCGGACGGAAGAGAGAAGTCCTGCGGCCTCGGACCGAGGACCCGCGCCTTCACGAACGCCAGGAACGGCCGACGCCGGCGGAAGAAGCGCTTCAAGGGAAGATTCACCGTCAGGAGCGTGAGCCAGAGCACCGGCAGCACTAGGACCGCGACCCTGAGCCCGTGCCGGAGATCCTGCGCCATCATCGCGAACAGGACCAGGATCCATCCCTCGCCGTAGTGCATGTACCGCGAGGCGAACGTGAGGACCTGATCGGGGATGGGGCCGAGGGTCAGCCGGTTCAGGCGCAGGAAGAGCGCCGCATCGAGCGCTTCGAGCGCCGCGATCGGATGACGCAGCACCCCCTGGAGGATCCACGTGCGCGCGTGGTGCGCGGCGATCATGGTCTCCACGTCCTCGGTCAGGCTCGGCTCGGGGCGGGCCGCGGCGAGCGGGAGGGCGGAGGGGGCCGCGCCCGGTGCCGGTGGCGGCGCGAGATCCGCCTCGTTGACCGCGCGGGCGACGGCCACGCGAACCGCGTCCCGGACCACGCGCAGCGTGATCGGAGTGCGCCCCAGGATCTCGCCGTCTCCCTGCGCGAGCTGGGGTCGCGGCGAGTCGATCACGGCTTCCTCGCGCACGCGGTAGAACATCGTCGAGGCGCCGCGCTTGTGGCGGCCGGTCAGGATCCGCCAGGTGAGGCGAAGGGTGCCGGCGAGCGTCCGCACGTCGAACACGCAGAGATCGAGCACGCCGTCGGTCGGATCGATGCGGGGCCCCCACGTGAACGGAGGCGCGCCCACCGTCCCCACGTTCGCGGCGACCACCTGCCACGCGAGTGCGCGGATCGGACTTCCGTCGAGGGACAGCGTGAAGCGTCGCGGCCTGTGGCGGAGCGCGCGCGCGGCGAAGGTGATCATGTAGGCGAGCCGGCCCAGCTTTTCCTGACGGTCGCGCGACGTGTCCCGGATCATGAGGGCGTCGGGTCCCACGCCCACCTGTGTGAAGACGAGGCGCCCGTCGACGTCGATGGCGTCGATCGCGAGCGATTGGTCGCTCACGATCGCGGTCTCCGCCACGTCCGCGAGGCTCCCCTGGAGGCCCAGCTCGCGCGCGAGGATGTTGGCGGTCCCGGCGGGAATGATCCCGAGCGTGACGTCGTGCGCCGCACCGGCGCACGCCACCGCCTCGGCCACCATGCCGATCGTGCCGTCCCCTCCCGCGGCGACGATCCGCTCGCACCCGCCCGCGACCGCCTCGCGAACCACGCGCCGGATCGACGCGCGCGCGCCCGGTCCCGTCGGCGACTCGAGGAAGACACCCTCGAGTCCGTGCTCACGGCAGACCGTCTCGCACACGTCGCGGATCTCGTCAGCGGGGTATCGCGACGCTCCGGGGTTCAGGATGATCAGTCGGTCCGAAAGGCTCACGGGCTTCCTCGAGGCGGAGGGCGGGTTTGGGACGCGCGCGACGGGCGGACCCGCGTGGGGTGCCGCTCGTCGCCGTGAGAAGGTCGAGCAGCGCGCGCTCGCATCGCTGGAGCGCGCGGGGACTGCCGTTCACCAGCGCGTCCACGCCTTCGATCTTGTCGGCGATCACGCGCCCGCTCTCGAAGCGGCGAATGACCTCGGGGAACACATACGACGTGCGACAGACCGCGGGCGTGTTGCCGAGATGCTCCGCGACCTCGCGAACGGCGGCGGCGACGCGGCGCTTGGCTTCGGTTCGCGAGGACGGCTTCCTCCCGCCGTCCCGCGCGAGCGCGCAGGCGCAGAGGAGTGTCCCCGCCCACGTCCGGAAGTCCTTCGAGCTGAACCTCTCTCCCATCACGTCCATGATGTAGGCGTTGATGTGCTCCCGGCGCACGTCGACCATGGCGCCCGAGTCACTCTCGAACTTGAACACCTCGCCCGGATGGCGGAGGAGCGCGCGCACGAGTGACGCGAGGCGCCGGTCGCGGAGCTCCCGGACCTGGCGCCGTCCCGACTTCCCCTCGAAATCGAAGCGGATGCGATCGCCGCGCACGGAGACGTGGCGCGGCTTCAGCGTGGCGATGCCGTAGCTCCCGTTCTGGCTCGCGTACTCCTCGCTTCCCGGCCGGAGGAAGCACGTCGACAGGATTCGAAGAATTCCGGCGAGCACCTTCTCGCGCTTCAAACCACGAAGCTCGAGGTCGCGGGCGACGGCGCGCCGCATCCGTGGAAGCGCGGCGATGAAGCGCAGGAGCCGCTTGCGCTTCCCGCGCTCGCGACGGAGCACCTGCTTTGCGTGGTAGCGATATTGCCAGCGGCCGGCAGCGTCCCGCCCCACGGCCTGCACCCAGGCCCGCGGTGACGGATGGATCGCCACGTCCCGCCAGGCCGGGGGGACCTTGAGGGCGTCGATCCGCTCCCGGTCCTCGCCCGTGACGGCCACTCCGGATGCCGTGCGGTAGCGGAAGCCCCGTTCTTTCGAGCCGAGGCGACGGATTCCGCGAGCTTGGAGACGCTCGACGATGGTCACGAGTGCTGAGCCTTGGAGTTGTTGTTGGTCTTCGCGGCCCCGCCGCGCTCCTGTTGCGCGCTCGAGCGCCGTCTCCGCCCCCGGGGGCGGTGCCCCGCATGCTTGGTCTCGTGCCGGACCGCTGCTTCTTCGACCGAATGCGAGCGCATGATCGATGCGTCACGCTTCGACATCTCGACGAGACGGCGGAAGTGCTGGTGAAGCGTCCGCAGCTCCTCCTCGGAGAGATCCTCTACGTCGACCAGCCGGTTGCTCGCTCCCTCGATCGACGCGATCAGCTCATTCAGCTTGAGCGACGTCGCCCGCGCGTCCTTGTTCTGGGCGCGCTGGATGAGGAAGACCATTAGGAACGTGACGATCGTCGTGGTCGTGTTGATGACGAGTTGCCACGTGTCGGAGAAGTGGAAGACTGGACCGAGGACCACCCACCCCACGATGAGGAGGAGCGCCATCGAGAACGCCGCGGTGCCTCCCGCCCATTCGGTCACAGCTCCCGAGAGGCGCTCGGCGAACCGGTTGAAGCCGCTCACGCTACGTTTTCGTCCCATGATCGGGGCTATCTGCAAGAACAGTGACAACGGCACTCAGCCCTTTGGGGAGCGTCCCTTGCGGCATTGCGATCCTGTCGTCGGGGACCGAACCTCGGTCAAAGGGGGCGTTTTTGTAGAATTTTCCGCTGATGGGGTGGGGCTACCCTGGCGCCGCCGCAGATGCGGCGCGTAAACCATTCGGCACCAATCGTCCCGGCGCGCCTCCCTTGCCTCGCCGCCCCGTGGCACCGATCTGGCTATGTATCCCCATGGCAGGGATTTCCCGGCACTTCCACCCCTCAAGAGTCGCCTCGCTTCTCGCGGAGCCGACGCAGGAGCTCGCCATAGTTCACCGCCTCGACGCACTCACCCGGCGGCTAGGGCTGGAGCCACAGGAGCGGGGAGTTCTCCTGCTCATGTGCGCGCTCATCACGGCGCTGCTCACCGCCTACACGATCGCGAAGGTCCAGAGGGATGCGACCTTCATCGCGGAGTTCGGCGCCGGCGCGCTTCCGATCGCCTACGTGGCGGTCGCGATCGCCTCGGCCGCGTTCGTCTGGGTCGAAGGCCTGTTCGCGACGCGGTTCTCCCGTCTCGCCGCGAACCGGATCAACCAGTACTCGGCGATCGCCATCAGCCTGCTCGCCATCCCCGCATTCGCGGCCGCGCCGCACTGGACCGCGGCCGCGTTCTACGTCTGGACCGGAAGCCAGGCCATGATGCTCCTGCCTCACTTCTGGGTCCTCGCGCTGGACGTGTGGGATTCCCGGCGCGCGCGGCGGGTCTTCCCGCTCCTGAGCGGATTCGGACTCGTCGGAGGGCTCCTGGGCGGCGCGTTCGCGGGCTGGGTGGCGCCGATCCTGGGACGTGCCGCGCTCGAATGGGCGCTCGCCACCCTCCTCGTGGTGTCCTTCCTGCTCACGCGGGTCGTGGAGCGTCACCGCGAGGAGCGCGCGACAAGCGCCCCCGCGGCCGCTCTTGCGGGCTCCCGCTGGAAGATCATCCGGCGCTCCAACTATCTCCAGTACCTGGCGGCGGCGCTCGCGCTTTCCGTGATCGTGTCGACGCTGGTCGACTTCCAGTTCAAGTTCTTCATCCAGGACATCTATCCGGACACCGAGACCTTGGCGCGCTTCCTCGGCCGGTTCTATCTCGTCCTGAATCTGCTCGCCCTCGTGTTCCAGTTCGGCGCCGTGGGCTGGCTCCTCACGCGCATCGGACTCGTCGCCTCGACCGGACTCCAGCCGGCCCTCGTCATGATCTTCTCGTGGTGGGTGGCCCTGAGCACGGGGTGGTGGGCGGTCGTCGCGTTGCGGTGGGTCCAGGGGGTCGTGCTCCAGGGAATCGGGAAATCCTCGGCGGAGATCTACTACATGGCCGTCCGACCGGACGAGCGGCGCCGGATCAAGCCGGCGATCGACACGCTGGTCGAGCGATGGTCGGACGCGGCCGTCGGGGTATTCCTGATCATCGTCATGCGCGTGGCGGGAGCGGCCCTGAGTGCGATCGCGATCGCCACGGTCGTGATCGCCGCGGGATGGCTCTTCGTCCTCTACCGCCTCAACCGCCAGTACGCGCGCGCGTTCGAACAGGCACTGAGCAGCCGCTGGCTCGACGCGGAGGGCGCCGCGGAATCGATGCGGGTCCCCGGAGCGAGACGGGCGCTCGAGGCCGCGCTCCGCTCGCCCGACGAGCCGCGCACGCTCCTCGCGCTCGATCTGGCGCGCTACATCCACCACCCGAGAATCGCGAAGGCGGTCCTCGACAATCTGGACCGGCCCTCCCCCGCCGTGCGCGCCTCGACGATCCGCGCCATGGAGTCGCTGCGCCTGCGGGACGACCGGAATCGCGTGCGAGGGATGCTCGAGGATGCGGACGACCGTGTGTGCCGGGCTGCGGTCAGCTACGAGCTGGCGATGAGCTCCCGCCAGGTCGAGTACGCGCGCTCGTTGCTCGAGGGCGAGGACGCCCGGCTCCGAGGCTTCATGCTCGACGCCCTGCTCGAGAGCCCCAGCGAGGCGCCGGGCGCGGTTACGACCGCCTGGGTCGACCGGCTCATGAAGTCCGAGAATGCCGACGACCGCGTGCTCGTGGCCCGCGCGCTCGGGACCGTCACGTCCTCCGCGCGCGTGCCGCGGCTCCTCGAGCTCCTGAAAGAGCCCTCGGTCGAGATCCGGCGCGCGGCCCTGCAGTCGGCGGCGCGACGGCCGAGCCGTGAGCTCCTGGACG
>DASTKC010000139.1:0-2067 GCA_035716085.1 Candidatus Eiseniibacteriota bacterium | reverse complement strand
AACCGGTCCGGCAGCGTGAGCGAGACGTCATACGTTCCGAACTCGCCGTAGAATTCGGAGAAATAGTGGAATGGATCGAGACGCCACCCGCGCTTGTCGTAGACGACGATCTTCGGGTACCACTGCGAGATCGAGTAGCGGCTCCCGGAGCGCCCTAGACGATCGAAGTGCGTCGGGATCTGCACTGTGAAACGGAGCCTGACTTCCGTGGAATCTCCCGGCGCGAGTGGATGCGGCAGATCCACACGCGATAGGGTCTCCTGGACGTCAACGGTCGCGGGCATCCCGTCCACCGTGCAGGAATCCAGCGCCATCCAGCCCCGATCCTCCTTCTTCGAGAACCGGAGTCCGTAGTCACCGGCGTAGCGCTCACCTTCCTCAGCATAGACAGTGTGGTTGTCGCGGAACGCGTTCGGGTAGGAATGGAAGTAGAGCGAGGGGAGCGACGAGTCGGCACCGCTTCGATAGCGGAGCGTCGCCCAGCCTGTGAGCCGGTGACGCGCGGCATCAAGACGGCAATCGATCCGGTAGGAAACGCCGGGGGGAGTGACGGCGCTCGCGGGGCTGGTCACCCCGCTCGAGATGAGGATGAAGAGTAGCGCCCAGGACGCGCGACTCAGGCGGTGACGTCCTCCATCGATCGGACTACGTCCGATGCCCCCGCACCGAACAGCGTATACGGTGACGCCGCCGCGACGCGCAGCCGGATCAGGTCGCCCACCCTCTCGTCGCGATGCGGAAACACCGCCGTCTTGAAGTGCTCCGTCTTGCCGAACCACTGGTTGGGATCGCGCTTGGCCGGCCCTTCGACCAGCACCTCGACCTCGCGCCCCACCATCTCGAGATTCCGCTCGTAGGAGATCGTCTTCTGCTCCTCGATCAGCACGGTGATGCGCCGGGTCTTCTCCTCCTCCGAGACGGTCTCCGGCCACTCCGCCGCCTTCGCGCCCGGACGGGCCGAGTACTTGAAGAGAAACGCGCTGTCATAGCGGAGCCGCCGCATCACGTCGTGCGTCTTGTCGAAGTCTTCCTCGGTCTCTCCAGGGAACCCGACGATGAGATCCGTCGTGAGCGCAAGCCCAGGCACCGCAGCACGCAGCTCGCCGACGAGCTCTTCGTAGAGTTCGATCGTGTAGATGCGGCGCATGCGCTCGAGGACGGGGTTGGAGCCCGACTGGAGCGGCAGGTGCACTTGAGGACAGACCTTGTCGCACGTCGCGATCGCCTCGATCGCTCGCGGTGTCATGTCGGCGGGATGGGGCGAGGTGAAACGGATCCGCTCGATGCCGTCGATGGCATTCGCGCGCCGGAGGAGCTCGGCGAAGTCCGTGTCGCCTTCCTTATAGGCGTTCACGGTCTGGCCCAGGAACACGATCTCCTTGAAGCCCTCCGCGGCCGCGTGCTCCACCTGCCGGATGACCTCATCCGCGGGAAGACTGCGCTCGCGCCCGCGCACGTACGGCACGATGCAGAAGGTGCAGAACTTGTCGCAGCCGCGCATGATGCTGACCCACGCGCGAACGCCGTCGGCTCGCGCGGGAGCAAGATCGCCATACGTCTCGACGCGGCTCAGGCGAACGGCCAGGGTCGGCTCTTCGCGTGCCTGCGCGACGAGGCCGGGAAGATCACGGTACCCATCGGGTCCGATCACGAGATCCACGTAAGGCGCGCGCTCCATGAGCTTGCCCTTGAGATGCTGGGCCATGCAGCCCGCCACGCCGAGCACCACGCCGGGACGTCGCACCTTGTAGCGTGAGAGCTCGCCGATACGGCCATAGACCCGCTGCTCGGCGTGCTCCCGGATGGCGCAGGTGTTGACGAGGATGACGTCCGCCTCACCCGCGCGTTCCACGCGCTCGTATCCCGCGGCGCGGAGCGTTCCGAGCATGAGCTCGGAGTCCGCCACGTTCATCTGGCAGCCGTAGGTCTCGATGTAGATGCGGTCAGGCATGGGGGGAAAGTATACGGCAGACGCGGCTTGGACGGGAGCGGGGGGCCGCGGCCCCGGTCAGTTCTGGGATGGGTTCGGGGCCGAGGCCGGCGGTGTTACGAGCGATCGCAGATACG
>DASTKC010000138.1:0-3040 GCA_035716085.1 Candidatus Eiseniibacteriota bacterium | reverse complement strand
CCGGCCCGTGTAGTGGATGAAGACGTCCTCGAGCGTCGGCTCGAGCAGCGAGAGCGTCCGGACCTTGTTCCCGAGCTTGTGCGAGCTCTCGGTGATGCCGTCGAGCGGCACGGTGTCACCCACGAGGATGAGGCGCGCGGTGTGTGGATCCTCGCGGGCTGCCTCCTTGATCTCGGGCAATTCTTTGAGTGCACTCAACAACGCGTCGTCCACGTCGTGCTGGTACGTCACCGTCAGGATGTCCTGACCCGGCACGCTTGCCTTGAGATCGCGCGGCGTCCCCAGCGCGGCGATCTTCCCGTGGTCCACGATGGCGAGGCGATCGCAGAGGCGATCCGCCTCGTCCATGTAGTGGGTGCAGATGAGGATCGTGAGGTCCCCCTGCTCCCGCAACCGCTCGAGGAGCTCCCAGATCACGCGGCGGCTCTGCGGATCGAGCCCCGTCGTGGGCTCGTCGAGGAAGAAGACGCGCGGCCGATGGATGAGACCGCGCGCGATCTCGAGCCGCCGGCGCATCCCCCCCGAGTACGTGCCCGCGATCTTGTCGCGCCACTCCCAGAGGCCCACCGCGTTCAGGAGCTCCTTGGCTCGCTCCTGGCGCTCGCGGCGCCCCATGCCGTAGAAGCGGGCGTAGAGATCGAGGCTTTCCATGGCGGTGAGATCGCCATCGACGGTGTTCGCCTGCGGGATCACGCCGATCTCGCCGCGCACCTCGTTGGTCTTGGCGACCACGTCGTGTCCCATCACGAGCGCGCGTCCGGAGGTGGGCGGGAGCAGGGTGTTGAGCATTCGGATGAGCGTGCTCTTGCCTGCGCCGTTCGGACCGAGGATGCCGAAGATCTCCCGGCGGTAGACGGTGAACGTGAGGTCGTCGTCCGCCGTGAACTCGCCGAACCGCTTGGTCAGGTGCTCGACGACGATCGCGGGCTCGCTGGTCGGGATGCCCTCGGGCGCGATCACCGCTCCGCCTCAACCCTCACCGGCGCGCTCACGACCAGCGTGACCTCCGCGGTCATGCCGTCCTTGAGCAGGTGGTCGGGATTCGGCACGCGGGCGGTCACGTCGAAGGTGCGGATGTCCCGGCGCTGCGCGCCCCAGTCCTTCCGCGTGGCGAAGTCGCCCGAGGGCTGGATATCGGTCACGACGCCAGGAAAGATCCGCTTGTCGAACGTGTACACCTTGACGAGCGCCCGGTCGCCCGGGCGAACGGCACCGACGCGTGTCTCGTCCACGGCGGCGTGCACCTTGACGGTGTCGGTCTCGGCGATGGCGACGACCGGCGTGCCCGAGGTCACGATCTCGCCGGGAAGATGGATGCGCTCCGAGACCTCGCCCCCCTCGGGCGTGCGCAACACGGCGTAGGTGAGCTGGAGCTCCGACTGCGCGATCTGGCTCTGCGATTGCCGCACCTGGGCCTCGGCGGCCTGGACCTGCGCGACCGCGACCTTGTACGCGGTCGCGGCAGTGTCCATCTGCTGCGGCGTCGCGTAGCCGCTCGCAAGTAATGTCTTCGCCCGCGACATCTCGAGCGCGGCGCGGTCGCGGGTCGCACGCGCCTGCGCGACCGAGGCCTGTGCGGAGGCGAGCGCGGCTTTCGCCATCGAGAGCTGCACCTGGAGGTCGCTCGCGTCGAGCGTGGCCACGATCATGCCCGGCTGGACGCGCATTCCCTCGGTCACGGGGATGTCCGCGATCCTCCCGCCCACCTGAAATCCGAGCCGCACCTGGACCGCCTCGATGGTCCCGGTCGTCTGGACGTCGCCGCCCGTGTAGTCCTCGCGGCGGTGGGTGGCCTTCCAGATCGCGATTCCGCCGCCCAGGAGAAGGACCAGGAGGATGATCCGCCGCACGATCGCTCCTCGATTGGGACGTTTTGCTGGCTGCTCCACCCGTGGTCCTCCGGTCACCCGCCTCGCACCTGTTCGATCTTGGATCGGACCAGGGAGAGTACCGATTCAGCACGATTGGGGCTACCTGGCGTTGCCAGGCGCGGCGGACCCTGGTAGCCTCGGCGGCCATGCTGCGGCGTCAAGCAACCCTCGCTCCGGTCCTCGTCGCTCTTCTCGTGGGCACGCCCTTCGCCGCGATCGCCGCGCCGTCCAAGGCCACCCCGGTGGTCGCGCCTTGGGGCGTATCCCTCGACTACATCGACTCGACCGTCCACCCGGGCGCCGACTTCTTCACCTACGTGAACAACGGCTGGCTCAAGACCGCCCAGATCCCGCCGGATCGTTCGGCGGCGGGCACCTTCCTCGACCTCATCATGCGGAACGACGATCGGCTCAAGGCGATCTTCGTGGAGCTGCACGGCCGGACCGACCTGACCGAAGAAGAGAAGAAGCTCCGCGACCTGTACGAAGCCTACATGGACACGACGCAGATCGAGTCGTCGAAGCTCGAGCCGGCGGCCGCCGATCTCGCGCGCATCAACGCGGCGGCGTCCCTCGAGGACGTGGCGCGGATTCAGGGCGACCCGTCGCTCCGGCTCGAAGGTCCGTTCGACATGCGCATCCAGGTCGACGACAAGGATCCGGACGCGTACGTGGTCCGGCTCACGCAGTCGGGACTGGGGCTCCCCGATCGCGATTACTACCTGAAGGACGACGCCCCGCTCGACACCGCGCGCAGGGCCTACAGGGACTATCTCGCGCGCATGCTCGAGCTCGCCGGGCGGAAGGATGCGCCCACTCGCGCCGCGGCCGTGTTCGCACTCGAGAAGCAGATCGCGACCGCGCACTGGCCGGTCGCCGATCGCCGCGACGCGGACAAGACCTACAATCCGATGACGATCGCGAAGCTCTCGGCGGCGGCGCCCGGATATCCGTGGGCGGCGTACCTGGACGCGGCGGGGATTCCCGCGCGCTCGTCGAAGGGGGAGCGGGTCGTCAACGTGGGCGAGCTGAGCGCGTTTCCGAAGCTCGCGCGGATCTTCGCCGCGACGCCGGTCGACGTGTGGCGCGACTACCTCGTGGTCCAGTACCTGCACGCCTTCGCCGACTTCCTTCCTCGCGAGATCGACGACCTGAACTTCGTCATGTAC
>DASTKC010000137.1:0-5702 GCA_035716085.1 Candidatus Eiseniibacteriota bacterium | reverse complement strand
CGGACCGGTTCTGGGTAGGGTCCACAGGCGTGCTCGAGGAAGTTCGCGGCGGCGACAACGAGATCCCGCTCTTCGCATCGAAGACTTCCAAGGACAGCGTCACGGTTTCGCTGCGCGTCGCCATGGCGGACACGCTCGCGGGACACTGGCCGGCCAAAGGGCTCGAGATCACGACGGATCTCGCAGCGCCCAAGGGTTCGGATCCGCCGAAGCTCGTGGTGCCGAAGGGTGGGGCGCTCTCTTTCCGCGTACCCAGGGGGTCACCGGTTCACTACTCGTACATCTGGGAGGAACGTGAGCCGCGCGACGGTGACGATGCGAAGGGGGATCATGCAACGCGAAGCGAGGCCGACGAAGCCGGGCGCGGCGGGCCGCTCCACCTGGTGACCGCTACGCGCGACACGACGCTCATCGACACCCTGCGTGCGCTCGCTCGCGTCGCGGCCCCGACGGACACGCTGCCACCATCTGAGAAGACGCTTCGCTTCCACGCTGATCACGTCCACGACTTCGCGTGGGTGGCCTCCCCCGAATACGTCCGGAGCGATTCCACCCATGCTGGGATCGCCATCCGTACGCTCGCGTTTCGCGAGGACGAGAAGGACTGGCGCGTCGTCAACGAGACCGTGGCGCGGGCGATGACGCTCTACTCGCATCTCGCGGGCCCTTACATTTGGCCCCAGTTCACCTACTCCGAGGCGTTTTGCGGCGGCGGTGCGATGGAATACAACATGCTCGTCATGGCGGAGCCGGACTTCAAGACGACGTACTTCCGTTGGATGGAAAACACGGTAGCCCACGAGCTGGCGCACAACTGGTTCTACGGAATGATCGGCACCGACGAGCGCGCGTTCCCGTGGCTGGACGAGGGGTTTGCGCAGTATTTCGACCATCGCTACACGGACGAGACCTTCCCCAAGGGAATCTTCGTTTACAACGACCGGATCCCGTGGCTCTCCGGGTACACGATGCGCTCGCGCAACGAGCGCGACTACCTGGAGGGTGCTTGGGCGCACGACGAACGGACGCTCTCCACGCCCGCGAACGGCCACACCGGCTACGACACGTACGGCTCGAGCGCTTACTCGAAGCCCGCGAGCATGCTCCACACGCTGCGCGGGGTTCTGGGCGATTCGGTCTTCACTGCGTTCCTGCGGGAGTACTACAAGCGCGGCGTGCTGAAGCACCCCATGCCCGAGGATGTCCGAGCCGCAGCGGAGGCTGCATCGGGGCAGGATCTCTCGAACTTCTTCCATTCATGGGTGGAGACGCTCGAGCAGCCGAGCTTTGGGCTCTCGAAGGAGGGGTCCAAGCGCTCCGGGGACGAATACTCCACTCGTCTCGTCGTGAAACGGAAGGGCGAGATGGTGTATCCACTCACGGTCCAGGCTCGGTTCAAGGACGGCTCCGTCGAAGAGAAGCGGGTGGTTCCTGACGGCCCGAGCACCACCGTCGAGTTCACGAGCAAGTCTCCGCTCAAGGGCGCCACGCTGGATCCGCGTCATCAAGCGATCGAGACGGACCGGCTCGACAACCATGTGGGCGGATTTTGGCAGGATCCGATTCGCGTCCGTCCCTTCTTCGGGTTCCCGTCATCCGATGCCATCGGCGTCGACGCTGGCCCGACGCTCTGGTATGGCACGGCGGAAGGGGTGCGGGTCGGTGGCTGGCTCGACGGTCGCTACCTGCCGTCGACGGACTTCCCCTATGGGATCCGCGGATTCGAGGCTGGGCTCAACATCGGCACCAACGACGGCTCCGTGGCCTATCGCGTGGGCTCGTGGAGCCGCTGGGGCGCGCTCGGCGCGCGGAGTCGGCTCCGCTGGCTCGTTGCGGACGACGAGGGTCTCTTCCGCACGCTCGTGAGCGCGGAGAATCTCATCACGGGCTCGGCCCGGCGCTATCCGCATAAGTCCTGGCGCCTCGCGGTCGAGTACCGAAGTCGCCACGATCTCGAGCCCGTGGATCCACGGTACTGGTCCGAAGGGGAGACGATCGAGCCGCGTCTAGAGCTCGGCCTCGACACGCGCGGCCCGCGCCGCATCGAGCACTACCACTTGGCCTACGGACACGGCTTCGCCGCGGACGGTGGGGACGACTTCAACCGGGGGGAATTCTCAGTTCGGCAGGATCTGGATCTACTGCCCGCGGGCGATCTCCATGTGGGCTGGCGAGGGTTGGCAGGCGGGGCCAGCGGAGACGTCCCGAGTGAGGCTCTCCTCGACGTCGCCGAGGACGCCCGCCTCGAGGCACTCCGCTATTTCTACGCCAATGACCTCGGCCCGATCCGGAACACCGATCACTACTTCCTGCCCGGCGGTGGGGGCCTGCGCGGCTACGCCGACCGCGCCATCCTCGGCGACCACCTCCTGGCCTTCAATCTGGACGTCCAGCACGACGCCTATCCGGTTCGGGCTTTCGCCGGAGTGGCCCGCGTGCGCGGTTATGTACCCGACTTTCTTCTCGATCTCTTTCCGCGCGAGACCCGCACCTACTCCGAAGCCGGGCTCGGCTTTTCCTACGGCCCCGTCCAGCTCGACTTCCCGTTCTGGCTCGGCACTCCCGACCCCGGCGAGAGCCCGTGGAAGGTGCGCTGGCGCTTCACGTTCCTGCCGATCAAGCTTCCGCGCCTGTAGTCACGGACGGCCCGGCTGTGTCAGGCTGATCGACGGCCTCTCGCCCGCCGGCTCGACCGGTGTCCGGCGCTTCACCACCTCTATGGAGGTGCAGTCGAATGCGTTCGATCTTCTCGACCACACCGACCTACTGGCAGCTCCCGCTTCGCCTCTGTCTCTTCATCGTCTTCTGGATGCACGGCTCGCAGAAGGTCCTCGGCATGTACGGCGGCCCCGGGCTCTCCGGGTTCGTCGGATGGCTGACGAGCACGGGCGTACCCGCGCCGCTCGCGTATCTCGCCGCCTTCGCCGAGTTCCTCGGCTGCTTCGGGATCTTACTCGGATTCCTCACGCGCATCGCCGCGTTCGGGATCGCATGCAACATGACCGTGGCGTTTCTGACCGTCCACCTCAAGAACGGCTACTTCGGCGGGCCCAACGGTCCGGGCTACGAGCTCGTGATGATCCTCTGGTTCGCCCTGGTCACGCTCCTGATCGGCGGCGGCGGCAACCTTTCCGTCGATCGGGCCATCTACTTGAAACGACGGACCTCGCCTTGACAGCCCCCCGACCCGGGCAGAGAATGTCCGCGTCCAAGCCACCCACAGGGGGTACGTCATGAATGTCGAGATCCGCTACTGCGTCCTTTGAAACTACAAGCCACGGGCCGCCGGTCTGGCGGCCGAGCTGATGCAGGAGATGGGCGCTGAATCGACGCTGACGCCTGGCGGCGGTGGCGTGTTCGACGTCATCGTGGACGGCAAGACGGTCTTTTCCAAGAAAGTGATCGGCCGGTTTCCGGAAGCCGGCGAGATCGTTTCGATGCTCCAGAAACGCTGATCAGAACGGACAGCGGTTCCATTCCGCCGGCCCCGCTTGCCGCGGGGCCGGTCCTGTTTCGAGGGGGAAAATCATGAGCTTGCGTCGCATCCGATTCGGCCACGCCGCGGTGCTGGTCGTGCTGCTCCTCGTTGCCGCCGTCCAGCCGGCCCTGGCGGGGTCCGCGTCGAAGCCGGTCCCGCCGGCGCCCGCGAGCGCTCCCTCGATCTACCAGGAAACCCTCCCGAACGGCCTTCGCCTCGTCCTCGTCGAGGACCACTCGAAGCCGCTCGCCGGGGTCTGCATCTTCGTGAACGGCGGGAGCCGCACCGAGAGCCCTGCGCTCTCGGGGCTCAGCCACTACTACGAGCATCTGATCTTCCGCGGCGGCTCGGCGCGGCAGCAGGAGCTCGAGTTCCGACGCGAGATGCAGCGGCTGGGCGAGGAGAGCGGCGGATACACGACCAACGACTACACCTGCTATGGATTCACGTCCCCCACCTCGAATCTCGACGAGGCGCTCTGGCGTTCGGTGGACGCGTGGATGGCGCTCAAGCTGACCGAGCCGAAGGTCGCGAAGGAGCGACAGGTCGTGATGGAGGAGTTCAACCAGGGCGAGGACCGGCCCGACTACAAGGTCTACTACCAGATCGAGCGGCTCATGTTCCGCGACCATCCCTACAAGCGGGACACGATCGGGCTGAAGGACACGATCGAGAACTCCAAGCTCTCGACCTTCCGCACGTTCTATGAAGAGCGCTACGTCCCGAACCAGATGGTCCTGGCCGCGGTGGGGGACTTCAACACCCAGGCGATGGCCGGAAAGCTCCGGAAGGCGTTCGCCCCGTACGCGCGCGGCAAGGACAACTTCGAGCTGGGGCAGATCGAGGCGCCGCAGGCCGAGTTCCGGATGGGCGTCGAGTCCATGAAGACGCCGAGTACGTGGACGTACCTCGGATTCCACACGCCGCCGAACGCCGACTCGGACACGCCCGCGCTCACGGTCCTCGCGTCGCTGCTCGGCAAGGGGACGTCCTCGCGTCTTTATCGGGCGCTCAAGGACAAGGAGAACCTGGTCCAGACGGTCGACGCCGACCTCGAGATCCGCCGCGATCCGGGGATGTTCCTGATCTCGACGCAGGCGCCGCCCGAGAACGAGGCACGGGTGTTCGGCATCGTTCGGGACGAGCTCCACCGCGTGGCCACGGAGCCCGTCACCGCGGCCGAGCTCACGCGCGTCAAGGCCGCGATCCTCAACAAGTACGCGCTGAACGCGCAGACTTTCTTCGCCCGCGCGGAGCGGCTCTGTCTGAACGAGCTCATGGCCGATGCGACCATGGACGCTTCGTTCCCGAAGCTTATCGAGAGCGTGACGGCCGATGATCTCCGTCGCGTCGCGTCGCGCTACCTCGCCGCGGATCTCGCGTCCTATTCGGTGGTGCGGCCCGAGGGTACGAAAGGTCCGTCCGAGCAGGACGTCGATCTCATGCTCGCGGCATGGCGTTCCGGATGGCCGGCGCTCGCATCCGCCAAGACCGCCGGTGTCGGTGCGGTGCGCCGCGAAGTGCTCTCGAACGGATTGACCCTGCTCGTGCAGGAAGACCACGCGACGCCGATCGTCGCCGTGCAGGCGTTCGCGCGCGGCGGGCAGTGGATCGAGCCGGACGGTCTGGCCGGCGTGTCGAACATGGCGGCCGCGCTCCTTCAGCGCGGCGCGGGCTCGCTCTCCGCGCACGACATCGCGGAGCAGACCGAGGCGCTGGGCATGACGCTGACGTCCGCGGGCTACTCGGACGACGCCGCGATCTCGTGGCAGGCGCCGTCGGCGAATTTCGGTAAGGCCTGGTCCATTTTCGAGAGCGTGCTGGCCCACCCCAGGTTCCCCTCGAGCGAGGTGGCGAAGGTTCGTGAGGATCTGATCCGGAGCGCGAAGTCGATTGGCGACCGGCCGTTCGAGTTCACCAACCTCCGCTTCGCGCAGACGCTCTATCGCCGCTCGCCGTACCGCTTCCCGCTCCAGGGTGACGAGACCACGCTGCCCAAGATCCAGACCTCCGATCTCAAGAAGGCGTACGAGACGATGTTCTGTGGATCGAACCTCGTACTCTCGGTCGTCGGTGACGTCGACGCGAACCGGGTGGTCGAGATGGCGCGCCACTCCTTCGGCTCGCTCCGGAAGGGGAGCCCGGTGACAGTTGGCGGCGTCGTCGAGGATGCGGCAAAGGAGAAGCGCCCCGTTTTCGTCGACAAGGATCAGGAGCAGGTCAC
>DASTKC010000136.1:0-2605 GCA_035716085.1 Candidatus Eiseniibacteriota bacterium | reverse complement strand
GATACCGACAAGCGCGCAAAGTACGACCGCTTCGGACACGCCGCGGAGGCGCCGTTCGGCGGCGCGGGCGGACAGGACTTCGCTGGCTTCGATCTCGCGGACGCGCTGCGCGCGTTCATGCGCGACTTCGGCGGCGCCGGCGGGATGGGCGGATTCGGCGACGTCTTCGAGGAAGGCGGCCGGGGCGGCCGTCCGCGAGAGCGCCGCGGCAACACGCTCGAGATCCGGCTTCCGCTCACGCTGGAAGAGATCGCGACCGGCACGGAGAAGGTCGTCAAGATCCGCCACATGCGCGTGTGCGGCACGTGCAAGGGATCGGGCGCCAAGCCGGGCACCGAGAAGAAGACCTGCCCGGTCTGCCATGGCTCCGGCCAGGTGCGCCTGGTGCAGCGCTCGATCTTCGGGCAGATGATCAACATCACGACCTGCGACCGCTGTCACGGGGAAGGGCAGATCGTCGAGTCGCCGTGCGACACGTGCCACGGCGAGGGGCGGGTGCGCCAGCAGAGCGAGATCTCGATCAAGGTTCCGGCCGGCGTCTCGAACGGAAACTACATCCCGATCTCCGGCATGGGGGACGCGGGGCCGCGCGGCGGACCTCCGGGCGATCTGATCGCGCACATCGAGGAGCTCGAGCACGAGCTCTTCCTCAGGGACGGCGACGATCTCGTCATCGAGGTGCCGATCAGCTACTCGCGCGCGGCGCTCGGCGGCAAGGTCGAGGTGCCCGTTCTGGGCGGCGGCCGGGCGATGGTCGAAGTCCCCGCGGGCACCACGTACGGCAAGTTTCTCCGCCTCCGGGGCAAGGGATTGAAGAGCCTGAAGCGCTCCGGACATGGAGACCTCCTCGCGCGCATCGTGATCCCGACGCCGAACAAGGTCTCCGATCGCGCGAAGAAGGTCCTGCAGGAATTGGAGCAGCTTCCGGAAGCGAAGGTAGGAGCAGCGCGCCGCCCGTCCGAGGACGTCTTGCCGTAGACTGGGTGCATGCCTGACACCCGCCGTCCCGACACGACCTTCTGGGTCGATCCCAGGTTGGTTCGCAGCGACCGCCTCACCCTGAACACCGAAGAGTCCCACCACTTAGTCCGCGTGCACCGCGCGAGCGAAGGCACTCCCTTCACGGCCGTCGACGGCACGGGCGTCGCCTACGACTGCGAGGTGGAATCGATCGACGGGGACGGCGTGACCGCGAAGATCACGGCACGCCAGCCCGGCCGAGGCGAGCTCCCATTCGCCGTCCATGTCCTGGTCGGGCTTCCGGACATGGGTCCAGCCGAGGCCGTCATGGAGCACGTCGTGCCGCTCGGCGCCAGTCGCATCGATTTCGTGGCCTGTGCGCGCAGCGGGCGATCCCCGCTCGGGCCCAACAAGATCGAGCGCCTCCTGCGGATCGCGCGCGCGGGCCTGAAGCAATCGCGGAGGTGCAAGTCGACCGCGATCGTCTCCAGCGCCTCGCTGGCCGAGGCCGTTGGCGCGCTTCCGCCGGGCCTCCGGGTGGTGGCCGACCCCTGGGGTGGCCCCATCGACGCCTTCCAAGGGCCCTATCCGGCAATTTCGCTTGCGGTTGGGCCTCCCGGCGGATTCGATCCCGAGGAGTACGCCCTGCTCGCGAAGGCCGGTTTTCAGCCTATCTCCTTAGGTCCCAGCCGGTTGACCACGGAAACCGCGACGATCTCGCTTTTGGCCGTGGCGCGCAATCGCTTGCTCCCCAAGGGTCTAGGTCAAATTTGACAAAATCGCGTATGCGGGGTATCTTCCTAGTGTTAGCCGGATGCTGCCCAACACTTACTGGGAGGCTTGTCCCGCTTACCTCAAACCATGGTTAGGAGGCGATTCCTTAGATGCCCGGCATCAGGGTCAAAGAAGGCGAGTCCTTCGAGAGCGCCCTTCGCCGGTTTAAGAAGAAGTGCGAGAAGGCAGGAGTTCTCGCCGATCTGCGTCGTCACCAGCACTTCGAGAAACCGAGCGAGCGGCGCAAGCGGAAGCTGAACGCCGCGAAACGCAAGATGATGGCCCGGATGAAGGCCGACTAGGCCCATTCGGCAGCGCAGTAACGGGCGGGAGACCGGCGTCGGGCCGGTTTCCCGTTTGCCTCCTGAGTCGGTACTTCGGCTGTCCCACAAGTCACGTTCACCCTCAGTCCGGATACTACCGCCATTAGCGACGCGACCACGCGTTCCAGAGCGGATGCTCCGATGACCGATCGACACGGCATTGGGGATCACGCGACGTTGGCATTGGAACTGCCCGCCGTGCTCGGCGCGATCGCCGGGCGGGCGCGTTCCCAGCCCGGCCGCGAGCGGATCCTCGATCTCGCTCCACACCGTCGCATCGATCACGCGATCGCCGCGCAGTCGATCTACGCGGACCTCATGGCCTGCGCCGATCAGGGGGATGCTCCGCCCACCGTGGCACCTCCCGATCTCCGCCCCGAGCTCGAGCGGCTGAGCCGCGAGGGCGCGGCGCTCCGCGGAGACGAGCTCTGGCGGCTGAGCGTCCTCCTCGAGCAGGCGGGGCAGGTCGTCACGTGGCACCGCAAGACGCGCCGCGAGACGCCCGGCCTCGACCGCATGCTCGCCGGGGTGGATCCCGTCGAAGGGCT
>DASTKC010000135.1:0-23762 GCA_035716085.1 Candidatus Eiseniibacteriota bacterium | reverse complement strand
CTCCTCCTCTTCACGACGGGGCAGATCGATCACTTCTTCATCCCGCAATGGGTGGTGATCGTCTGCGGCATCGCGATCGGGCTCGGCACGCTCACAGGCGGGTGGCGGATCGTGCACACGCTCGGCGCGCGGGTCACGAAGCTCCGGCCGGTGGGGGGCTTCTGCGCCGAGACGGCGGGCGCCATCAGCCTCTTCGGGGCCACCCACCTGGGCATCCCGGTGTCGACGACGCACACCATCACGGGCGCCATCGTCGGTGTCGGCGCGACCCATCGCCTGAGCGCGGTGCGGTGGGGTGTCGCGGGGAGGATCGTGTGGGCGTGGGTGCTCACGATCCCCGCCTCGGCGTTCGGGGCGGCGCTGACGTTCTACATCACGTCCAGACTGGGGGGCTGACGCACACGCTGCCGCGTCTGGCGGACCCATGACCGCCGAGTCGGGCCTCCCTCCCACTGCCGGACGGCGCGACCGCCTGATCCTCTATGCGGGCGCCTTCCTGCGAGCGCTCGCGACCGGCATGATCGCGGTCCTGATCGCGATCTATCTCGCCCGGGTCGGCTTCGATCCGGCCGCCATCGGCGCGGTGGTCGCGGCCGGACTCGCCGGGGCGGCGCTCGCAGCGCTCCTCGTGACGCTGGCGGGGGATCGCGTGGGCCGCAGGCGCGTGCTGACCGCGCTCGGCGTGCTCGGGGCGGCCGGCGGAGTCCTGGTCCTCCTCGCGCCGAAGAACGCGCTTGTCGCAGTGGCGGCGTTCCTCGGCATGCTGAACGGCATGGGGCGGGACCGCGGCGCCTCGATGATCCTGGACCAGGTCATCCTTCCCACCACCACGACCAACGACCGCCGCACCACGGTCTTCGCCGCATACAACGTGGTCCAGGACGCGGGGCACGCTCTGGGGGCGCTCCTCGCCGCGGTGCCGGCCGCGATCCGGGCGCTCGCGCCGGTGGGGGAGATCGCGTCGCTCCGCATGGCGGTCGGGCTCTACTCGGTGCTCCTCCTCGTGACCGCGATCCTCTACCGCGCCCTCTCGCCCGCCGTGGAGTCCAGGACGCCCACGGCGCGCGCCCGTCTCTCCCCGGAGACGCGGAAGATCGTCACGCGCATTTCGGCGCTCTTCACGCTCGACAGTCTGGGGGGCGGATTCCTGACGACCGCACTCCTCTCGCTCTTCTTCTTCGAGCGCTTCCATGTGAGCGAGGCGGTGGTGGGAGTTCTCTTCTTCGGCGCGCGCGCCATGAACGCGCTCTCGCACATGGGCGCGGCCTGGCTGGCCAAGAGGATCGGGCTCGTGAACACGATGGTCTTCACCCACGTCCCATCGAGCCTGCTCCTCGCCACCGTGCCGTTCGCGCCGAGCTTCCCGGTCGCGGCGGGGCTCTTCCTCCTCCGGGAGGGGCTGGTCGAGATGGACGTGCCGACGCGGCAGTCGTACGTGATGGCGGTGGTGAAGCCCGAGGAGCGAACGCTCGCCTCCGGAATCACGCATCTCGTGAGGCTCGGCGCGTGGGCGGCGGCGCCCGCGTTCGCGGGGCTCTTCATGCGCGGAGGGTCGTACGCGGTGCCGCTTTGGATCGGAGCGGGGATGAAGATCGCCTACGACTTCCTGCTCTACGCGGCGTTCCGGCGGCACCGGCCGCCGGAGGAAGCGGCGACAGCCTAGTTGGCGGGGCGAACGCCGAGGATGCGGTCGCCCTGGTGCTCCAGGTACGCGGCGACCGCACTCCGGCGCAGCGACTCGGCGCGGCGCAGGATCCGGACGAACTCCGGTGTGGTGCGGATGGAATCGAGCCACGGGTCCCGCGCCATCGTCTGGTCGCAGTAGAACCCTCCCTCCACGACTCGATCCAGCGTGCGGAGGGCCTCCTCCGGCTCGCCCCAGTAGGCGAGCCCTCGCGCGATGAAGTAGATCCCCTCGGGGTCGAGGAACGCCGACTTCAAGACCGAGCGTATGTCGGAGAGGGAGCCCTCGCGGTTTCCGACGAGCAGGTGATACATGGAGCGGCCGAATCCGGGGAGGTGGATCATGTCCTTCATCTGGGCGAACACCTCCAGCGCCTCCTCGCGCCGCCCCAGCGACATCAGGCTGTAGCCCCGGATGAACGGGAGATCGTTCGCCCTGAGCTGCATGGCGCGCTCGTAGTCCCCCGACATCCAGTGCGTGTACGTGATGCTGGTCGGGATGTTGGGATCGAGCCTCAGCGCGCGCTCGGCCGCCGCGAGCGACGCGTCGAGGAGGCCGCAATACCGGCAGGCCTGGACGAGCCCGGCGAACAGCCCCGCCTCCGACGGACGGTCCCGCGCGCGGTCGAGGAGGCGCGTCATCGCTTCGGTCGCGCGCCCCATCTCGACCTCGAGGTACACGTAGAGATTGTGCGCGAGCGAGAGATCCGGGTTGATCTCGAGGGAGCGGTGGAACGCGTCGGCCGCGCGGAGCAGGTTCTCCTTGGGATTGTCCTCGAGGTACTTCGCCATCACCCGGTAGATGCGGCCGAGCTGGGCCCACGCGGGGGCGTACTTGGGGTCCGCCTCGAGGCACTTGAGGTAGAGATCGCGCGCGAGGGTCCACCCGTCCGAGGTCCAGGCGAGCTGGTTGGCGCGCAGATAGAACTCGTAGGCCTTCGCGCTCACCGGCACGTCCTTCTGGAGCGAGGTCCGCTCGCGTGCCGAGAGCGGCAGCGAGAGCGATTCGACGATGTGCCGCGCGAGGCCGTCCTGCAGCTCGAACAGATCGCCCATCGAGGCCTGCGTCGAGAGGGTCCAAGCCACCGTTCCCGTGACGGCGTCCAGGAGCTGCGTGTTGACGCGAACCTTGTCGCCGGCGCGCATGAGGGTTCCCGTCAGGACAAGGTCGACCTCGGTCTCCTCCGCGATCTGCTTCAAATCGGGCGTCGCGCTCGTGAACCTGGCCGCCGTGAGGCTCGATCGCACCACGAGCGAGTCGATCCCCGCGAGCGAGCCCGTGATCGCGTCGGGCAGGCTGAACGTGAGGAAGTCGCAGTCGGGATCGGGGCGGAGCGCGCGGAAGGGGAGCACGATGAGTCGCGTCACCGCGCGCACGCGCGGAGCGTCGCCCGCTTCGAGGAGGCGGAGCGCGCTGCGCAGCTCGTCCGCCATGGCCTGGGCGGTCGGATGGCGGTCGGCGGAGCCCTTCGAGATGGCACGCTGGATCACGCGGTCCACCGCCATGACCGCCGGTGGGCCGGAGAGAGCGGGGGGCTGGTCGAAGAGCGCCGCGTGCCGGATCTCGCCCGGGGACTGCCCGGGGAACGCGGGCGCGCCGGAGATCATCTCGTAGAGGATGACCCCGGCCGCGAAGATGTCGCTCCTCGCGTCGACCGGCTCCCGCTTCCACTGCTCCGGCGACATGTAGCGCGGCGTCCCTATGACGATCCCGGTCCGGGTCAGGTTCGTGGTGGTGACCTGAGCCGAGTCCTCGATGGGGCGTGCGAGCCCGAAGTCGAGGAGCTTCACCCCGTGCGAGGTGAGGAAGACGTTCGACGGCTTGAGATCGCGGTGCACGATCTGGTGGCGGTGGAGCGCGTCGAGGGCGGCGAGTATCCCGAGGACGATCGGGCCCGCCTCGTTCAGGGAGATGGGATCCCGCGCCATGCGCGAGGCGAGCGGCTCTCCCTCGAGAAGCTCCATCGCGATCCAGAGATCGGAGCCTTCCTCGCCCACGTCGTAGATCTGGCAGACGTTCGGATGGTTGAGCTTCGCCGCGGAGCGCGCCTCGCGCCAGAAGCGGTCGCGGGCCTCGCGGAGCCCGGAGTCATCCCGGATCATCTTGATGGCGACGCGGCGCTGCAGGCGCTCGTCCTGGGCCGCGTACACCACCCCCATCCCACCCTCGCCCAGGCGTTCGAGGATTCGAAACGAGCCGATCCGATCACGCATGCGGCGGATTATAGCGTGCGGATCGGCTTGGGGTCAGCCCTGGGCGGGGATCACCGGGCGTCGTGGGGCCGCTTCACGATCAGCACGCTGCACGGAGCGTGCGACGACACGTACGACGCGACGCTCCCGAGGACGAGCCTCGAGAGACCGCTCCGACCGTGCGAGCCGACGACCACGAGGTCGGCGCCGATCTTGCGCGCTTCCTCGACCAGCGTGGAGCGCGGGTCTCCGGAGATCATGACGGGCTCCACCGTCCGTCCCGATGCCTCGAGCGATCGGGCCGCGCGGCCGGCGATCTCCGCGTGCATGCGGTTCTGGTCCTGGATGAGCTGCGCGACGACGGCCGGCGCATTGGCTTCGCCCGTCCCGACGAACACAGGGGGAGACGCCGAGACCACGCGGATGCTCGTGCCCGATGGCCACGGGATCTGCTTCACCCAATCGAGGGCCGCCTGCGAGAACGGGGACTCGTCGACGCCGACCAGGATCTTCACGATCGCCTCCGGGGTGATGGAAGGGCCTTCACGACAACGCCCCTTCGCGGGAATCCTACGCGAAGGGGCGGGGAAGCGCTACGGCGCCGGCTCCTACGCCGGCGCCGCGCTCACTCACTTGGCGGGTTTGAAGTCGAGGGCCGCCGAGTTCATGCAGTAGCGGAGGCCGGTCGGCTTGGGGCCGTCGTCGAACACGTGCCCGAGGTGCGCGTCGCAGCGCGCACAGCGGACCTCGTCCCGCTCCATGAAGAGGGAGTTGTCCTTGCCGATCTGGACGTTCTCCTTCGCGATCGGATCCCAGAAGCTGGGCCAGCCCGTGCCCGACTCGAACTTCGTGTCCGAGCTGAAGAGCTCCGTGCCGCAGGCGACGCATCGGTAGGTGCCCTTGGCGTGGTTGTTCCAGTACTTGCCGGTGAACGCGCGCTCCGTGCCGGCCTCGCGGGTCACGTTGTACTGCTCCGGCGTCAGGAGCTTCTTCCACTCCGCGTCGGACTTCTTGACCTTGTCCACCATGACGAACCCCTTTCGCTCGACGGAGAAGATCTTGATCTTCGAGGACGGCGCGGGCGCCACGGCCGCCTTGGCCGGGGCGGCGGTCGCCGCCTTCGTATCCACCGTGCCCGGGGAGGTAGCCGCGCAGACGGCTGGGCCGACGAGGACGGCGAACGCCACCGCGACAGCCACGACCGGGTCGACGCGCTTCCATTTCATGAGGAGGCTCCTTCGTTGGTGAACGGGCCCGACGAGCGTGCCGAACCTGTACGTCCGAACCGGAATCTGAGCGTTCGGTTCCATCGCGCTCGCGTTCGTCCCGTCCGCTCCAGTATAGTGCGCAACGGTCGGTACCGAGATGCCTTGGCCCCCCGACCCCTTCGTCCCTTCCACCCCGAAGTACGAACATCGAGGAGGCCCGTGACGCACCCGGAAGAGGTCCGCGCGACGCTCGCGCTCGAAGACGGGATATGCTTCTATGGCTATGGGTTCGGGCGACAAGGTGAGACGACGGGTGAGGTCGTGTTCCAGACCGCCCTGTGCGGGTACCAGGAAGTTCTGACCGATCCATCCTATCTGGGCCAGATCGTCGTCATGACCTACCCCCACATCGGGAACTACGGGGTGAACCTCGACGACGTGGAGTCCGCGCGGCCGCAGGTCGCCGGGTTCGTGGTGCGCGAAGCCTCGACGCGGGCCTCGTCGTGGCGCGCCTCGGGCGAGCTCCACCGCTACCTCGACGAGGCGGGCATCGTCGGCATCCAGGGGATCGACACGCGGGCCCTCACGCGGCACATCCGCACCCACGGCGCCAAGCGCGGAGTCATTTCCACCATCGCGCACGACCCCGAGGTGCTCGTGGCGAAGGCGCGCGCGTCCCGATCGATGATCGGACTCGATCTCGCGCGCGAGGCGACCTGCCCCGAGCCCTACCGCTGGAGCCACGGACCCGCCGGCTGGCAGGAGCCGGTGCGCGATCTCTTCGCTCCGCCCCGCGATCCCTTCCACGTGATCGCCTACGACTTCGGCATGAAGCGGAACATCCTGCGCCACCTGGTCGCCAGCGGATGCGAGGTGACCGTGGTGCCCGCCACGACCACGGCCAGGGAAGCGCTCGCGCTCGAACCGGACGGAATCTTCTTCTCGAACGGTCCCGGCGATCCCGAGCCCTGCGACTACGCGGTCGAGGCGGCGCGCGAGCTGATCGAAGCGCGCCCCGTGTTCGGCATCTGCCTCGGCCACCAGATCCTCGGGCTCGCGTGCGGCGGGAAGACGTTCAAGCTCAAGTTCGGCCATCGTGGCGCGAATCATCCGGTGAAGAACCTCCGCACCGGGCAGGTCGAGATCACCTCCCAGAACCACGGCTTCGCGGTGGATCCCTCGCTCTTCGACGATCCCGCGTTCGAGCTGACGCACGTGAACCTGAACGACGGGACCGTCGAGGGCTTCCGCCACCGCGCCCTCCCGGTCTTCTCGGTCCAGTACCACCCCGAGGCGAGCCCCGGGCCCCACGACAGCCACTATCTCTTCCGCGAGTTCGTCGCCGAGATGGCCGAGCGCCGCGATGGCGGCTCGGTCACGGTCGTGCGCGGGCTGCCACCGGCGATCGCCGCCGGGGCGGGGAGCTGACGGTGCCGCGCGACGCGTCCATCCGCTCGGTCCTCGTCATCGGCTCGGGTCCCATCGTCATCGGGCAGGCGTGCGAGTTCGACTACTCCGGCACGCAGGCGGTGAAGGTGCTGCGCGCCGAGGGCATCCGCGTCTCCCTCGTGAACTCGAATCCCGCGACGATCATGACCGATCCCGAATATGCGGACCGCACGTACGTGGAGCCGCTCACGCCGGAGGTGCTCGAGGCCATCCTCGAGCGGGACCGCCCCGACGCGCTCCTCCCCACGGTCGGCGGCCAGACCGCGTTGAATCTCGCGGTCGAGCTGTCCCGCCGCGGCATTCTCGATCGTCTCGGCGTGCGCCTGATCGGCGCGAGCCGCCGCGCCGTCGAGGTGGGGGAGGATCGGAAGCTCTTCAAGGAGGCGATGCGCCGGATCGGCCTCGACGTCCCGCAGAGCGGCTTCGCGCGGACGCGCGAGGAGGCGCTCCAGGTGCTCGAGGAGACGGGGCTCCCGGCCGTCATCCGCCCCTCGTTCACGCTCGGCGGCACCGGCGGCGGCATCGCCTACAACCGCGAGGAGTTCGAGCAGGCGGTCGCGCGCGGTCTCGAGCTCTCGCCGACCCACGAGATCCTGATCGAGGAGTCGGTGATCGGCTGGAAGGAGTACGAGCTCGAGGTGATGCGCGACAAGGCGGACAACTTCGTCGTCATCTGCTCGATCGAGAACTTCGATCCGATGGGGATCCACACCGGCGACTCCGTGACGGTGGCGCCGGCGCAGACCCTCACCGATCGTGAGTACCAGGTCATGCGCGACGCCGCGCGCGCCATCATCCGCGAGGTCGGGGTCGAGACCGGCGGATCCAACATCCAGTTCGCCGTCGATCCGAAGACCGGGCGGCTCGTGGTGATCGAGATGAACCCCCGCGTGTCCCGCTCCTCCGCGCTCGCGAGCAAGGCGACGGGCTTCCCGATCGCGAAGATCGCGGCGCTCCTCGCCGTCGGCTACCGTCTCGACGAGATCCAGAACGACATCACGCGCGTGACGCCGGCGAGCTTCGAGCCGGTGCTCGACTACGTCGTCGTGAAGATTCCCCGGTGGGCGTTCGAGAAGTTCCGCGACGAGAGCCCGCTCCTGGGCACGCAGATGAAGTCGGTGGGCGAGGTGATGGCCATCGGCCGCACGTTCAAGGAGGCGCTCCAGAAGGGGATTCGCGCGCTCGAGACCGGCTCCGGCCGGGGCGGCTTCGGCCGCGGACTCGACGACGCGCGGATCAAGGAGAAGCTCCTCTCGCCCGACCCCGACCGGATCTTCTACGTGAAGCGCGCCTGCGAGCTCGGCTGGTCGCACGAGGAGATCCACCGGATGACGGGGATCGACGCCTGGTTCCTCGATCAGATCCAGCAGATCTCGGATATGAAGGAGCGGATCGGCCCCGGTCTCTCGGAAGACACGCTCCGCGCGGCGAAGCGGATGGGCTTCTCCGACGCGCGCCTCGCGGAGCTCCTCGGAACGACCGAGGAGACGGTCCGCGCCCAGCGGCATGCGCTCGGCATCCGTCCCGTCTACAAGCGCGTGGATACGTGCGCCGCCGAATTCGTCTCCTACACCCCCTACCTCTACTCGACGTACGAGCAGGAGTGCGAGGCCGAGCCCACCGATCGGAAGAAGGTCATGATCTTGGGGAGCGGACCGAACCGGATCGGGCAGGGGATCGAGTTCGACTACTGCTGCTGCCACGGCTCGTTCGCCTTCAAGGAGGAGGGCTACGAGACGATCATGGTGAACTGCAATCCCGAGACGGTCTCGACCGACTACGACACGTCGGACCGGCTCTACTTCGAGCCGCTCACGTTCGAGGACGTGATGAACGTGATCGAGAAGGAGAAGCCCGAGGGGGTGGTCATCCAGTTCGGCGGCCAGACCCCGTTGAGGCTCGCGGTCCCGCTGCATCGCGCGGGCGTCAAGATCCTCGGCACGAGTCCCGACGCGATCGATCAGGCGGAGGATCGCCGCCGCTTCAGCGCGCTCCTCTCCGAGCTCGGCCTCCCGCAGCCGGAGAGCGGCACCGCCACCTCGCTCGCGGAGGCGAAGGCAGTCGCCGCGCGGATCGGATATCCCGTGCTGGTGCGTCCCTCCTACGTCCTCGGCGGCCGCGCCATGGCGATCGTCTACGACGAGGCGCACCTCGAGGACTACGCGCGCGAGGCCGTCCAGGCCTCACCCGAGCATCCGATCCTGATCGACCGCTTCCTCGAGGACGCGTACGAGGTGGACGTGGACGCGGTCGCCGACGGAGAGCGGGTCGTGATCGCGGGCATCCTCGAGCACATCGAGGAGGCCGGGATCCACAGCGGCGATTCGTCGATGGTGCTTCCCACGTTCAAGGTGCCGGCGCGCCACCTCGCCACCATCAAGCAGGCGACGCGGCGGCTCGGCTTGGCGCTCGGCGTGCGCGGTCTCATGAACATCCAGTTCGCGCTCCAGGGGGAGACGGTCTACGTGCTCGAGGTGAATCCGCGCGCGTCCCGCACCGTGCCCTTCATCTCGAAGGCGACCGGCGTTCCGATCGCCAAGGTGGCGGCGCGCGTGATGGCGGGACGGACGCTCGCGGAGCAGGGGCTGACCGAGGATCTCGAGGTCGACCGCTTCTTCGTGAAGGCGTCGGTCTTCCCGTTCCTCAAGTTCCCGGGATCCGACGTGCTCCTCGGTCCCGAGATGAAGTCGACGGGCGAGGTGATGGGGATCTCTCGGAACCTTGGAATCGCGTTCGCCAAGGCGCTCGCCGCCACCGGCTCGACGATCCCGACCTCGGGGACGGCGTTCGTGAGCGTGAACGATCCGGACAAGGGGAGCGTGCTGCCGCACGCGCGCGCGCTCGCCCAGATGGGCTTCAAGATCGTGGCGACCCGCGGCACGGCGGACTTCCTGAACCGGCAAGGCGTGCCGGCCGAGATGATCTACAAGGTGAACGAGGGGCGGCCGCACGTGGTGGACCGGATCAAGAGCCGGGGCATCGACCTCATCATCAACACGCCGCTCGGCGAGGAGTCCTTCTACGACGACGGCGCCATCCGGAAGAACGCCATCCTCTACGGCGTGCTCTGCCTCACCACGCTCACCGCCGCGGCCGCGACGGTGGAGGCGATCCGCGCGCTCCGCGAGCGCCCGCTCGAGGTGACGAGCCTTCAGGAGATCCACGAGGCGAAACGAAAGCCGGCCGAGACGCTCGCAACCGCGGAGAGTCGAGCCTAGCTACGCTCGGCGGTCAGGCGTCGGCGGCCGGCTCCTCGAGCGAGCGCCAGAGATACCAGCTCGCGACGCTTCGATACGGACGCCACCGCTCGCCCCGCTTCAGCACCTGCGCCGGGGATGGCAGACCGCGCGTCCTAAACGTCCGCTTGAATCCCTGCCGCACTCCGTAGTCGGTCGCCGGGAGCACGTCCGGCCGCCCGAGCCGGAAGATGAGGAGCATCTCCACCGTCCAGCGGCCCACGCCGCGCACGGACGACAGCCGCTCCACGATCTCCTCGTCGTCGAGTCTCTTGAGCCGCGCGAGCGTCGGCACCGTGCCGTCGAGGGTCTTCGCGGCGAGATCCTTCACGGCGAGGATCTTCGCGCGGGAGAGGCCGGCGCCGCGCAATCGCTCGTCGGCGGTCGCGAGCACGTCCTCAGGACGCGGATGGCGCCGCGGATGGTAGAGCGTGAGCACACGGCCATGGATCGTGGCCGCGGCCCTCCCGTTGAGCTGCTGGTAGGCGATCGATCGGACGAGCGCTGCGAACGGGCTCATCAGGCCATCGGGATCAATGCGGCAGCGGCCATGCAGGTCCATCACGGCGGCGAGCTTGGGATCGGCGGAGCGGATGTGCGCTTCTGCTACGCCCAGGTCGAACGAGAGGGGCACGCGCTAGAGTCTGCCGCGCCTCCGGTCGACCCCACGGATCGCCTTGGGCCTGCGGCCGAATTGAGCTTGCCCCTGCTGCCCGCCGCCCTGCCCTTGCCCGCTCGAGGAAGAGCCGTGCGAGGTCCGCCCGCCGCCTTGGGCGCGGCCGTTGGACGATCGGCTGTGGCGCCCCCCTGCGGGCGATCCACTGCTGCGGCCGCCGCGGCCGCCGCGTCCTCCACCTCCGTGGCCGCCGCCTCCCTTCCGGTCGGAGCCGCGAATGCTGTCCGCGATCTCGCGCGGCCGCATCTTGTAGTCGAAGTCGGGAAGCATGACGCGCGGGACCGCGCGACCGAGGAAACGCTCGATGGCGGTGAACTCCTTCTGCTCCTCCGGGCTCATCAGCGTGAAGGCGTCGCCGACCGCGTCGACCCGCCCGGTCCGTCCGATCCGGTGGACGTAGTCCTCGGGGGAGTGCGGCACGTCGTAGTTCACGACGTGGCTGATTCCCTCGACGTCGATGCCGCGCGACGCGATGTCGGTCGCGACCAGGATCTGGATCCGGCCGCGCTTGAGATCGCCGAGCGCGCGCTCCCTCTGGCTCTGGCTGCGGTTCCCGTGAATCGGCGCGACGGCATAGTTCCGCTTGCCGAGCTGGCGCGCGAGCCGGTCGGCGCCATGCTTGGTGCGTGTGAAGACGATCATGCTCCGCACGTCGATCGCGGAGAGGATCTCGTCGAGGAGCTCGGTCTTGAGGTTCCGCGGGACCGGATAGACGGCCTGCGTGATGCCTGCGGCAGGGCGCGACGGGGGAGCCAGATCGACGCGCGCCGGCTCCTTGAGTGCTTCGCGGGCCACCTGGTTCAGCTCCGGGGGCATGGTCGCGGAGAAGAGGAGCGTCTGGCGGTCGTGAGGCAGGAGCCTCAAGATGCGCCGGAGGTCCGGCGCGAAGCCCATGTCCACCATGCGGTCGGCCTCGTCCAGCACCAGCACCTCGACGTAATCGAGGCGGAGCGCGAGGCGTCCGTGGAGATCGAGGAGCCGGCCCGGCGTCGCCACGAGCAGGTCGACGCCCGCGCGGAGCGCCCTCTCTTGGGGCGGCAGCGGCACGCCGCCGTAGACCACGCCCACGTTGATGTCCGTGAAGCGCGCGTAGTCGCGCGCATTCGTCTCGACCTGAGCCGCCAGCTCGCGGGTGGGAGTCAGGACGAGCGCTCGGAGCCGCTTGGGTCCCTGAAGGAGCCGTGCCAGGATCGGAAGGATGAAGGCCGCGGTCTTGCCGGTTCCGGTCTGTGCGGCCCCGATGAGGTCCTTGCCCTCGAGCACGATGGGGATGGCTTTTCTCTGGATGGGCGTCGGTTCGGAATAGCCGGCCGCGCGGACCCCTTTCAGGATCTGCGGCGGAAGGCCGAGTGCGTTGAATGCCATGAAGTCCTCTGGTGTGAGACGGGCCCGGAGGCAACCGGGCGTGAGCCGCGCCCTCGGCACGGCGTCGAAAGAAGGTACCCGCTCGGCCGAGGTATCACAACCGCGCATTCCTGCGCGCCATTCCGGGTTAGGATGGACCGATGAACCTGATCCGTCCCTGGCCCCGCGATCGAGCTCGTCGGCGCGCCTACGTCGATGACGTGTTCGAGCGCGTCGCCCCCCAGTACGACCGCCTCACGCGACTCCTCTCGTTCGGGATGGACGATCGATGGAAGGCGGGGCTCCTCACGCTGCTGCGCGAGGAGCACCGGGATGGAAGCGTGCTCGATCTCGCGACCGGGACCGGCGCTTTCCCGCTCCTCCTCCGGCGCGAGGGACACCGCGGACCGATCGTAGGGGTGGACCGGAGCCCTGCCATGCTCACGCGTGCGCGGTCGAAGTGCCGCGGAGCGGACATCCGCTTCGTGGAGGCCGACCTCAACGTGTTGCCGTTCGCGCCTGAGTCCTTCGACGTAATCGTGATGGGGTACGGGCTCCGGTATCTCGACGATCTGCCGCGCGCGATGGATTCGGTGCACCGGGTGCTTCGGCCGGGCGGGATGTTCCTCACGCTCGATTTCGGCGTGCCGCGGAACGCGCTCATGCGTGGATTCTGCTTCTCGTATCTCTTCCTGGTCGGAACGCTCTGGGGGCTCGTCCTCCACGGACGCGCCGACACCTACTGGCACATCGTAGAGTCGCTCGAGGCGTATCCGGGGCAGGACGCACTGGTCGACGCTCTCACCCGGGCCGGATTCGGACAGCTCCTCGTCGCGGAGCGGATCGGGGGGCTCTCGGTGGTCACGAGCGGGGAGCGGGTGGGCCTCCACGAGCGAAGAGCCAGTATGCCGGGAGCTTGATCCACTCCCCGATCACGACCCGCCGCGCCCATCGATCCTTCCACCACCCCGAGCGTCGAATGCTCGAGCGCTCGTCCGGCACCGAGGCCAGAGTGACCGCGACGCCGCTTCCGTCGAGTGCGCGTCCGAACGCGAGCCGAGCCCGGGCCGCATGGGCTTCCGTCGTCACGAGGAGGAGTGACCTCCATCCGAGCGACCGGGCGAGCCGCGCCGTGCCCAGGGCTTCGCTCCAGGTGCCGAGGCGCCCGCGCGGCGTCCATTCGGCGTGGGCGCCGCGCTCATTGAGCGTGACGAGGAAGTGCCGGAGGCGGGGAGGCGTTTGCGCCACGAGCGCGGCGAGGCCGCCGTCGTCGGGGAGGCCGAGCGCGGGAAACGCTCGCCACTCGAAGCGGGCGACGCTCAGGACGAGCGCAGGAGCAGTGCCTCCCTTCCAGAGCTCCAGCCCGTAGGCCTTCCGCTCCGGTCGTCCGGCCAGGACGACGATCGCGTCCGCCCTCAACGGATCAGGCCGGCTCGAACTCGGGGTGCCGCGCGCCCAGGAGCCGGAGACCGTTCGCGATCACGAGGAGCGTGCTCCCTTCGTGGCAGACGACCGCGAGCCACAGCGGGAGGAGGCCGGTCAGCGTGGAGATGACCAGGATCCCGATCACGCCGAACGCGAGCCCGAGGCTCTGACGCACGACCTGCTGGGTTCGGCGCGCGAGCCAGAGTGCGAGCGGAATGCCGCGGAGGTCGTCCCGCATCAGGACGACGTCGGCGGTCTCGAGCGCGATGTCGGTGCCGGCGCCGCCCATGGCGATCCCGACCGTCGCGCTCGCGAGTGCCGGAGCGTCGTTCACGCCGTCGCCCACCATCGCGAGCGAGGGCCAGCGCTCGCGCAGCTCGCGAAGCGCGGCGACCTTCTCATCGGGAAGGAGTCCCGCGCGAACCAGGTCGGCGCCGATGGCGCGCGCGATGGGCTGCGCCACCTGCTCGTGGTCGCCCGTCAGAATCGCGACGTACTTGATTCCCACCCTGCGGCAGGCGGCGATCGCCGCGGGCGCCTGCGATCGGATCGCATCCGCGACCGCGATCGCGCCGCTCTCCGGCGACGGTTCGGGCGTGCCGTTCGTGCCGTGCCGCACGATGACGAGGAGCGCGGTCTCGCCGCGCGCGCGCATCGCCTCCGCTTCGCGCCCCGCCTCGGCGGGCACGGGCACCTCGTGGCGCCGGAACAGGGGATCGCGGCCGACGCCGATCCAGCGGCCTTCGGCGTGTGCGTGCACGCCTTCACCGCTGTGGCTCTCGAACTCGGTGACCTCCGGCCAGGTCAGCCGGCGCCGCGCAGCTTCGGCGACGACGGCCCGTCCCGTGTGATGCTCGCTCCGGGCCTCCACGGCGGCTGCGTAGCGCAGGAGATCGTCCTCGCGCGCAGGCGGAACCGCGGTCACGCTGAGGACGCGCGGTCGTCCTTCGGTGACGGTGCCGGTCTTGTCGAGCGCGAGCGCGGTGACCTGCGCGAGCCGCTCCAGATGGACGCCTCCCTTGAAGAGGACGCCGTGGTGCGCCGCGTGCGTGATCGCGGAGAGGATCGCGGCCGGAGTCGCGATGACGACGGCGCAGGGAGACGCCGCCACGAGCAGCACGAGCCCCCGGTAGCACGCGGTCCAGGCGTCCACCCCCTGAACGAGCGACAGCCCGGCGGCCAGTCCCGCGCCGAGGAAGACCGAGACGACATAGGGAAGCTCCCAGCGCTCCACGAACGTCTCGGCGGTGGACTTGGTCTTCCGCGCCTCGCCGACGAGATGGATGATGCGCGCGAGCGTGGTCTCCTCGGCCGCCTTGTCGACTCGGACGATGGGGGAGCCGCGCAGGTTCATGGTCCCCGCGAACACGCGGCTTCCCGGCCCCTTCTCCACGGGGATCGATTCGCCCGTGATCGTGGATTCGTCCGCCTCGGACTGGCCCTCGACCACGACGCCGTCCACCGCGAACCGCTCGCCGGGAATGGCGCGCACGCGATCGTCCACGCGCACGTCCTGGACCGGCACGCGCTCCTCGCGTCCGTCGCGAAGGACGAGGGCGGTGTCGGGGCGGAGCTCGATCAACCCCTCGATCGTCCGCTTCGTCCGCTCCATCGCGCGGCGCTCGAGCGCGCCGCTCAGCGAGAAGAGGAAGAGGAGGACCGCCCCCTCGCCCCAGTGGCCGAGGATCGCCGATCCGGTCGCCGCCGTGACCATGAGGAGGTTGATGTCGAGGCGGCGTGCGAGGAGATTCCGGATCAGGTCGAGTCCGGGACCGATGCCCCCCGCGAGGTAGGAGACGACGAAGAGCGGAATCCGGAGTCCCGCGCCGGGCGCCCACCGGTCGGCCGTCCCGGCGGCGAGGCCGGTGATGGCGCAGATGACGGTGAGCGTGAGCTCCTGGTCGCCCGAGAGGAGCGTCTTCAACCGCGCCTTGATCCCGCCCGGCGCACGGCGCCGAACGGAGCCGGCCGCGCTCGCCGACGCTCCGGCGCTCAGCGGTCCGCCGATCCCAGGAGCCGTCGGAGCACGTAGGGGAGGATCCCGCCGTGCTCGAAATAGCGCGCCTCCTGGGGCGTGTCGATCCGGACGATCGCGCGAAATTCGCGCGTGCCGCCTTGATCCGCGTGCGCGCGCACCGTGATCTCGGCGCCGCGGGTCGAGCCTGAGGCGATGACCGGACCGAGCCCGACGACGTCGTATCGCTCCCGGCCCGTCAGGCCGAGGGTCTCCGCCGTCTCTCCGGTGCGGAACTGGAGCGGGAGGATGCCCATCCCGATGAGATTGCTCCGGTGGATCCGCTCGTATCCCTCCGCGATCACGGCACGCACGCCGAGGAGCTTCGGGCCCTTCGCGGCCCAGTCGCGCGAGGAGCCGGAGCCGTATTCCTTGCCGGCGAGCACGATCGACGGGATCCCTTCCTTCTCGTAGCGCATCGCCGCGTCGTAGATCGCCATGGTCTCGCCGTCCGGGAGATGCGCGGTCATTCCTCCCTCGACGCCGGGGACGAGCTTGTTCCGGATGCGCACGTTCGCGAACGTCCCGCGCACCATGACCTCGTGATTGCCGCGGCGCGAGCCGTACGAGTTGTAGTCGGCCGGCTTCACCCCTTGCGCCTCGAGGTACTGTCCGGCGGGAGACGCGCGCTTGATCGATCCGGCCGGCGAGATGTGGTCGGTCGTGACGCTGTCGCCGAGGAAGGCGAGGACGCGCGCGCCCGTGATCTCGGTGACCGGCTTCGGCGTGCGCTCCATTCCCTCGAAGTAGGGAGGAAGCTTCACGTAGGTCGAGCCCGGCTCCCACGCGTAGCGGTCTCCCTCGGGAACGGGGAGCGTGCGCCACGTCTCGTCTCCGGTGTAGACGTCCTTGTAGGTGGAGCGGAACGTCTCCGACTTCACCGCGGTTCGGATCGTGTCCTCGATGTCCCTGCGCGACGGCCAGAGATCCCGGAGGAAGACCGGCTTCCCATCGGAGCCCTGGCCCAGCGGCTCCGTGTCGAGGTCGATGTCGATGCGTCCCGCGAGCGCGTAGGCGACGACGAGGGGAGGAGACGCGAGGTAGTTCGCGCGCACCTCGGGATGGATGCGTCCCTCGAAGTTCCGGTTTCCGCTCAGGACCGACGCGACGACGAGGCTCCCTTCCTCGATGGCGTTCGAGATCGGCTCGGGCAGGGGGCCGCTGTTCCCGATGCAGGTCGTGCAGCCGTACCCGACGGTCTGGAATCCGAGCTTGTCGAGGTACGTCGTGAGCCCGGCCTGGTCGAGGTACCCGGTCACGACCTTGGAGCCAGGCGCGAGGCTCGTCTTCACCCAGGGCTTCGTCTTGAGACCGCGCTCGACCGCGTGCTTCGCCATGAGCCCGGCGCCGACCATCACCGAGGGATTCGACGTGTTGGTGCAGCTCGTGATCGCCGCGATCACGACCGCGCCTTCGTTGAGAGGGAACTCCTCGCCCTTGTGCGACACCCGAGGCGCGGCCGGCGCCATCGTCGCGATGGCTCCGTCGCCCCCTTCGTTCTCCCACCGTCCCTCGCCGGGGACCGGCTTGGCCGCGGCGGCGGGCGTGCTCTTCATGCTCGGGAGTGCCGTCTGGAAGTTCTTCTTCACGTCGCGCAGGGCGACGCGGTCCTGCGGCCGTCGCGGCCCCGCGAGCGAGGCCTCGACCGTCGCGAGGTCGAGCTGGAGTGTGTCCGAGTACGAAGCCTCAGGGGAGCCCGGCGTGTGGAAGAGTCCCTGCTCCTTCGCGTACGCCTCGATCAAGCGGAGCTGCTCCGCGGGGCGTCCCGTGAACTCGAGATAGCGGAGCGTCTCCTGGTCGATCGGGAAGATGCCGCACGTGGCTCCGTACTCGGGAGCCATGTTCGCGATGGTCGCGCGGTCCGCGACGGGAAGCGCGGCGAGGCCGGGGCCGTAGAACTCGACGAACTTTCCGACCACGCCCTTCTTGCGGAGCATCTCGGTGACGGTGAGCACGAGATCGGTCGCGGTCGCGCCGTCTTTGAGCTTGCCGTCGAGCCGGAAGCCGACCACCTGCGGGATCAGCATCACGACCGGCTGGCCGAGCATCGCGGCCTCGGCCTCGATCCCGCCCACGCCCCATCCGAGGACGCCGAGACCGTTGATCATCGTGGTATGGGAATCGGTGCCGATGAGCGTGTCGGGATAGGCCCGGGGCGTCTTCCCCTCGGTGGCGAACACCACCCGCGCCAGGAACTCGAGGTTCACCTGGTGCACGATGCCGGTCGCGGGAGGCACGACGCGGAAGTTGTCGAACGCGCGCTGGCCCCACCTTAGGAAGAGATAGCGCTCGCGGTTCCGCTCGAACTCTTTTTCCGCGTTGATGAGGAGCGCCGCGCTCGTGCCGTACTCGTCCACCTGCACCGAATGGTCGATGACGAGCTCCGCCGGCTGGAGCGGATTGATGCGCTTGGCATCCCCGCCAAGCGCTGCCATGGCGTCGCGCATGGCGGCGAGATCGACCACGGCGGGCACGCCGGTGAAGTCCTGGAGCAGCACGCGGCTCGGCGTGAACTGGATCTCGCGGCTGGGCTCGGCCATCGGCTCCCATCGCGCGACGGCTTCCACGTCCTCTGCCTTCACCGTTCGCCCGTCCTGCGTGCGGAGCAGGTTCTCGAGCAGGATCTTGATGGAGTAGGGGAGGTGCTCGACCGGAAGGCCCGCCTTGGTGAGGGCGTCCAGGCGATGGATCTCGTAGCTCTTGCCGCCGACCTCGAGGGTCGCTCGGGAGGCGAAGCGATCGGTCATCGGGATCTCCGGGTGAGGCGCCCGGTCAGGGCGCGGGAAAGGGACCGTCGATCGACCCTAGGATAAACGACCACGGAGTCGGCCGGAACGGCCTTCCAGATCATACTTTCGGCGCATGCGAGGGTGACGTAGAGTCCGCGCGGTGAGCGACCGGAACTCGGCAGCGCGACGTCGTTGGCTGTGGATTGCGATCGCTGTCGTGGCCGCGGGCGTGCTGATCGAGGGAAGCATCCTTCTCGCGCCGCGAATCCATCGCGCGGAGATCGAAGCCTGGATCCGGAGCGCCGGCGTCTACGGCCCGCTCCTCCTGCTCGCCATCCAGGCGGGACAGATCCTCGCCGCCCCCATCCCCGGCGTCTTCGTCCCCGTCATCGCCGGCGTCCTCTACGGTCCGATCGTCGGCCCGCTCGTCACCTCCATCGGAACGATCCTCGGCTCCGCCGGCGCCTACGCCATCGGCCACTGGGGCGGCCGCCCCTTGGCCGAACGAGTTGCGGGAAAGGAACGTCTCCAGCAGGCACAGGATCGAATGGGCGGAAAACGCTGGTTGGTGCTCATCCCGCTCTTCCTGATCCCATTCTCGCCCGCCGACGCACTCTGCTTCGTGGCCGGCATCATCGAGATGGGATGGAGGCGATTCCTCACCGCGGTGCTACTAGGACGAATCCCCAAGGACGCCCTGGTGGCCGTAGCCGCAGCTCTAGGCTGGAAAGCCCTGGGGTAGGGTAGGCTCAGTACGTTCTAGGCATGCTTTCCGCGAACTACGGTCTTCATGGGCGTCCCGGCTTGAATCGTCGTTGTGGCACGCGTGCTGTTGAGGATCGCGCCGTCCTCCACGCCGATGGCCCCGCCACCCATCTCGCCCCATAGCTCCGAAAACGTGGCCGTGCGTGGCGCGGGCTTGATGACGATGCGATCGGGCGTGACGTTGAGCTTCTCCGGATCGGTCAGCGCGGCCACGCTGCGAATGGCGGCGAAGATCTGCTCCGTCGCGGCGCCGCCCTTGGACTGTCCGATGATCTCGAGGAATTGTCCTGGCTTGATGCGCACGAACCCGGCGGCGACGTTGCCTCCCTGGTCGCCCGACATCACGACGTTTCCGACCCACGCGGGGTAGTCGCGGAACTGCTCCGGGTGGCCGGAGGCGGAAGTGATCGCGTTCTTCACGCGAAGCGAGTCCACGTACTCCGACGGCGTGAGGCTCTCGTTCTTCGTCGAGCCGAGCGTGAGCTGCATCGTCGCGCCCATGCTCTCGTTCGTCGCGACGACGGCGGAGGGATTGTTCACGGTCTTCCAGCCGCTCGGGAAGATGAGCTGAAATCCGAGCTGCGGGTGGTAGAACCTGCTGTTCTCGAAGTATCCGGCCCTCGGATCGTCTCCGTAAACCAGCCCCTCGATGTGCCGTCGGTAGTTGGCGGCGCCGATCTCGAGATTGAGCGCCGCGCCTCCCACGGTGGCCTCGGCGAGCTGGCGTGTACGGACCTGCCGGTCGCCGGGATCGGGGTGGGTGGACAGGAAGTTCGGCAGCCCGGCCCCTTCGCGATCCCCGATCCGCTTCAGCGTCTCGTACGTCGCCGGGATCTGCCGAGGATCGTACTTCGCGCGCGCGGTGTACTGGACGCCCAGCTCGTCCGCCTGCGTCTCGTGGTCGCGACTGTACTTGAGGAAGAGGAGCCCCATCCCCTGGGCGGCGAGACCTCCGTACTCCCGGAAACCCGAGAAGGCGACCATCCCGACGAGGAGTCCCACCTGGGCGATCTGCTGGTTCGTGATCTGCTGCGCCGAGTGGCGCGCGGTCACGTGGCCGATCTCGTGTCCGATGACTCCGGCGAGCTGGGCCTCGGAGTTCATCTGGGCCACAATGCCGCGCGTGATGTAGATGTAGCCGCCCGGGAGGGCGAAGGCGTTGACGACGGGGGAATCGAGGAGCCGGAAGTGCCACACGAGAGTCGGCAGGTGGGAGACCTTGCCCAGGCGCTGGCCCACGGAATCGACGTAGGCCGCGAGCTTCGGATCGTCGTAGAGCCCGTACTCGCTGATGATGGCCGGGTCGGCCTCGCGCCCCATGTCCAGCTCCTGCCCCCGCGAGACGAGCGAAATCTGCTTCGCCCCCGTCGCCGGATTGGTCGCGCAGCCGCCCACGGCCGCCCCCAGGACGAGGACCCCCAGAAGAAGCCCGGACCACCCAGCCGACCGGATGTCGTTTCCGATCATTGTCGACCTCCCATGCCCTCACACGCTAAAGTGGAACTCAGGTGATGATACACCGTTACGTCGGTTTCCCGCCGACGAACTGGGTCCTGGGCCGGGAGGACGAATGGCGACGATAGGCGCCGAGCTGGACCAGCTCTGCGTGGAGACGATCAAGTTCCTTTCCACGGACGCCGTGGAGAAGGCGAAGTCAGGGCACCCCGGCGCTCCCATGGGCGGCGCCGACATGGCGTTCGTGCTCTGGTCGAAATTCCTTCGCTTCGACCCCAAGGACCCGCACTGGCTCGGGCGCGACCGGTTCGTCCTGTCGAACGGCCACGCGTCGATGCTCCTCTACTCGCTCCTCCACCTCTTCGGCTTCGATCTCACGCTCGACGATATCCGCCAGTTCCGCCAGTGGGGCTCCCGCACGCCCGGGCATCCGGAGCGGGGGCACGCGCCCGGCGTGGAGGCCACGACGGGGCCGCTCGGCCAGGGTTTCGGCAATGGAGTCGGCATGGCGCTTGCGCACCAGATGACGCTCACGCGCTATCCCGAGCTCGAGGGGGCGCTCGCGTCCCGCGTGTTCGGGATCGTGAGCGACGGGGATCTCATGGAAGGGGTCGCGTCGGAAGCGGCCTCGCTCGCGGGTCATCTCCGGCTCGGCAACCTGATCTATCTCTACGACGACAATCACATCTCGATCGAAGGGTCGACGGGCCTCGCCTTCACCGAGGACGCGGCGAAGCGCTTCGACGCGTACGGATGGCACACGAAGCGGATCGATGGGCACGAACACCGCCAGATCGAGGAAGCGATCGAGGAAGCTCTCCAGGAGACGAAGCGTCCATCGCTGATCCTCGCGCGCACGCTGATCGGAAAAGGGGCGCCGACCAAGGCGGGCACCGCCAAGGTCCACGGCGAGCCGCTGGGGGCGGAGGAGCTCAAGCGGGCGAAGGAGGCGGCCGGCTGGCCGCTCACCCCCGAGTTCTACATCCCGTCCGACGCGCTCGAGCGATTCCGCGCGCTCTCCGAGGAGAAGCGCGCCGCTCGCGAGGAGTGGAACCGCCGCTACGACGCGCTCCGGGCGCGCGCGCCCGAGGCGGCACGCCGCTTCGAGTCGGCTGCGCGGCTCGACCTTCCAGAAGATCTGGAGGCGCGCCTCCTCGCTGCGGTCGACACCAAGAGCTCGCTCGCGACGCGAGCGTGGTCGGGCAAGGTCATTCAAGCCGCGGCGCGCGCGGTGCCGTGGCTCGTGGGGGGCTCGGCCGATCTCAGTCCCTCGACGATCACCGACATCGACCAGGGAGGAAGCGTCGGCCGGGAAGCGCTCGAGATCGAGGCGCCGGTCGACTACTCCGGACGAACCCTCCACTTCGGCGTGCGCGAGCATGGCATGGGCGCCATCGTGAACGGGATCGCGCTCCATGGCGGCTACATCCCGTACGGGGCGACCTTCCTCGTCTTCTCGGATTACATGCGCCCGTCGATCCGTCTTGCGGCGCTCAGCAAGCTGCGATCGATCTTCGTCTTCACGCACGACAGCGTCTTTCTCGGAGAGGACGGCCCCACGCACCAGCCGATCGAGCAGCTCCCCTCGCTCCGGCTCATGCCGAACCTCGACGTGTGGCGTCCGGCAGACGGTCCCGAGACCGCAGCGGCGTGGGCCTCCGCGATCCGTCGCGCGGACGGTCCGACCGCGCTCATGCTCACGCGGCAGAAGCTGGCGCCGGTGGGCGGCTCCGCCGATCTCGCGGCGCGCGGCGGCTACGTGCTGCGCGAGCCGTCCGCGGGGGGGACACCCGTGACGCTCGTGGCGTCCGGCTCGGAGACGCCGCTCGCCGTCTCGGCCGCGGATCTCCTCGCCAAGAAGGGAATCGCGGCGCGCGTGGTCTCGATGCCGTGTGTCGAGGTCTTCCAGCGGCAGGCGGAGGACTACCGCCGGAACGTCCTTCCTCCCGATGGAGCGTTCGTGGTCGTCGAGGCGGCGCAGACCGATCTCTGGTGCTCGCTCGTCGGCGCGGATTCCCTCCGGATCGGGCTCGATCATTTCGGCGCGTCGGCTCCGGCCGAGGTGATCGCGAAGGAATTCGGCTTCACGCCGAACGCGGTGGCGGATCGAATCGAGCGGTGGCTCCCGAGCCGGTGAGCCCTCAGGGGCGCCCTTGGGCGCCCGCTCGAATCGCGCTCGCGGGAATTCTGGCTCTCGCGATCGCCCACGTGTTTCTGTTCCGCGGCTATCTCACCGACGACACCTTCATCCACATGCAGTTCGCGAAGAATCTCCTCGCGGGGCACGGCTTCTCGTTCAACGCGGGGGAGCCGACGTACGGCGCCACGAGTCCACTCTGGGTGCTCTTGATCGCGCTGACCGGTCTGGCCGTGCCGGGAAGCTCCGCGACCCCGCTCGATCCGGCCGCGCTTCCGCCGCTCGCCGGGATCGCCAAGATGTGGGGCTTGCTCAGCCTGCTCGGCGCCATCCTCCTTCTCTACCGGCTAGGACGCCGTCTCGGCTGGTCCTCGCGGCAGGCACTCCTCGCGCCGTTTTTCCTCGCGGCGAATGCGTGGGTCGCCCGGTGGACCGGATCCGGCATGGAGACGCCGCTCGCGATCTTCCTCGTGGTGGCTTCGCTCGACGCCCTCGCGCGGACGGTCCTCGAGAATCGAAGCGCCTGGCCGGCCGGCATCCTCCTCGGCCTCGCCTTCCTCGCGCGTCCCGAGTGCGTGCTCCTCGCCTTCCTCGCGGCGGTGGCGGTCGGCGCGAATGCGACCACGCGGAAGCGGCTCGTCGGTCTCTTCGGGGGAGCGCTCCTCGCCGCCGGGCCGTGGCTCCTCACCGCGTGGGCCTGGTTCCACCGGATCCTCCCCAACACGAGCGCGGCCAAAGCGGGGGCCTTCGGGGATCTCGAGCTGGCCACGTCGGCGCTCCGCACGTCGCTCCGGATCCTGCTCGCGACCGACGCGCTTCCGATCGGGCTCGCGATCGTGGGGCTTGCGCTCGCCGGGCCCGAGGCGCTGCGGAAGCAGTCGCCGGAGCGGCGAGCGTTCTGGATCGCGGTCTCGGCGTGGCCCCTCGCGCTCCTGTTCGGGCTCGCGATGGGAGGGGTTCAAGTCGTGTCGCGGTATCTTCTTCCGGCGCTTCCTTCGATTGCTTTGTTGGGGGCGGCCTCGATGGCGTGGGGCGGAGTCTACCTTCGCCCTCCGCTTCGGTCCCTGGCGTGGACCGCGCTCGTCCTACTCTATCTCGCGCAGAGCGCGTTCCTCACGATCCGCTACAACGTGCCGCACGCGGTCCGGCACACCGCGGGCCTCAGGTCGTCGCTCGTCGCCTTCGGGGTCTGGGCCCGTCACGAGACGCCGCCCGGGACTCTCTTCGCGCTCCCGGACATCGGCGCCTTCGGCTACTACGCGGACCGTCCGGTGCTCGATCTGTTCGGGCTCGTGACGCCGGGGATGGCGCGCGTGGCCGTGCGCGCGGGGTACGACGCCGTGGTGGACCGACTCCTCTTCGAGCCGTACGGGCGTCCCTCGTATCTCGTCGATCGGGCGCGGACGGCTGGGCGGCTCGAGCGGAAGGACGATCCCGACGATCCGTAC
>DASTKC010000134.1:0-3538 GCA_035716085.1 Candidatus Eiseniibacteriota bacterium | reverse complement strand
ACCAGGCGCGCGCGCTCGCGCGGTTCGACGCCGCGGCGATCCTCGTCTACGACGGGGACGACGCCGGCATCCGCGCCGCGGACCGCGCGCTCGAGCCCATGCTCGCGGCCGGGCTCCAGGTGAGCATTTTGCTTCTGCCGGAAGGGGAGGATCCCGACTCGTACCTGCTCCAGCACGGCGCCCAGGCCTTCGCCGGGCTTGTCGAGGGGGCCATGGATCCGGCCGCGTTCCTCGCGACCGCGCGGCTTTCCGCGCCTGGCGCGAACCCGACCCAGGAAGCCCGGGTAAAGCGGTACGTGGAGCTTCTCGGGCGGGTGGAGGATCCGGTGCGGCGGCGGCTCATGGTCCGCCGGGGCGCCGTGGCCTTCGGGGTCGAAGAAGACGTGCTTCTCGAGGCTTTGGGGCGTAAGAAGGGTGTCGGCCGGCGGCCCATGGCCCCCCGGGCGGCAGTCCCGACACGGGCGGTCCCCGCAGGCGAGCCGGCCGCGGGCCCGACGCCGCGTTCCGAAGGGACCGAGGTCCCCGAGGTCATCGATCCGATCGAGCGGGAGCTGGCTGCCCGCTGCCTCACCGAGGACGGCGCCGTCGTCGAAGTCGCCCTGAGCGGTGGAGTAAGCTGCTTTCGGAGCAAGAACTTACGAGCTCTGCTCTCGGACTGGCTCACGATGGGACGGGCCCCGTTGCCCGAAGAGCTCAAGGCCTTGGAGTCCCTGGACAGCTTCGCCCGGTCGCTCCTCGCCGAGCACCCGGTCGAGGAGGGGACGTCGGACGAGGCGGCCCGGAAGACGGCCCGGGAGCTCCTCCAGCGGCTCGGGGAGCGTCGAATCAAGGCCTCGCTGGCCGAGCTGGACCGGGCCATCCGGCAGGCGGAGCGGTCCCGGGAAGGGGACCTCGACCGGCTGGTGGCCGAACGGCGGGATCTCGCATCCAAGTTACACAGTGGAAACTGGCTGGAAGACCAACGCCGCAACCACCCGGCGGCTTCGTAAGGGCTCGGGCGGAATCACCACGAACGAAGGAGACGTCACCGGATGAAGCGTGAAAAGACAGACCGCTTTCACGACCTGAAGGTCCTGGCCGGGAAGCAGCAGTACCTGCTCCATGATCAGATCGAGACGTTCCTCGACGAGAGCGCCTCGGTCGATGACATGGACGAGGTCTACATCGCGCTGAACGACCTGAAGGTCGACGTCTTCGACACCCACGAGGAAGCCCAGCAGAAGCTCAAGATCAAGCGCAAGGACGAGAAGAAGCCGGCCGAGAAGCAGGTCCTCCCGCACCCGATGCGGTACGACGATCCGGTCCGCATGTACCTGCGCGAGATGGGACGCGTGCCGCTGCTCGACCGCGAGGGCGAAGTCGAGATCGCGAAGCGCATCAAGGCGGGCGAGCGCCAGATCTGCACGGCGCTCTTCCGCTCGAGCCCGATCTTGAAAGAGCTGATCGGCCTCGGCACCAAGCTCAAGCAGGGGAAGGTGCGGGTCGAGGACCTCACCCAGATCGATTTCGGCAACTGGAATCCCGAGTTCTCGCCCAAGCGCGAGCGTGCCCGCGTGCTCAAATCGATCGATCGGATCCGCGTGCTGCACGGGCGGCTCGCGAAGGTGCAGGACCGCTCCGTGGGGCGCCTCTCCGAGGAGAAGCGCCGCGCGCACATGGAGAAGGTGCGCCACGCGGACGAGGAGCTCTTGAGGGAGCTCTACACGCTCAACATCAACAACAAGCTCATCGACCGGCTCGCCGAGCGGATGAAGGGCTTCTCGAAGAAGGTGGAGGAGACCGAGACCAACCTCACCCGCATGGAGTGGAAGTGGGGCAAGTCGGGCGACGAGGTCCACGGTCTCATCAAGCGCCTCAAGAAGAGCCGCAAGGAAGCCAAGGCGATCGAGAAGGAGACCGGCATCCGGGTCGCCGACCTCGAGGCGTACGAGCTCGAGTACAAGAACTGCCGCCGCCTGGTGAAGAAGATCGAGGTCGAGGCGAAGATGACCCGCGACCAGATCCGCGAGGTGGCGACCGAGATCCGCTCCGGCGAGATCGCGCGCGACAAGGCGAAGCGGGAGATGATCGAGGCGAACGTCCGCCTCGTGATCTCCATCGCGAAGCGCTACACGAACCGCGGACTCGAGTTCCTCGACTTGATCCAGGAAGGGAACTCGGGGCTCATGCGCGCGGTCGACAAGTTCGATTACCGGAAGGGCTACAAGTTCTCGACCTATGCGACCTGGTGGATCCGTCAGGCCATCACGCGCGCGATCGCCGACCAGGCGCGGACCATCCGCGTCCCGGTGCACATGATCGAGGCGATCAACAAAGTCGTGCGCACGTCGCGCCGCCTGGTGCAGGAGCTGGGCCGGGAGCCGACCCCCGAAGAGGTGGCCGACAAGCTGCAGCTCCCGGTGGACAAGATCAAGAGCGTGCTCAAGGCCGCGCAGGAGCCGATCTCGCTGGATCGACCGATCGGCGAGGACGACGACTCGAACCTCGGCGATTTCATCGAGGATACGAGCGTGGTCTCTCCGGCTCAGGCCGCGGCATTTTCGATGCTGAAGGACGAGGTGAACGAGGTGCTCGAAACTCTGAGCAAGCGCGAGGCGAAGGTGATACGTCTGCGGTTCGGTTTGACCGAGGACGGCTGCCCGCGCACGCTCGAAGAGGTCGGCGCCACGTTCAACGTCACGCGCGAGCGAATTCGCCAGATCGAGGCGAAGGCGCTCCGCAAGCTGCGGCATCCCACGCGCAGCCGCCGCCTCAAGGGCTACGTGGAGATGATGTGATCGACCGCCGCGTCTTGACCCTCGCGGACGGGCGATGCTACGCTGCGCGGCTCAGGTCCTCGAGACGAACCAAGAAGGGCATTCGGGCCCATAGCTCAGCTGGTGAGAGCATCCGGCTCATAACCGGACGGTCCTTGGTTCGAGTCCAAGTGGGCCCATGTGCCGCAATCATCACCACGACGTCGTGCGCGGAGCCACGCGGCTCCGCCATCCAACATGCCTCGGGGGCGGTTAGCTCAGTTGGGAGAGCGCTGGTATCACAAGCCAGAGGTCGCAGGTTCAATCCCTGCACCGCCCACCATGGACCCGGGACCGACCCTTCGATGGGGCTCGGCCGAAACCGGGCCCCACGACCCCGCACGGGGAGCGCGGATGAACGCGCTCCCCGTTTTTCTTTGGAGGTGAACGTTGCTCCCTGAATTGGACGCGCTGCTCGCGCTGCAACGGCAGGATTCGCTCCTCCTGGAGGCGCGAAGGAAACGCGATGACATCCCGAGACGCAAGGAGGCGCTGCGGCTCCAGGTGAATCAGGCGAAGGCCGAGCTGGAGCAGGCCAAGAAGGATCTCGAGCAGGCGCGGATCGTGCGCCGCGCGGCGGAGAAGGACGTGGAAGGGCTCACGGCCGACTCCGTGAAGCTCGAGCGGCAACTCCACGACGTGAAGACGAACAAGGAATACCAGGCGATCCTCCACGAGATCGAAGGGATCAAGTCCAAGCGCTCCGACTACGAGACGCGGATCCTCGAGTCCTTCGAGCGCGA
>DASTKC010000133.1:0-6587 GCA_035716085.1 Candidatus Eiseniibacteriota bacterium | reverse complement strand
AATCGGGGCGATTCGCGAGACCCTGCCGATGGAGCTCGCCATAGAGCCACTCCCCCGACTTGTCCCCCGTGAACATCCGCCCCGTGCGGTTCGCGCCATGCGCGCCGGGCGCGAGCCCCACGATCAGGAGCCAGGCCTTGGGATCGCCGAAGCCCGGTACGGGCTTTCCCCAGTAGGTTTCGTCGCGATAGGCGGCCCGCTTCACGCGCGCGACCTCGAGGCAGTACTCCCGGAGACGCGGGCAGCGCTCGCACTGGATGACGTCGAGCGCGATCCGTTCGATCGCATGAGCATGGCCGGCACGTGGCATCAAAGCCACTATAGCGCCCCGGCCCCGCACCTCCGCCCGGGCGCCAGTCCCCCAGCGGCAACCTCGACACCCTTTGCGGGTACTAAGGTAGAGGTGCCCATGACCCCACCGGCTCCGCCCCAGGTCCTTGTAAAATCGAGCGTTTGGCGGGACAATGAGGCTCAGTCTGGGGAGGCTTGAACCCATCCGATGCAACCCTTGATTCCGCTCTTAACGACGACCCTGCCCGTCCTCTACGCCTTGAGCGTGGCGGCGTACGGGAGGGCCTATGCCGACGAGGCCTCGACCGGCGGCCGCTGGGGCCCCGTGGCGCTCCGGCTCGCGGTGCTCGTGCACGTGCTCTATCTCTCGGCGCGGGGCGTGACCGAGGGGCACCTGCCGCTCGCCTCGGCGTACGACTTCCTCTCCGCGACGGCGCTGTCGCTCGCCGCGGTCTACATCTACCTCGAGCTTCGCCAGGGGGTTCGCACGACCGGAATCTTCGTCCTCCCGCTCGTCTTCCTCATGCAGGTGATCTCGTCGGCCTACGGGAACACGATCCCCGCGCGCCAGCCGCCGCTCTTCCCGTTCTGGTTCGAGCTCCACACGATGACCGCCGTGCTGGGATACGGGGCCTTCTTCGTCTCGGCCATCTACGGTGTCCTGTTCCTCCTCCTCTACCGGGAGATCAAGGCGAACCGGCTCAGCTTCTTCTTTCGGCGCATGCCCCCCCTCGAGACGCTCGGGCGGATGAACGTGAGCGCGGCGTCGGCGGGGCTCGTGCTCCTCGGCCTCGCCATACTCATGGGGATCGGATGGGCGCGGATGGCGAACGTCGCGCTCGCGAGGGATCCCAAGACCTGGCTCACGGTCGGCGCCTGGCTGCTGCTCGGATTCGCGGTGCTCGCGTATCACCGTCTCGGCTGGCGAGGGCCGCGCGCGGTCTACGCGTCGCTCGCCGGATTCACGACGCTCCTTCTTTCGAGGGTGGTGACGGATCTCTTCGTGAGATCGTTCCACACGTGGCGATGAGCGCGGCCGCGGAGACGATGGCGCCGGAGCTCGGCTTCTTCTGCGTCGGTCTGAACCACGAGACGTCGCCGCTCGAGATCCGGGACGCGCTCGTCCTCTCCGATGAGGAGGTGGCGCGCGCGATCCGGGCGCTCCGGGAGCGCGCCGGGGCGAGCGAGGCGCTCGTCATCTCGACCTGCAACCGGACCGAGGTCTACGCGCGCGGCGCGGAGCTTCCCAACCCGCCGGCCTTCGTGGCGGCGCTCCTCCAGGAGATCAAGGGCCTCGACCTGGCCGGCTCGGGCAAGAGCTACCTCTACACCTACCGCGAGCCGGAATCGATCCGGCATCTCTTCCGCGTGGCGTGCGGCCTCGACTCGCAGATCCTCGGCGAGCCGCAGATCACGGGACAGGTGAAGGACTCCCTCACGCTCGCCGGCAAGCTCGGCGGCTCGGGGCCGGTCATGGAGCGGCTCCTCGACGCGGCGCTCCGCTGCTCCAAGCGCGCGCGGACCGAGACAGGCATTGGACGCGGGCCGGTGTCGAGCGCGTACGCCGCGGTGAATCTCGCGACCAAGGTCCTTGGGTCCCTCGCGGACAAGAAGGTGCTCCTGATCGGTGCGGGGGAGATGGCGGGGCTCGCCGCCTGCCACTTCATGGAGGCTGGCATTGCCCAGTTCATGGTCGCGAACCGGAGCCGCGAGCGCGCCGAGAAGCTCAGCGCCACGATCGCCGCGCGCGTGATCTCGCTCGAAGCGATCCAGGTCGCGCTCCCGGGCGCGGATATCGTGGTGAGCGCGACGTCGGCCCAGGAGCCGATCGTGAGCGAGGCGATGGTCCGGAACGCGATGAAGATCCGGAAGAATCGGCCGCTCCTCTTCCTCGATCTCGCGGTGCCCCGGGACGTGGATCCGCACGTGGCCAAGCTCCCGAACGTGTTCGTGCACGATCTGGACGCGCTCGGCCAGCTCGTCGCGCAGAGCCTCGCGCAGCGGCGCGCCGAGGTGCCCAAGGTGGAGGCGATCATCGAGTCGGAGATGGCGCGCTTCCTCCGATGGCACCGGTCGCTTGCGGTCAAGCCGACGGTGACCGCGTTCCGGAGCCACTTCGAGGAGATCGCGAAGGAGGAGCTGGACCGCCATCGCGGCCGGTTCCGTCCGGAGGACCACGCGGCGCTCGAGGCGCTCGTGCACGGCATCGTGCAGAAGCTACTCCATCGCCCCACCACGCGGCTCTCCCGCGCGGACGACGAGGGCGGAGGCATCGCCCGTGTCGACGCGGTGCGGGATCTCTTTGGAATCGACCAGGAGGATCCGGATGCGGATCGGAACGCGCGGTAGCGCGCTCGCACTCGCGCAGAGCGGGCTCGTGCAGAAGCTCCTCCTGGGCGGGGAGGGTCGGAACATCCTGACCGTCATCGAGACGACCGGGGACCGAAATCCGCTCGCCTCGCTGAGGCGCATCGGCGGCAAGGGGATCTTCACGAAGGAGATCGATACGGCGCTCCTCGACCGGCGCATCGACCTCGCGGTGCACTCGCTCAAGGATCTGCCGACCGAGGAGACGCCGGGGCTCGCGATCGGGGCGCTCTTGACGCGCGAGGATCCGAGGGACGCGCTCGTGTCCCGCGGCGGCGTGGGGCTGGACCAGCTCCCCCAGGGCGCGGTCGTCGGGACCTCGTCGTTCCGCCGGCGCGCGCAGCTGCTCGCGCGGAGGCCCGACCTCACGGTGGAGGATCTGCGCGGCAACGTGCCCACGCGCATCGCGCGCGTCCTCTCGGGCACGGTCGACGCCATCGTGATCGCCGCGGCCGGCCTCATCCGCCTCGGAATGGAGAGCGAGATCGCGGAGATCCTGGACGAGTCGGTGATGCTCCCCGCCCCGGGCCAGGGGATCATCGCGGTCCAGATCCGAGCCGATGACGCCGAGACGCGCGAGCAGCTCCGCGCCATCCACGACCCGGCAGCCGAAGCCGAAGCCACGGCGGAGCGCACGTTCCTGTCCGCACTCGGCGGCGGATGCCTCGTGCCGGTCGGCGCGCGCGCGGTCGCGAGGGACGGAAGGCTCGCGCTATCGGGCTTCGTCGGCCATCCGGAGGGTCGCCCTTCGATCCGGAAGTCGATCGAGGGACCGACCGCCGGAGCTGCCGAGCTCGGGGCGGAGCTCGCGCGCCACGCGCTCGCCCAGGGGGCGCGCGAGATCCTGGACGCGGTGCGAAGCGACGAGGTCTTCCCGTGAGCGCGCTCCTCGTCGTGGCACGCATGGATCCGCGCGACGACAAGATCGTCGAGGCTGCCGAGGCGTGCTCGTTCCGCGTTGCGCGCCTCCCGCTCCTCGCGACCGAGCCGGGGCGGGACGTGACGCGGTTCCTGACGTGGCTCGAGCGGGCGCCCGAGGGAACGGCCATCGCATGGACCAGCCGCCGGGCGGCGGAGGCGCTCGCCAGGACCGCGCTACCCGCGCATGAAGCAGCGCTCGCGGGACTTCCGCTCTTCGCGGTCGGTGAGGAGAGCGCGGCGCCGATCCTCGGGCGGCATCTCGACGTCGAGTACGTCACGCAGGAGCCCTCGGCCAGGAGCCTCGGCCGGCAGATCGCGGATGCGCGCGCATCGCGGGGCATCCACCGGGTCGCGTTCCTGCGCGGCGATCGTTCGCTGCCCGATCTCCCCGACGAGCTCGAACGCGCCGGGATCGAGGTCGAGCCGTTCGAGCTCTACCGCACGACGTTCCAGGACGTCGACGTCGACGTGGTGCGCTCCGCGATCGCGGCCAACGACCCGATCGTCGTCCTCTACTTCAGCCCGTCGGGGATCGAGGCGCTCGAGCGGCTCCTCCCCGACGTGCTGAACCTGCTCCGCTCCCGCGCGCACGCGGTGCCGATCGGCGACACCACGCGGCGCGCGCTCACGACCCGAAGCTACGCGACGATCGCCGAGCCCGGCGTCGACCCGTTCGCAGGGGCGGCTTTACAATCGGTGAAGAGGATTCCTCGGTGACCTACCCGACCACACGCCTTCGCAGGCTCCGCGCCACTCCGGCGCTTCGCGCCATGCGCCGCGAGACGACGCTCGCCGCGTCGAACCTCGTCGCGCCCCTCTTCGTCTGTCACGGATCGGCCGTGAGGAAGCCCGTCGCGTCCATGCCCGGCCACTTCCAGCTCTCCGTCGACGAGCTCGTCCGCGAAGGCGAGGCGATTGCGCGGGACGGCATCGGCGGCGTCATCCTCTTCGGACTCCCCGCCGCCAAGGACCCGGAAGGCCGCGAGGCGTACGACGAGAAGGGCATCGTTCCGACCGCGCTCCGCGCCCTCAAGAAGGCGGTCCCGGATCTCATCCTCTGGGCGGACGTCTGTCTCTGCGAGTACACGAGCCACGGGCACTGCGGCGTCCTGAACGGCGACAAGGTCGACAACGACAAGACGCTCCCGCTCCTGGCCCGCGCCGCCACCGCCTATGCCGCGGCAGGCGCCGATCTCATCGCGCCGAGCGACATGATGGACGGCCGCGTCGCCGCGATCCGGAAGGCGCTCGATATGGGCGGCTTTCCCGACACGCCGATCGTCTCCTACGCCGCCAAGTACGCGAGCGCGTTCTATGGCCCATTCCGCGAGGCGGCCGAGTCCACCCCCCAGTTCGGCGACCGGCGCGGCTACCAGATGGATCCCGCGAATGCCGCGGAAGCCCTGCGCGAGGTGGCGCTCGATCTCGAGGAAGGGGCGGACATGGTGATGGTGAAACCCGCGCTCCCCTACCTCGACGTCATCCGCCGGGTGAAGGAGCAGTTCCAGGTGCCGGTCGCGGCGTACAACGTGTCGGGCGAGTTCGCGATGATCAAGGCCGCGGCGCAGAACGGATGGATCGACGGCGAGCGGGCCGCGCTCGAAACCCTCGTCTCGATCCGGCGCGCGGGGGCCGACGTGATCCTGACCTACTTCGCGCGGGAGATCGCTCCCCTGCTCGCGAAGGGGGCGACGGCGTGAACGAGACCCGCCCTGCCGTGACCACCAAGAAGAGCGAGGCGCTGCATCGCCGCGCGCTCGAGCTCTTCCCCGGCGGCGTGAACTCTCCCGTGCGCGCGTTCCAGGCGGTCGGCGGCGTGCCGCGTCAGATCGTCGCGGCGCACGGCGCCTATCTCACGGACGCGGACGGCCAGGAGCTGCTCGACTACGTGCTCGGGTGGGGGCCGATCCTCCTCGGACACGCGCATCCTGCCGTCATCCAGGCCATCGAGCGGCAAGCGCGGCTCGGGACGCTCTACGGCGCGAGCACGCCGCTCGAAGCGGACCTGGCCGAGCGCGTGCGCCGCTTCTATCCGGCCGCCGAGCGCCTCCGTTTCGTGTCGACGGGAACCGAAGCGACCATGAGCGCGCTCCGCGTGGCGCGCGCCGCGACGAAGCGGTCGCTCTACGTGAAGCTCGAGGGCTGCTACCACGGCCATGCCGATCCGTTCCTGATCCAGGCCGGCTCGGGCGCGGCGACGCTCGGCGTGCCCGATTCGCCCGGCGTCCCCGCGTCCGCCCTCGCCGACACGCGGCTCGCGCGGTTCAACGATCTCGATTCCGTGCGCGCCCACTTCGACCGCGAGGGAAGCGCGATTGCTGCGGTCATCGTGGAGCCCGTGGTCGGGAACTACGGCGTCATCCCGCCCCGGCCCGACTTCCTCCCGGGTCTCCGCGCCCTGTGCGATCGGCATCAGGCGATCCTCATCTTCGACGAGGTGATGTGCGGCTTTCGCGCGGCGCGCGGCGGAGCGGCGGAGCGGTACGGCGTGAAGCCCGACCTCGTCACGCTCGGCAAGGTGATCGGCGGTGGATTGCCCGTCGCGGCGTTCGGCGGGCGCTCCGACCTCATGGCGCTCGTCGCTCCCGAAGGCCCGGTCTACCAGGCCGGCACGTACTCGGGGAATCCGCTCTCCATGGCGGCCGGCCAGTCCGCGCTCGCCGAGATGGAGAAGGATCCCGATTTCTTCCGCAAGGTGGAGGCGCGCACGTCGCTCCTCGCCGCGGGACTCAAGGCATCGCTCGACCGCCATCGCGTCCCGGGCGTGGTCAACGCGGTCGGCTCGATGTGGACGCTCTTCTTCGGCGTGACCGAGGTCTCGACGATGGATCAGGTGCGCCGCGCCGACCGCGAGCGCTACGCCCGATGGTTCCAGGGAATGCTCGAGCGCGGCATCTACCTCCCGCCGTCCGCGTTCGAGGCGGCCTTCCTCTCGGCCGCGCACACCGAGACCGAGATCGATCGCACGCTCGAGGCGGCGGACGAGGTGCTCGCGTCGTGACGCAGGG
>DASTKC010000132.1:0-2171 GCA_035716085.1 Candidatus Eiseniibacteriota bacterium | reverse complement strand
ACCGGGGTGTTCGACACCCTCAAGCTCGCGTGCAAGATGGTCCTGAAGACGCTCGGCTGACATCCGTGCGCCGGATCGCGATCGCGATCGCCACGGGGCTCGGCGTGGGCTTTGCCCCTGTCGCGCCGGCCACCGTCGCCTCCTTCCTCGTCGCCCTTCTTTTGTTACCGGCCGTCGGCCACGTGAGCACGCTCGCATGGGGTCTCGGGACACTCGCGCTCTTTCCGATCGCGGTCTGGTCGTCGCATCAGGCCGAGAAGACGCTCGGCACGGACGCGAAGCCGATCGTGATCGACGAGGTGATGGGGATGCTCGTCGGCGGCTTCGCGGTGCCGATGGGGTCGCGGCCGATCGTCGCTCTGGCGCTCCTCTTCGTTTTCTTCCGCGTCTTCGACATCTGGAAGCCGCTCGGCATCCACCGCTCGCAGTCGCTCCCGGGCGGCTGGGGCGTCGTCGTGGACGACGTGCTCGCGGGCGTGCTCACGAACGTCGCGCTGCGGGTTGCGGTAGGATGGGTCTCGCCATGAGCGCTGAGATCATCACGATCGGCACCGAGCTCCTGAACGGGATCGGACGGGACACGAACGGGGCCATGATCGCGGCCCATCTCGCGTCGATCGGGATCGAGGTGCAGTACCAAACGACGGTGGGGGACGACGCCTCGCGCATGGCGGACGTCTTTCGCGCCGCCGCGCACCGCGCTCAGGTCGTGATCACGACCGGAGGTCTCGGCGCCACATCGGACGACCTCACGCGGAAAACGATCGCGACCGTGTTCCGGCGCCGCCTCGTGCTCGACGAGGCCGTGCTCGAGCACATCCGGGCGCGATTCCGCGTGCGCGGGATCGAGATGCCCACCATCAACGAGGCGCAGGCGCTCGTTCCACGGGGGGCGCGCATCATCGAGAATCCCCGCGGCCTGGCCCCCGGCCTCCACTTCACCCACCTCGAAGCCGACTACTTCTCGCTCCCCGGCGTGCCGCACGAGGCCGAGGCGATGATGGAGAGCTACGTCATCCCGTATCTCAAGGCGCGGCGGCCGGGCATTCCGGCGACTCGACGCGTCATCCGCACGGTCGGGATCTCGGAATCGGTGCTCGCGGAGCGGCTCCGTCCGGTGGAAGCGTCGGAGGAGCGGATCCGAGTCGGCTATCTGCCGCACATTCATGGCGTCGACATCACGCTGGCGCCGATCGCTCCCGAGCTCGCCTGGATGGAGGACGTGCTCGACCGTTGCGAGCGCCGCGTCCGCGAGCTGGCGGGTGATCATGCCTATGGGGCGGAGGGGGACACGCTCTCCGCCGTGGTCGGGGCGCTCCTCCTCGAGCGCCGCGCCACGCTCGCGACTGCGGAGTCGTTCACCGCGGGGGCGGTGGGATCCGCGATCACGGCGACCCCCGGCGCGTCGCGCTACTACCTGGGTGGGATCGTGGCCTACTCGAACCGCGCGAAGCAGGAGCTCCTCGGCGTTCGCGCGACCACGCTCGAGCGGCACGGCGCGGTGAGCGCCGAGACCGCCGAGGAGATGGCCTCCGGCGCGCGGACGCGCTTCGACTGCGACGTCGCGCTCTCGAGCACGGGCATCGCCGGCCCGGATGGCGGGAGCACGGAGAAGCCCGTGGGTCTCGTCTACTTCGGCATCGCCACCTCCGACGGCGTCCGGAGCGCGCGCTTCGTCCTTCCGGGGAATCGCGCCGAGATCACGGGGCGGTCGGTGGCGTATCTCCTCGACCTCGCCCGGCGGCAACTCGCGCCGGCCGCCGTGTGAAGGACCTCACCCGCACCTTCGTCGCGCTCCTCCTTCCCGAAGACTGGATGGCCTACCTGGCGGGGGTCTCGCGCGAGCTCGCGGCGGGGACCTCGGGATGCTCGTGGGTGCGGCCCGAGAACTTCCACCTGACGGTCCGCTTCCTCGGCGACCTCGGCGACTCCGGGGTGCGCCGCGTCTGCGACACGATGACCGAGGCCGCGTCGCCGCTCGCAGCGCCGCGGGCGAGACTCGGGGAGCTGGGCGGCTTCCCGAATCTGGAGCGCCCACGGGTCCTCTGGGTCGGGTTCGCGGAGGGAGGACGCGAGCTCGAGGCGGTCGGGAAGAGCGTGAACGATGCGCTCCGCAGGGCCGGGTTCGGTCCCCCCGACAAGCCGTTCCGCCCGCACCTCACGCTGGCCCG
>DASTKC010000131.1:0-7847 GCA_035716085.1 Candidatus Eiseniibacteriota bacterium | reverse complement strand
CCATTGATCAGGTCGTAGATGACTGGATCCTGAATCATTGCGAGTTGCTCGAGAAGGGCTTCCTCGAGTTCTTCATGAACATCGTCATCCGCTTCGCTCTCCTGGCCAGTGTCGGACGAGTCTAGGAAGGTCGAGGCCCAGCCGACACCTGTGTAACCGCTGTATAGATTGGGCGCGCTGGGAGCCTGAGCCAGACCGTCCAGGGCTCCATCCCAATAACGATCCCGAAGTTCCGAGAAGTCGGAATGAGGCCATGCTTGGGCAAGCTCGTGATAGTAGATGGCGATGCCCGCACTGCCCCCCGCCAAGCTGTAATGAAGGCGCTCCGGGGACCATTGGGGATCCCGTAGGTCCTCAGCGACCGCGAGAATCGATAGCCTGGCTTCCTCAGCAGCCTTGCCTGTGAAGATCGGCTTCCAAGCAGTGCGAGTGTGCATATCGCCCGAGAGGTGTCACATTTACAGAAGAAAACCGTCCAAACCAGACGAAGATCTAAGCGCACCATCTCAGGAACGTCAATCGGATGGACGGATCGGTTCGCCACCAGGGGACCATCCCCACTAATACCTCCGTATAGTGCCCCGCCCGCGGCGGCGGGCGATACGATCTCCCCATGAAACGTCACCTGGTCGCGGGCTTCGTCGTCCTCGTCTACGTCGCCCTTGGCATTGCCGGCGCCGCACTCCGAGGCGGAGTCGACCCGGCCATCGCGGGCGCGGGAGCCACACCCAAGACGTCGAGCGCGACGAAACTCCCCGCGACCGGGGACGTTTGCCCGCCGGGCAGCGGCAAGCACGCCGTGACCGTGCGCGGCGAGATCGTGGATTACTACTGCTACATCGAGAAGGGGCTCACCGGCCCCCAGCACAAGGACTGCGGCCTCAAGTGCGTGGCCGGCGACGTCTGCATGGGGATTCTCACGGAGCAGGGTGATCTCTACATGCTTTCGATCGATCACCTCCGCGCCATGGCGCCACTTTCGTTCCAGGGTGTCCCCGATCCCTTCAAGAAGTGCATGGGGATGGTCTCGGAGCACGTGGAGATCCGCGGCAGTCTGATGGAACGGAAGGGTCAGCGGATTCTCGAGGTCGCGGCCGTCCGGAAGGTCTGAGCTGCGGCCGCGCTCAGCTCCCCGGCTTCACACCCCGGATCAGTAGCTCTTGCAGGTAGAACCAGAGCGCGCCATCGCGGTCCTCCGGGAAGAGCGCGTCGAGAGCCTTGGGCGGCGCTTCCACGATCATGTCGCGGAGCCGGCTCTTCGTCGCTGGGTCCATGTCCTTGAGATCGGTCCACGCCTCGAAGTCGAGCGCCTTGAAGAAGGACTCGACCTGCAGGTCGAGGAATCCTGCCTCCTCGAAGAACCTCACCCAGCCTGACGGCGGATACGCCCAGACGTGGCTCGGATCGCGCGTCTTCTCGAACTCGTTGATGAACGCCGCCGCACTCTCGTCCTCGGGAACGACGTTGTCCACCACGATGGCGACCCCACCCGGCTTGAGCACGCGATAGACCTCGCGCAGGAACGCGCGGACATCGGGAAAGTGGTGAGGGGCGATCCGGCAGGTGACGGCGTCGAACTCGCCGTCCGTGAAGGGAAGGCTGGTGGCGTCCGCCACGCGAAACTCGACGTTCGCGACTCCGCGGGAGGTAAGAAAACCGCGCGCGGCCTCGAGCATTTCAGGCGTGAGATCGGTCGCGATCACGCGCGCGACGTGCGGCGCCACGGCGAGCGCCGTGTGCCCGCCCCCGGTCGCGATGTCGAGAACGGTCTCGTGGCCGCGCCCGGCGAGGAGCTCGACGATGCGGTCGAGGCTCGCTCCCTTGGCATGAACCGGGCTCGAGACGTAGCGTTCCGGATTCTTCCCGAATTGCTCGCGAGCGAGGTCGCGCGCGTCCTTCATCGTCGTCGCGAGCCTACTTCCTCTTGGCGGCGCGCCGCGTGCGGGCGCGGCGGACCGTGCGGGCCACACGAGTGCGCACCTTCCGGACGGCGCGGCGAACCCGGGCGCGCTTGACCGCGCGCCTCACACGAACGCGGCGAATCGCCCCGCGCACGCGCGCTCGACGGACGGCTCTCTTCAGGCGGCGACGCACGCGGCGCTTCGCCCCCGGCGAGACCTCGCCCCCGTTCGCCAGCATGGAGCGGAGCTCGCGCACGCCCTTGGCTCGAATGGCACGCCATGTCTTGAGGGCGCCGCGCCGTGGGCGCGTGCGCCCCGATTCCCACCCCATGATGGTCTGCGGCGACACGCCGACGAGCTGCGCGTAGACAAGCCGGCTCATGCCGAGCTTGCTCCGGTGCTTCTTCACCCACTTGGGCGAGAATCGAACCTGCGGCCCGTCCTCCTCGTCCTCGCGAGCGACCGCACTGCTGCGCGTCGCCCGCGCGACGTGCTTCGCCCGCGACTCCAGATCGCTGATGCGGCGCCGCGACTCGGCCAGCAGTCGCTTCGTCTGGGTGAGCTGCTTCTTCATGGAGCTCAGCTCCTGCTTCGTCTCCTTGCGCGCGAGGCGCCGGATCTCGGCGCGAAGCACGCCCATCACGTTCGGCACGTCATCCTCCTTCCAAAGGGAAGCTCCGCCCGAAGGCGGAGCGATCAGTCTCGTGTCGGGTAGAACCGCTCGTTGCCGAGCGCCATGCGCTGGAGCTTGCCGCAGGGACCGGACGGCGCTCCCTCCTGCTGGCGCCGCGCGAGCCGCTCCACGAATCCGCCGATGCCCGAGGCATCGGCATACCGGAGAAGCCCGCCGCGGAACGGCGGGAATCCGGTTCCCATCACCATGGCCAGGTCGACGTCTTCCGGCCGATCGACCACGCGCTCGTCGAGAGCCAGCGCGGCTTCGTTCACCATGGCGTCGAGCAGACGATTCTTGATCTCATCCGGCGGCACCGGAGCGTTCTTCGAGCTCAGATCGCGAAGCGACGGATTGATCCCGTCGCGCTGCGCCTTGTCGTAGCGATAGAAGCCGAGGCCCGATTTCTTGCCGAGCGCGCCCGCGGCTACGAGCCGATCCAAGAGCGCCGTCGAGCCGATCCGGCTCCCGAACGCCTCCTCGAGCACGTGCGCCACCTTGCGGGCGACGTCGAGTCCGATCTCATCGAGGAGTGCGAGCGGGCCCATCGGCATGCCGAAGCGCTTCAGCTCCTTGTCGATGAGCTCGATGTCGCTCCCCCGCTCCACGAGCCCCACGGCTTCGCTCAGGTAGGGCATGAGCACGCGGTTCACGAGGAAACCGGGCGCGTCGCGCACGAGGACCGGCGTCTTCTTGATCCGCCGCGTCAGCGCGAGAACCGTGTCGAGGGCGTCCTGGTCGGTGTCGTCGGTGCGAATCACCTCGACCAGCGGCATGCGGGCCGCGGGGTTGAAGAAGTGCATCCCCACGAGGCGCCCCGGCCGCTTGAGACTCCGGGCCATCGCCTTGACCGAAAGCGACGAGGTGTTCGTCGCGAGCACCGCGTGCTCGGACGTCTCCGCCTCCACGTCGCGAAGGAGCGATTGCTTGATGCCGAGGTCCTCGATCACCGCCTCGAGCACCACGTCCACGCGCGCGAGTCCGCCCAGGTCGAGGGCCGGCTCGATTCGATCCATCGCGCGCTCCATCTCCGCACGGGTGATGCGGCGCTGCGAGACCTCACGCGCGAAGAGCGACTGCGCGTGCTCGAGCGAGCGAAGGATCGGCTCCGGCTTGATGTCGCGAAGCCGCACGCGGAGGCCGATGCGCGTGAAGAGATACGCAATCTCGCCTCCCATGGTCCCCGCTCCAAAGACGGCCGTGAAGTCCACGGGATAGGCGCGCGGCGCCGGCGGAATCCGCTTCGCCTCCTCGCCCATCGAGAAGATCCGCCGGAGGTTGATCGACTCGGGCGTGAAGAGGAGCTTTGCGACCGCCTTTCGCTCGATGCGGAGCCCCTCGGTGAGCGACTTGCCGGATGTCGCCCCGAGTACGCGGATGATCTCGGGGGCAGCCGGATAGTGGCCGCCTGTCTGCCGGAGCGCCGTCTTCCTCGCCTGGCTCAGCACGAGCGCCCGGAGCGGCGGAAGCGCTCCGAGCAGCCAATCTTGAAGGGGCGGCCCTTTTCGCCGCGGTGGACGGGACTGTTTCAGCATCGATTCGGTCCAATCCACCACGCGGTGCACGAACCGCTCGTGTGGCAGCACATCGTCCACGAGTCCGATCCTGCGCGCGCGGTAGCAATCGAGGGAGCGCCCGGTGAGGATCAAGTTGAGCGCCTGAGGCAATCCCACGAGGCGCGGCAGGCGCTGCGATCCACCGAATCCGGGCAGGATTCCGAGCCGCACCTCGGGCAGCCCGATTGCCGTCGAGCGCGCGTCCGAGGCGATGCGATGACGGCATGCGAGCACCAGCTCCGTACCGCCGCCGAGGCAAGGACCGTCGATCGCCGCCACGGTGGGATACCCGAGCTTCGCGATCTCGTCGAAGAGCTCCTGCGCGTCCTTGGCCTTGGCTTCGGCCTGCGCGGGCGACGTGAGCGCGTCGAATTCCTTCACGTCGGCGCCGGCGATGAACTGCCCTTCCTTGCCCGACGCGAGCACGAGCGCGCGCGGCGGCGTCTTCCGGAGCTTGAGCGCGGCGAGCGCGCGCTGGAGCGAGTCGAGGCTCCGCGAGTCGAGGAGGTTCACCTTGCGGTCGTGGTCGTCGAACCAGAGGGTGACGACCCCGGACGGGTGCGCCTCGAGCCGGAACGGCCCGAACTCGGACGGGTGCGTGTCCGGCTCGCGCTCCCGGATGGCCGCTCTCACGCGGCGCGCTCCACGACCATCGCGACTCCCTGCCCGCCACCGACGCAGAGCGCCGCCAATCCAAGCTGGACGTCGCGATGCCGCATCTCGCGCATGAGGGTGAGGAGGAGGCGCGTGCCCGAGACGCCGACAGGATGGCCGAGCGCGATGGCGCCGCCATTCACGTTGAGGACGGACCGGTCCAGCTCGCCGATCGGACCATCGAGGCCCAGCTTCTCCCTGCAATACTTGGCCGAAGCCATCGCGATCTCGTTCGCGATGACTTGAGCGGCAAACGCCTCATTGATTTCGATGAGTCCAAGATCCTTGAAGTGGGCGCCGGCGCGCTCGAGCGCGATCGGGGTCGCGTGCGTCGGGCCGAGTCCCATGTGCGCGGGATCGAGACCGACCGCGGCCTGGCCGCGAATCCTTCCCGCTGGCCTCAGTCCGAGCTCGCGCGCCTTCTCCGCGGACACTACCAGGAGGGCCGCCGCCCCGTCCGTGATGCCGCAGGAGTTCCCCGGCGTCACCGTGCCGTGGCGGCGATCGAAGTAGGGGCGCAGCTTGGCCAGCGCTTCGAGCGACTGGTTCCGCCGCGGTCCGACGTCTTCGAGCACCGCGGCTTTGTACGGCGGCGCGAAGACGGGGACGATCTCCTCCGCGAGCCGTCCCGCATCCATCGCGGCGATGGCCCGCCGATGGCTCGTGAGGGCGAAGTCGTCCTGGGCCTCGCGGCTGATGCCGAATTCCTTGGCCAGAACCTCGGCGGTTTCTCCCATGTTCAACCCGGAGACGCGATCGGTCAGACCCTCGAGGATGGCCGGACGCGGGGCGAGATCCCTGGGGCGTGCTTGCGCGATCGCGGCGACGCGAGCCGGGAGTGACCGGGCGCGCGAGAGCTTCTCGAAGACGCGGGTCATCCCTTCGCTCACGAAGAGGGGGATCTGACTCATGGATTCGGTGCCGCCCGCGACGATCAGGTCGGCGTGGCCCGCCGCGATGCGATCGTGCGCCTGCGCCACCGCCTCCATACCCGATGCACAATTTCGCTGCACCGTAACGGCGGGGACGCGCTCGGGGATTCCGGCGAGAAGCGCGACGACACGGGCGATGTTGGTGGCGTCGGAAGGCGCGGCGACGTTGCCGAGGATGACCTCGTCCACTTCGAGCGGATCGACGCCGTGGCGCGCGAGGAGCTCGGTGACGGCGATGCGCCCCAGCTCCCGCGCCGGCACCGGTGCGAGCGCGGTTCCCGCCTTCGCAAAGGGGGTCCGGAATCCATCCGTGAGAATCACGTCCCGCATGAGGGCGCTCGTCATGAGTTGTGTATCAACGTACGACGCTTTCAGCTAGTTTGTCACAGGGGCCATCGGAGGTCAACGAATGGACGTTCGTACGGTGCCCGAGCTGCTTTGTCGGGCCGCGGAACGGCATCCTAAGCCGGACCAGTTTTGTATCAAACGCGAAGGCCGCTGGATTCAGCTCCCGCTGGATCACGTCTTGCGGCGCGCCGTTTGGGTGATGCGCGCGCTGCGCGAGCGCGGCATCAAGCACGGCGATCGCGTCGTGATCCTGGCCGAGACCAGCATCGAGTGGGTGATCGCGGACGTCGCGATCCTCTCGATCGGCGCCGTCACCGTTCCGATCTATCCCACCTTGCCCGCCTCGCAGATCGCGCCCCTGATCGCCGATTCGGGGAGTCGCGGCGCGTTCGCGTCCACGGCGGAGCTCAAGGCCAAGCTCGAACAGGCGGGCGTTGCGGCGTCTGGACTGGAATGGATCTGGTGCTGGAAGGACGAGCCCTTTCCCGAGCCCGGCGAAGAGGCGTATGCCGGCGGCGATGCGGCCCCTGAGGATCTGGCGTCCATCATCTATACGTCGGGCACGACGGGCGTCCCCAAGGGCGTCATGCTCACGCACGCGAACATCGTCGCGGAATCGCTGCTGTCGCTACGGGCGATGTCGGTTCAGGAATCGGACGTCTATTTGTCGTTCCTCCCCCTGAGCCACGTGTACGAGCGCTGCGCCGGTCTCTACACCATGATCGACGCGGGTGCGACGATCGCCTACGCGGAATCCATCGACCGCATGGCTGCGAATCTCCAGGAGTGCCGGCCGACGATCATGCTGGCGGTGCCTCGCTTCTACGAGAAGTTCTACGCCCGCGTCATGGAGGCCTCGGCGGCGGCCGGCTTCCCCATCGCTCCCATGTTCGCGTGGGCGCGTCGCGTGGCGATCGCGTGGGCTACGCGGAGGAACGAGCGACGCAGCGTAGGCCCCGGGTTGGCGCTACAGCACGCTCTGGCGAAGGCGCTCGTTTACAGGAAGTTGGGTGCGCGCCTCGGCGGGCGGTTGCGGCTGCGCGTATCCGGCGGCGCCGCGCTCAATCGAGAGGTGGCGTTGTTCTTCTACGGCGTCGGGCAGCCGATCCACGAAGGGTACGGTCTGTCCGAGACCGCGTCCGCGATCTGCGTGAACCGCTTCGGCGACCAGCGGATCGGAACCGTGGGCACGCTGTTCGACGAGATCGAGGTGAAGTTCGCCGAAGACGGCGAGATCCTCGTGAAGGGTCCCGTCGTGATGAAGGGCTACTGGAACCGCCCCGAGGAAACGGCGAAGGCGCTGGAAGGGGGATGGTTCCACACGGGCGACATCGGCACCATCGATCCCGACGGACACATTCGCATCACCGATCGCAAGAAGGACATCATCGTCACGTCCGGCGGCAAGAAGGTCGCGCCGCAGTTGATCGAGAACGCGCTCAAGGAATCGCCGCGGATCCACGAAGTGCTGGTGCTGGGCGAAGGGCAGAAGTACATCGCGGCGCTCATCGTTCCCGAGGGATCCGCAACGCGCGAGGAGATCGCCCCCGACGTGGAGCACGTGAACTCGGGCCTCGCCAATTTCGAAAAGGTTCGCAAGTTCGAGGTCATCCCCAACGATCTGTCCGTGGCCAACGGCACCCTTACACCCTCGCTCAAGCTGAAGCGCCAGGCCGTCGCGGACAAGCACCGCGATCTCATCCAGCGCCTCTTCGCGGAGCACTGACCTGCCCCGTTTCTGGCTCTTGCTCGCGTTGCTGTGCATCGCCGAGCCGGCCTGGGC
>DASTKC010000130.1:0-9474 GCA_035716085.1 Candidatus Eiseniibacteriota bacterium | reverse complement strand
CGGGGCTCGATCCGATCCACAACTACATGGATTACTCCACGGACATCTGCTACACGAACTTCACCGCTGGCCAGGACACCCGCATGAACGCCGCGGTGAACACCTACCGCTCCTGGATCGGCAACGTCCGCGTGGCGAACGGAGCTTCGACGAGCCAGAACGCGGCCGCGGCGGTCACCGCGTTCCGCGCGGTTCCGAATCCGTTCAATCCGCGCACGAAGATCGAGTTCGGCCTGCGCACGGGCACGCAGGTGTCGGTGCGCGTGTATGACATCCAGGGGCGCCTGGTCGCGACGCTCGTGAACCGCGAGCTCCCGGCCGGAAACCACTCGGTGGACTTCAACGGCGAGAAGCTCGCCAGCGGCGTCTACATGATGGTGCTCCACGTGAAGGGCGAGGCACCGGTGGTGCGGAGGATGTCGCTCCTCAAGTAGCGTTCGCTCGACCGCATCGCAGGGAAACGGGGCCGGTCCGCAAGGATCGGCCCCGCTGCTATGATGGGGGGACATACTTCCCGTTCTTCCCTGTCCCGGAGGCCCCCGTGAAATCGCCCGTGACGATCCGCCCCGGACGCTCGTTCCAGATCGAAGATCTCCCGACCACGGATGTCGCAGGCTTCAAGGACAAGGCGGATGGGCGCGGCCAGCTCGAGAAGCACTTAGAGCGGCTCCGCGAGCTCCAGCATCTCCTCTATGCGGATGGGCGGCACGCGGTGCTGATCGTGCTCCAGGCCATGGACACGGGCGGCAAGGACGGCACCATCCGCCACGTCATGAGCGGATTCAATCCGGCGGGATGCATGGTCACATCGTTCAAGGTTCCCTCCGACGAGGAGCGAAAGCACGACTTCCTCTGGCGCATCCACCACGCCGTGCCGCCCAAGGGAGTGATCGGGGTCTTCAACCGGTCGCACTACGAGGACGTACTGGTGGTCCGCGTGCACAAGATGGTGCCGAAGGAGGTCTGGAAGGCCCGCTACAAGCAGATCAACGAGTTCGAGCGCATGCTCACCGAGACGGGGACCACGGTCATCAAGTTCTTCCTTCACATCAGCAAGAAAGAGCAGGCGAAGAGGCTCAAGGCGCGCATCGAGGACAAGAAGAAGAACTGGAAGTTCTCGTCCGCGGACCTGGCCGAGCGGAAGCTCTGGAGCGAGTATCAGGACGCGTACGAGGACGCGCTCCGCGAGTGCTCCACGGAGTGGGCGCCATGGACGGTGGTCCCGGCCGACGTGAAGTGGGCGCGGGATGAGATGGTGGCCCGCGTCATGGTGGAGAGGCTAGAAACCCTCGACCTGCGCTATCCCAAGCCGCAGAAGGATCTCGATCTGGTCGTCGTGAAGTAGCGGCTACTTCGCCTCGGGAGCTTTCGTCTCGGACTTGACCTCGGCCGGCTTCGTTTCGGATTCCTTGGATTCGGACGTCGCCTCCGTCTTGGCGCCCTCCTCCTTCACGCCCGCCTTCTTGCCCTCGACCTTCTCGATCGCCTCCGCCAGCTCCTCCGCCTCGTCCGAGCCTTCGGCCTTGAGCCACGCCAGCTCCTGCTTGGCGAGATCGATCTGCCCGTTCATGAGATAGGCCTCGCCGCGATACTCGTGGGCCTCGTCGTAGTCGGGCTTGATCGCCAGGCACTTGTCGTACGCCGCGAACGAGGCCTTCAGGTCTCCCGATTGGCGCGCCGAGTAGCCGAGCATGTTCCAGGCCTCGAAGTAGTCCGGATCCAGCTTCACCGCCTCCTCGAACTTGCCGCGCGCCTTGCCGAAGCGCTTCTTCGCGTCGTTCGCCTTGCCCGCTTCCTTGTCTTTCTTGGCCTTCTCGACGTCCTTGTATCCCGCGGCGTAGTAGGTCTCGGCCTGGGTCCGGGCGGCGCTCTTCGCGGAGGACGCGCTCAGCGTGTCCCCGAGCAGGGACGAGTTCGTCGACGTCGGAGGGGGCGGCGGCTCCTGGCGCGGTGGCGGGGATGGGGCCGCGGTCACGGAAGACGCGACGGCGCAAGCGGCTACGAAGGATGCGGTGCTGGCCAGGAAGCGCGGAAGGCGGGTCATGGAAGGCTCTCCTCGATGGGGTCAAAGCGCCGGTACGGCGCCAGGCTCGATGCTACCAGAACCCCCTCCCTTTCGGTATGCTGCCGCGATGCCTTCCGCCCGCCGCGTCCACCCGCTCCTGATCGTGCTTCTCGCGTGCGTGATCGCTGCTCCGAGAGCGCTCGCTTCGCAGCACGGAGATCCGGTCGTTCCGCTCCTTCTCGCCCTCACGGTGGTCCTCGTGTCGGCCAAGATCGGTGGATGGATCGCGACCCGCGTGCGCCAGCCGGCGGTGCTCGGAGAGCTCGTCGCGGGGATCCTCATCGGCAATCTCGGCCTCGTCGGATTCCACGGGTTCGAGCCGTTCCAGACGGACACCACGCTCTCGATCCTGGCCGGGCTCGGCGTGATCCTGCTCCTCTTCGAGGTCGGCCTCGACTCCACCGTGCTCCAGATGATGCAGGTGGGCGCGTCGGCGCTCCTCGTCGCGCTGCTCGGCGTGGTCACGCCCTTCGCGCTCGGATGGCTCGCCGGCGCATGGCTCCTGCCGGACCGGCCGAGCTACGTGCACGCCTTCCTCGGCGCCGTGCTCACGGCGACCAGCGTCGGCATCACCGCGCGCGTGCTCCGAGACCTCGACGCGGCACGCACGAGCGAGGCCAAGATCATCCTGGGAGCCGCCGTCATCGACGACGTGCTGGGCCTCGTGATCCTGGCCGTGGTGAGCGGCGTCATCACCGCCGCCGGCCACGGCGCGTCGGGCGTGTCCCTGCCGGCGATCGCCTGGGTCTGCGCCAAGGCGATCGGCTTCCTCGCGGGAGCGATCCTCCTGGGGCGGCTCCTCGCGCCATGGCTCTTCCGTGTCGCGTCGCTCGTGCGCGTGCGCGGCATCCTGCTCACGACCGGGCTCATCTTCTGCTTCCTCCTCTCGTACCTGGCCGCGCTCGCGGACCTGGCGCCGATCGTCGGCGCGTTCGCCGCCGGGCTCGTCCTCGAGGGCTCGCACCTGGAGCGATTCGAGGAAGCGAAGGAGACGACGCTCGAGTCGCTGCTCCATCCCATCTCGACCTTCCTCGTGCCGATCTTCTTCGTGATGACCGGCATGCGCGTTTCTCTCGAAACCTTCGCCGATCCGGCCGTCATCGGGCTCGCGTCGGCGCTCATCGTGGTCGCCTGGGTCGGCAAGCAGGCCTGCTCGCTCGGCGTCCTCCAGAAAGGGGTCGACCGGCTGACCGTGGGCCTCGGGATGGTGCCGCGGGGCGAGGTCGGGCTCATCTTCGCCGCGATGGGCGCCACGCTCACCCTTGCGGGCCAACCTGTGATCGGACCGGCCACCTATTCCGCCATCGTCATCATGGTCATCGTCACTACACTGGTCACGCCTCCCGCTCTCAAGTGGAGCATCGAGCGGCAGAGGCGGCGGGCCGCGTAGAAAGGAGCGCGATGCGTTTCCTGGTTCTGGGAGCGGGATTGCAAGGCTTTGCCGCGGCGCTGGACCTCGCGCGCGCGCGCGAGGTGGAGGAAGTCGTGGTCGCCGACTCGGACGGCGCCCGCGCGGCGCGCGCGGCGGAGCGCCTCCAGGGGCTCGGCGCGACCGTGCGCGCCGAGACGATCGACGTCACGAGGGAGAGCCGGCTCGTCGAGCGCCTCCGCGGCTACGACGTCGTGATCTCTGCGGTCCCCTATTTCCTGAACCTGGATCTCACGAAGGCCGCGATTCAAGCGCAGGTCTCCTTTTGCGACCTCGGCGGGAACACCGACGTCGTTCGCGCGCAGGAGGCCTTGAACGACGAGGCGCAGGACGCCGATATCACGATCGTCCCCGATTGCGGACTCGCGCCGGGCATGGCCAATGTGCTCGCCGCCGCGGGCATCGGACGTCTGGATCGTGCGGACCTCGTGCAGATCCGCGTGGGCGGACTGCCGCTCAACCCCAAGCCGCCGCTCGAATACATGATGGTCTTCTCGATGCACGGGCTCCTGAACGAGTACCTGGGACGCGCCGTCGCGCTCAGGAACGGCAAGCGGACCGAGATCGAGACCTTGACCGAAGTCGAGGAGCTCCAGTTCCCCAAGCCGGTCGGACGCTGCGAGGCTTTCGTGACGCTCGGCGGCACGTCCACCATGCCCTGGACCTATGAGGGCAAGCTCGCGACACTCGACTACAAGACCGTGCGCTATCCCGGACACGCGGCAATGATCCGGCTCTTCCGGGATCTCGGCCTCCTCGAAACCACGCCCGTGCTGCTCGAAGGCGCGTCGGTCGCGCCGCGCTCGCTCTTCGCGGCGGTCGTGGCGCCGAGGCTCACGTTCCCGAACGAGCCCGACCTCGTGGTGATGCGCGTGATCGTGGAAGGCGTGAAGGACGGCAAGAAGAAGGAGATCGTCTTCGAGATGCTGGACCGGATGGACACGAAGCGGGGCGTGACCGCGATGATGCGGACGACCGCCTATCCCACCGCTGCGGCAGCCCTCATGATCGCGCGCGGCGAGGTGCCGTTCCGCGGCGTGGCCGCGATGGAGCGCGCGATTCCCGCGGAGGCCTTCCTCCGCGAGATCGCCAAGCACGAGCTCAAGATCGACGTTCGGGAGCGGACGAAGGCGCCGTCGAAGGGGAAAGCGCCTCGCGGACGCGCGAGCGCAAAGGCCGCCCGAGCGCCGAAGCGAGGAGGTCGGAAGCAGCCGACACCCGCGCGAGGTCGATCCCGGTCGAAGCGCCGGAGCGCGTGAGCGCCCAGACGAGATCCTCGGTCGCGATGTTCCCCGCCGCGCCGGGCGCGTAGGGACAGCCCCCGACGCCTCCCGCGGAGGAGTCGAAGACCGTGATCCCGCGGTCGTACGCGGCGAGCGCGTTCGCGACCGCGGTCCCGTAGGTGTCATGGAAGTGCATCGCCACCCGCTCTTGCGGAATCGCGTCGAGAAGCACGTCGAGCAGATCGTCCACCTCCGCGGGCACCGCTTTTCCGATCGTATCTCCGATCGAGATCTCGTCCACGTCGAGATCGAGGAGGCGGCGCACCACGTCCGTGACCGCGCGCGGCCCGATCTTCCCTTCGTACGGACACCAGAACGCCGTCGACACATAGCCGCGCACGAAGAGTCCCTCCTGCTTGGCGCGTGGCACGACTTGCTTGAAGCGCGCGATCGACTCCGCGATCGACGCGTTGATGTTCTTCTGGTTGAAGGTCTCCGACGCCGCCGTGAAAACCGCCACTGCCTGGACGCGGGCCTCGAGCGCACGGTCGAGCCCCTTCTCGTTCGGCACGAGCGCGGAGTAGCGGACGCCCTCGCGGCGCCGGATCCGCGCGAAGACCTCCGCAGCGTCGGCGAGCTGCGGCACCCAGGTCGGCGACACGAACGCGCTCACCTCGATGTCCTGATAGCCCGCTTCGGAGAGCGCGTCGACGAACGCGACCTTGGTCTCGGTCGGGATCAGGTCCTTCTCGTTCTGGAGCCCGTCCCTCGGGCCCACCTCGACGATGCGCACCTGGGTCATGGGATCACGCGCTTCCGCGTTCATGACGCTCCCTTCGCCGGCTCGACGAGCGGCGCGAGGCGGACGAGGAGCTGACCCAGCTCCACGCGGTCGCCGTCGGCGCAGAGGATCTCCTCGATGCGGGCGTCCTCCGGAGCCGTGAGCTTGAACTCCATCTTCATCGCCTCGATCGTGAGGAGGAGATCGTCCTCCTTCACCTGATCGCCGGCGGCCGCCGTGACGCGCACCACCTTGCCGGTCATGGGAGCGCGGATCTCGTCATTGGAGGTCGCGGCCGCGGAGCCGGACGACGTTCGATGCGCGCGCTCGAGCACGTACGTCCGCCCGCAGAGCGACACCCAGACTTCCTTGGGTCCCGCCTTGACGGCGGCGCGGGACGCGCCGGCGGTCGTGCGGATCTCGACCCACGCGCCGTCGCGCACGATCTCGGCATCGAGCGCCTCCGCGTCGCGCGTCCAGGTGGCCCGGTTCCCTCGAGTCTCGATCGACCCCTCGATGGCATGCCCCTCCCAGCGGAAGGTCACCTTCCGGCTCACGCGCGTCCCCATGCGCCGAGCAGCCGCCACGGGGACCAGCGGTCCGCATCGCGCCGTCCGCCGAGCGCGGCGCGGGGCGCTTCGAGCGCGAGCGCGGCCGCGAGGAGCGCCTCGTCGGGAACCTGATCCGGCGGAGGCCACGACGAGGATTCGACGGTGTGGGTGTAGGTCTCTCCGGTCGCGAACGCCTCGCTCGCGAGGAGGTCGATGAGGAATCCCTGATTCGTGCGGATGCCGAGGAGCGCAAGGGCCCGAAGCGCCTGGATCAGGCGTTCGCGCGCCTCCGAACGATCCTTCCCGTACGCGATCACCTTCGCGAGGAGCGAGTCGTAGTGCGCGTGCACGGGATGCCCTTCCTCGATTCCCGCATCCACGCGGATCCCCTCTCCCGGCGGCCAGGCGAGAAGCGAGATCGGGCCGCTCTGCGGAATGAATCCGCGATACGGATCCTCGGCGTTCAACCGCACCTCGATGGCGTGCCCCTTGGGCTCCGGGCGCTTTGGGAGCTTCCCGCCGGCGGCGATCTCGATCTGTGCGCGCACGAGGTCGAGCCCGAACCGAGCCTCGGTCACCGGATGCTCCACCTGGAGCCGCGTGTTCACCTCGAGAAAGTAGAACGCCCCGTCGGGGCCGAGCAGGAACTCCACCGTTCCCGCTCCCGAGTAGCGCGCATCCCGGGCGAGCGTGATCGCCGCCTCCTCGAGCTTCGCGCGCGTCTTTGGCGTGACGGCCGACGAGGGAGACTCCTCGACGATCTTCTGATAGCGCCGCTGGAGGCTGCACTCGCGCTCGCCGAAGGCGATCGCGTCCTTGCCGTCGGCGAGGATCTGCACTTCGATGTGACGCGCGGGGTGGACCAATTTCTCGAGGAGGAGGCGCCCGTCGCCGAACGACGCTTCGGCTTCGCGGCGCCCGCTCTCGAACGCGCCGTCCATTTCCTCCGCCTTGGCCACGCGGCGCATGCCGCGTCCGCCGCCGCCGCTCGCCGCCTTGAGGAGAACCGGGTAGCCGATTCGGTCCGCCTCCTGTCGCGCGCGCGCGGCGTCGGGCACGTCCTCGACGCCGGGCACGACGGGGACCTTGAGCCGAATCGCGGCCTCGCGCGCCTTGGTTTTCGATCCGAGACGCTCCATCGATTCGGGCGAGGGGCCGATGAACGTGACGCCCGCAGCGGCGCAGGCGCGGGCGAAGGCGGCGTTCTCCGCGACGAACCCGTATCCGGGATGGATGGCGCTCGCGCCCGTGGCGCGCGCCGCCCCGAGGATGCGATCGACGTTGAGGTAGCTCTGGGCGGGCTCCGCCGCCCCCAAGAGCACGGCCTCGTCGCCCGCCTTCGTGTGCGGCGCTCCGCGGTCCGCCTCGGAGAAGACCACGACCGAGGGGATTCCCATCGTCCGGAGCGTGCGGCAGATGCGGATCGCGATCTCGCCCCGGTTGGCGACGAGGACCTTCGTGATCGGCGTCACGACTTCCAGGCAGGGGCGCGCTTCGCGAGGAAGGCGCCCAGGCCCTCCTGTCCCTCCGCCGATGCGCGAAGACCCGCGATGGCGCGGACGGAATTCTCGATGGCCTCGTCCCTGGTGAGCGCGAGGTTCTCGCGGATCAGCCGCTTCGCCGCGGCCACCGCGCGGGGGCCGCAGCCGCGGAGCGCCCCGACCAGCCGCTCGACCGCCGCGTCCAGCCCCTCGAGCGGGACGACGTCGTGCACGAGACCGATGTCGCGCGCGACCGGAGCCTTGAAGATCTCGGCGGTGAGGAAATAGCGCCGCGCCGCGGCGGCGCCGATCTTGGGAAGGACGAAGGACGAGATCACCGCGGGGGCGATCCCGAGACGGGTCTCGGTGAATCCGAAGTCGGCGGCCTCGGCTGCCACCACGATGTCGCAGCAGGCGATGAGCCCCATGCCGCCCCCGAGGCACGCGCCGTTCACGCGCGCGATCACCGGGATCGGGAGCTCGTCGAGGCTCCGAAGCATGCCGGCCATGCGCCGCGCGTCCGCCTCGTTCTCCTCGCGGGTGTAGGTCACGCTCCGGCGCATCCAGTTCGCGTCGGCCCCCGCGCAGAAGGCGGTTCCCTCGCCTGTCAGTACGACGGCCCGCGGCGCCTGGTCCGGATCGGCATTCGCCCGGTCGCGCAGGTCCTCGAGCACGCGGATCAACTCCGCGATCAGAACGTCGTCGAAGGCGTTCCTCACCTCGGGACGGGCGAGCGTCACGCGCGCGACCGCCCCGTCACGCTCGACGCGAAGGCGGCTCTCGGAGCTCACGTGGAATTCCTCCTCGGGCGGGCCGAAGCGGCCCGCGGGTCACATGCGGTAGACGGGTGCGGGCCCGCGGGTCACGGGCGCGTTCAGGCTGGCGGAGAGTGCGAGCGCCACGACGGCGCGCGTGTCGGCGGGATCGATGATGCCGTCGTCCCAGAGCTGTCCCGTGGCGTAGTAGGGGCTTCCCTCGAGCTCGTACTTCTCGAGCACCGGCTTCGCGATGGCGTCTGCTTCCGCGGCGGAGAGCGTCTTGCCCTCGCGCGCGAGCTGGTCCCGCTTGACCTGCGTGAGAACCGACGCCGCCTGCTCCGCCCCCATGACCGAGATGCGCGAGTTGGGCCAGGTGAAGAGGAACCGCGGACGGTAGCCGCGTCCGCACATCGCGTAGTTGCCGGCCCCGTGCGAGGCGCCGATCAGGACCGTGATGCGAGGCACTTCCGCGGTGGCCACGGCCTGCACCATCTTGGCGCCGTCCTTCGCGATGCCGCCCGACTCGTAGCGCTTCCCCACCATGAAGCCGGTGATGTTCTGGAGGAAGATGAGCGGGATCTTCCGCTGCGAGCAGAGCTCGACGAAGTGCGCCCCTTTCAGCGCGCTCTCCGAGAAGAGGACGCCGTTGTTCGCCACGATCCCGACCGGATAGCCCATCCACCGCGCGAAGCCGCAGACGAGCGTGGTGCCGTAGTTCGACTTGAACTCGTGGAGCCGGCTGTCGTCGACGAGGCGGGCGATCACCTCGCGGACGTCGTACGGCTGCTTCGTGTCCTCGGGCAGGATTCCGTAGAGCTCCTCGGCGGGATAGTGCGGGTCCACGGGCTCGGCCAGATCGAGGTCGACGCGCTTGACCGTGTTGAGGCGCTCGACGATGTCGCGCACGGTGTGGAGCGCGTCCTCCTCGTTCGCCGCCATGTGATCGGTGACCCCGCTCACGCGCGAGTGGACCTCGGCGCCGCCCAGGTCCTCGGGCGTCACCTCCTCGCCCGTCGCCGCCTTCACGAGCGGCGGCCCCGCGAGATAGATCGTGCCCGCGCCCTTCACGATGACGTTCTCGTCCGACATGGCCGGAACGTAGGCGCCGCCCGCGGTGCACATCCCGAGCACCGCCGCTACTTGAGGGATCCCTTCGGCGGACATGATCGCCTGGTTGTAGAAGATC
>DASTKC010000129.1:0-7667 GCA_035716085.1 Candidatus Eiseniibacteriota bacterium | reverse complement strand
TCCAGCTCGCGCTTCCTCGACTCGAGGCGCGTCTTCGTGTCCTGCACCTGACCGCGGCGCGCCTGGGTGAGGAGCACCTGACCGCGGTCCTCTTGCGCGATGCGCGCGAGATAGTAGGTGCGGGTCACGAGGTCGCCAAAGGAGCGCGCGGAGAGCAGGTACTCGAGATCCGCGCTCCGCCCACGCTTGTAGATCTCGCGAAGCCGCCAGGCGAGGCGGCGGCGGTCGGTCTCGAGCTGCGCGGCCGTGCGCACGAGCTCGGTGGTCGCGTCGCCGAGGCTCGAGGCGACGACGCGGCGGCGCTTCTCGAGCGCGTTCAGGTAGCGGACCGTGAGCTGGAGGTTCTTCTCGCTCTCGCGAAGCTGGACCAGGACGTTCTTCTCGCGCCCCTTGAGCGCCTGTCCCTGCTTGCGCCGATCGTCGAGCTGCGACTTCAGGGACTCGAGCTCGCGCCGCTGCGTCTCGATCTCCGTGTCCGCGGCGCTTCGCGCCGGCGCGCGCGACGTGTCGGGCGGCGCGGGGGGCGCCTGCGCTCGAGCTACGGGCACAGCGAAGACGAGCGCGGTCAAAAGGACCGCGAGACGCGCGAGGCCCGGGCGGGCCGCCCCTAGAGCAGCCATTTCCGCGGGAGCGTGGCCACCGCGATCCAGCTTCCCAGGAGTCCGAGGAGGCCGCTCACGCCGATGAAGGCCAGGAGATCGTTCGTCGAGAGGAACTGGAGCCGGAACATCTCCTCGGAGAGCGAGTTGTTGAGCGCGCGCGCCACGAGCACCGTGATGGCGGAGCTGAGCGCGGCGAGCACGAACCCCTCGACGAGATAGGGCAGCTCGTTGAACACGAATCCGCCGCCGAGCGACCGGATGAGGTGGATCGAGTCGATGCGCGCGGCCACGGAGAGGCGCGTCGTCGAACCGACGATGAAGAGCACGCCCAGGAGCACGATCAGCCCGAGCGCGTAGGCGATCTTCTGGACCGCGCTCACCACCTGCTGCGCCCGGAGCACCCATTCCCCCGCGAAGCGCACGTCCTCCACATGGGGCACGGTCTCCGCTTCGCGCGCGATGGACCGCACGCCGTCGGCGCTCCGGTAGCCGGGTCCGGGCCGGATCACGAACGACGCGGGGAGCGGATTCGATCCCACCGCCTGGACCAGCGCTTCATCCCCCACGTCCTGCCGGAAGGACTCCCACGCTTCGTCCTTGCTCACGTAGCGGACCGAATCGACGCCGGCGATGGCCTGGAGCGACGCGGCGACCGTGGCGACGTCCGTTTTCGAAAGCCCCTCGTTCAGGAAGACCGACACTTCCTCACGGGACTCGAGATGCGACGTGTAGCTCTCGACGCTCCGGAGCACCATGAGGAAGAGGAGGAAGATGAGGAGGATCGACGCCATCGACGCGATGCTCGTGATCCAGAGCGCGCGGTGGGAGACGAAGCCTCTCCAGAATTCCCGCGCGACGTAGCGAAGAACGCCCATGGCTCTCGCGCCTTACGCGGCGCTTCCCTCCATCTGGTCGGATCGCAGGATGCCGCGCTCGAGACGGATGACGCGGCCCGGATGGCGGCGGATCCATTCCTCGGAGTGGGTCGCCACCGCGACGAGGGTCCCGCTCGAGGCGATCTCGCGAAGGAGCGCGAAGATCTGTCCCGCCGCCGCCGGGTCCAGGTTGCCGGTCGGCTCGTCGGCGATCAGGATGCGCGGGTGGCGCGCCATCGCGCGCGCGAGCGCCACGCGCTGCTTCTCGCCGGCCGAGAGGTCGCCCGGGTAGAGCTTCTCCTTGCCGCGAATTCCCATCTGGTCGAGAAGCGGCGCGACCCGATCCTTGATCTTCGCGCGGTCCCAGATCCCCGAGATCTGGCAGGCGATGGCGATGTTCTCGTAGACGTTCCGATCCGCGAGGAGCCGGAACTCCTGCCCCAGCATTCCGACCGACCGGCGCACGCGGCGAACCGGGATGCGCTTCGTCCGTCGGGGGGGCTCGCTGGCCGTGCCTCCCGAGGCTCCGACGGCCGCCTCGGCCACGGCTACAGCCGGCGAGCGGCGCACGGCTTCGGGATCGATCTCGATGCGTCCCGAGTTCGGCCGCTCCGCGAGCGCGAGGATGCGAAGGAGCGTCGTCTTCCCCGCGCCGCTATGGCCGAGCACGAAGACCCACTCGCCCGGATCGAAGGAGAGCGTGACGTCGCTCAGGGCGATCCGGTCGCCGTAGTGCTTGCTCACGTGCTCGAGACGGATCAGCGCCATGACCACTCCATGGGGCGACGGGCGCGCGACGCGAGGTCCGCGCCGATCCGGATCGCGGTCATGAGTCCGGCGGGATCGGGGGCGAGCTTCCCTCCCTTCCACGCGCGGTTGAACGCGGTGCCGTGATCCACGGAGCTTCGCACGAATGGGAGCCCGAGCGTTACGTTGGCCGCGCCGCCGATGCCTCCCGCCTTGGCGGCGATGAGCCCCTGGTCGTGGTACATCGCCACGACCACGCCTATGTCCTTCCGATGAGCGTGCTGCGGGAAGAAGGTGTCGGCCGGATAGGGGCCTTCCGCGCGGATGCCGCGCGCGCGAGCCCGCTCGATCGCGGGCTTGATGACGCGCGCTTCCTCGTCGCCGAAGAGTCCGTCCTCGCCGGCGTGCGGATTGAGGCCCAGGACCGCGACCGCGCTCATCGCCTTCCAGCGGAAGTTGCGCGCGGCGGCGGCGGCGAACTCGATCGTGCGCGTGAGCCCGTCCACGGTCAGCGCGTCGGGGACCTTCTTGAGCGCGAGATGAACGGTGGCGAGGAGGATCCGGAAGGGGCCGCCGACGAAGAGCATCTTCGTCTCCGGCACGCGTGCGAGCGCGCCCAGGAACTCGGTGTGTCCGGGATAGGGATAGCCGGCCGCCTGGAGCGCCGTCTTGGAAATCGGAGCCGTCACGATCCCGTCCACCCCTCCCTGGAGCGCGAGCTCCGCCGCCGCTTCGATGGCTTGCGCGGCCATGCGTCCCGAAGCCGCCGTCCCATGCCCCGGCTCGATCTCCTGCCAGCCGTCCTGGCTCGACATGACGATCGGAATGCCGCTTCCACCCCCACCCGCGCCCGCGGGCTCGAAGCGGACCCTGGCGCGCGTCCGCTTGGCGGCGCGCTCCATGATCTCGAGATCGCCCGCAACGAGGAGCCGCGCCGTGCGCCGCATCGCGGGCGACGCGACCGCGCGGGCCACGATCTCGGGCCCGATCCCCGCGGGATCACCCATGGTGACGACGAGCGTGGGGCGTCTCGTGGTCATGGGTGGTCCCGCTCCGGGTTCAGTTCTTTACTTCGACGTTCACGCTCTTTCGGACGCGGTCGTACCAGCGCCGGTAGCTCTCCTCGAGCTTCTTGTTGAGGACCACCTGGCGGAGATCGTCCTTGATGTCATCGTACTTATAGGCGGTCTCGGGCGTGCGGCCCAGTACTTTGAAGAGATGATACCCCGCGTCCCGCTTGAAGGGGACGCTCACCTCGCCCACCGCGAGCCCGCTCAGGGGCTCGCGCAAATTCTGCGGCAGCGCCGGCACGGGAACGGCCCCCAGCACGCCGCCCGAGTCCTTCGTGGCCGTGTCGGCCGAGAACTTCCGCGCGACGGCCGCGAAATCGGCCCCCTTGGTGAGGATCGAATCCCGGAGCGCGAGCGCCCGGAGCCTCGCGCGGTCCTCGTCGGCGGGCGTGGGCTTGGCCTGCACCATGACGTGCCGCGCGTGGACGCGCTCCTCGGTGGAGTCGGTCTTCGCAAAGTGCTCGAGCACCTGGATGATGTGGTATCCGAACCGCGTCCGGACCGGGGTCGAGATCTCCATCGGCTTGAGCTTGAACGCGACTTCCTCGAACTCGGCCACCATGTCGCCGTGGCCGAACGTGCCGAGGTCGCCGCCGACCCGCGCGCTCGGATCGTCCGAGAACCGCTGGGCCACGTCCTCGAACGGCACCTTCTTCCTCACGATCAGGTCGCGAAGGCTGTCCGCGCGCGCGTGCGCCCGGCGGATCTGCGACGTATCCGGCTCGAAGGCGATCAGGATGTGCGCCATCCGGAGCTCTTCGGGCTTCCGCCCGATGGAATCGCGGTGCGCCTCGAAGTAGGTCTTCACCTCGGCGTCGGTCACGGTCGTCTTCGACTGCACTTCCTTGCCGACGAGCCGGGAAATGAGGAGCTGCTCCTTCACCCCCGGCGTGTAGCGCTTCCGAAGGTCGGCCTCGGTCGTCTTCTCGCGGGCGAGGGCGGCCTGGTAGTCGCTCTCGGAGCCGATCCGCTGCTTCAGACCCAGGATCTCGCGGTCCACCGCCTGGGTGACTTCCGCGTCCGTGACCGTGATGCCCTGGCGGGTCGCCTCGGTCAGCAGGACCTGCTTCTCGATGAGCTGGCCCAGCACCTCGCCGCGCAGCTTGTTGTAGGTCGAGGTGTCCGCGGGGTCGACGTTCATCCGCTCCGCGGCGTCTTTCGTCTGCTCGTCCACATCCGACGCGAGGATCGCTTCCTTGTTCACGACGGCCGCGATCCGCTCCGTGGCCGGCGCGACGCGAGGCGCGCCTCCCCACGCGAGCAGAGTCAGTGCAATCGCAGCGGTCAGGAACCTACGTGCGTTCATTCAGCGACGCCTCCCGTTGAGGTGGTGTTGCCGTGGCTAGCCAGCTTCGTGGCCTCGAGACGGCCCGGCAGGATATGCACGGGGGTCGAGGCACGAAGGCGGGTCAGCTCGGCGTCGACCCAGCGGCTCTCGTCCTCCTCCCGCTTGAGTCGGTGGGCGAGGGTCCTCGCCTCGTCGAATGTTCTCGGACGGGCGTCCTCCACCTGGAGCACTTGCATCACGGCGTGGCCCCCGTACGGGAGCGCGATCGGTCCGACCACCGCGCCGGCGGCCTTGCCCTGAACCGCGCGCGTGAGGGGATCGTCGCTTCCTTCCGGGAGGTCCATCGTACCGTATCGAGCGACCGCGTACTGGCCGGCAGAAGCCGTCCAGGGGGTCACCAGCTTCGTTTCGTGGAAGTCGTTCCGCGCCGCGAGGACCTTGTCGTCGATGCTTCCCGAAGCGCGCCATGCCTGTGCGTTTACGGCGGCGCTCTCCGGACTCGCGAAGGTCACGATCTTCACGCGCCGCGTGCGGGGCCGCTTGAAGCGATCGGGATTCGCGTCGAAATACGTGCGCACCGAGGCCTCGTCGAAGCTCGGAGTGTTGCGGCGAACCATCTCGTGCGTCCGCACCTCTTCGCCGATGAGCCGGAGCTCGCGCGCGATCGCGGGATCCCGGTCGATGCCGCGGTCCCGCCCGTCGCGGGAGGTGAGATCCTCCATCACCGCGCGAGCGCAAAGCGCCCGCACCTCATCTTCGGAATCCAGGTGGATCCCGCCGATCTCCCTCCGATCCGCGGACGTACTCTCGAGGAGGTCGGGAAAGGTGATCGTGCGTCCGTCGCAGCGCGCCAGCACCCCGAGCGCCGGGCGCGCGCCCTGCTTGTCGCGCGTCCCATCCGGACGGAGCGACTTCAAGATCGAATCGGGACTCTCGCTCGCCACGGCGAAGATCAGACCTTTCATCTGCGTCGAGTCGACCGCGAAGTGATATTTGGACAGCATCTCCCGCTGGTAGTCGTCCGTGATGGAGCGGCTCCGCTCGAAGTAGATGAGGTGCGAGAGCGAGTCGTGGGTCAGCTCCTGGAATGCGGCGATCTTGTAGATCTCATCGCCCACCGGGCCGACATAAGGGCCCAGGACGGCGCCCTCCGACGCCTTCTTCGCGTCCTCGAACCACGCCGGATTGACGTCCTTCATCAGGACCCAGCCGATCCGTCCCCCCTTCGCCTTGGTGGGCGGATGCTCGCTGTATAGCTTCGCAAGGGAATCGAATCGCGCTCCACCGCGGCCGGCGGTGGCGATGCGCTGCGCGAGCGGCTTCTGGCCGGGATTGAGATCCGTGCGGATCAGGATGACGGAGAGGTCGACCCTCCGATACTTGCTGGTCGCGTACGCGGCCTTCAGCTCGTCCTCCGTCGGCGTGAGCCGAGGAATGAGCACGCGGCGATAGATCTCGCGCCAGAACACCGAGTACTCGCGCTCGTTCCGGAGCGCGATGAGCGCCGAGTCGCGATCGAGCCCTTGCCTCTGCGCCTCCATGTCGAGGAGCTCGCGGTCCACGCAGCGATCGAGGAGTGAGCGGCGCCACTTCGCCGGATCCTTCACGCGAAGTGGATCGGTGTAGAGAGCCTGTGCGGCGCGCTGGATGTCGATCTGGTCGATGGTCCGCGACGTGCCGACCGTGGCCACCGCGCCGGAGGCCTTGGGGGGCGATGCGGCGGTCTTCTTGGCGCCCGCTTTCGGGGCGGTCTTGGAGGTGGCGGCCGGGGCCTTGGCCGCCGTGGTGGTCTTCGTGGTCGCCGGGGTCGTTGCGGCTAGAGCGGCGACGGCCCAGGCGGTCCAAACCACGGCGATCGCGACGAGCAGCCGCGGAAGGCGGCGCTTCGACCAAGGTTGGACGGCAGGGTTCGACCGGTATGGGCGGGGCGTTCGACTCTGGATCATTCCCTGGAATGGACGTCGGTGGGTAACGCGAGCCTGACCTCGTCCCTCAGATACCCCAATCGGGCCCCCCGGTTCACGTTCCGGTCGCGGGAAGAGGAAGACGGGGCACCGTATCAGAGGGCCCCAAGTGCTGCAACAGGTTTGTCGCCAAGGACAAGGGGTCGTTCGGGGACTTCACCCGGAGGGTCCTCGAGCCCTTCCCGGCGAACTCGATCGGGGCCGGAACCGAGGTCACCAGCGACAGGATTCTGTCCCGTCCGAGGTCCTCGGCCACCTCGATTTCCAGCCGGTCCCGCCCGACGCGAAGGCGCTCGACCCCGTGGTCGCGGCCGAGGAGTCGGAGCCCCTTCAAGTGGAGCAGGTTCGACACCTCGGCCGGCGGCGGCCCGAAGCGGTCCTCGAGCTCGGCGCGGAGCGCGTCCAGCGCCGTCGTCTCGGCCACCGCCGCGAGCCTCCGGTACACGTCCAGCTTCTCGTCCCGGTCGGCGACGTAGTCGTCGGGCACGAACGCCGGGAGATCGCTCGACAGCTCGGGCTCCGGCCGCCGCGCGACCGCGGTCCCCTGGAGCTCCTGCACCACCTCGTCGACCATGCGGCAGTAGAGGTCGAAGCCCACCGTCGCCATGAACCCGTGCTGCTCGGGGCCGAGGAGATTGCCGGCGCCGCGGATCTCGAGGTCGCGCATCGCGATCATGAGCCCCGCGCCCAGCTCCTCGTGCTCGGAAATGGCGCGGAGCCGCTTCTCCGCTTCCTCGGTGAGCACGGTTCCGGCGGGCACGAGCAGGTAGCAGAACGCCTGGTGGTGCGACCGTCCGATCCGCCCGCGGAGCTGGTAGACCTGCGCCAGCCCGAGCGCGTCCGCGCGATTCACGAGCATCGTGTTCACGGTCGGGATGTCGAGCCCCGACTCGATGATCATGGTCGAGACGAGCACGTCGGTCCGCCGCTCGAGGAAGTCGACCATCTTGCGCTCCAGCTCGGTGTCCCGCATCTGCCCGTGCGCGACGCCGTAGCGGAGCTGGGGCACGATCGAGGTCAGATAGTGCGCCATCCGGTCGATCGACTCGACCCGGTTGTGCACGAAGAAGGACTGCCCCCCGCGATCGGCCTCGCGGAGGAGAGCGTCCCGCACCACGTCC
>DASTKC010000128.1:0-6137 GCA_035716085.1 Candidatus Eiseniibacteriota bacterium | reverse complement strand
CGCGCGAAGCGGAGCGCGAACACGCGCGGCGCGGCCGGCACGGCCGGCGTCGCGGAGGCGGCCGGCACGGCAGATGCGGCCGGCGCAGCGGGCGCCGCGGGCGCGACAGATGCTGCGAGCGCAGCGGGCGCGGCAAACGCGACCCCGAAGACGGCCGCGGCCGGCAAACCCACAACCGCCCCCAACACAAGCGAACGTAGACGCATGGCGGGAACCCTACATCCCGCCGGGGACCGGCGGGAACCCTGATCTTCACGGTTGGCCCCCTGAGTCGCCGGGGGCATACTCCCGCACCATGCCCGCGGCCGCGATCCAGGTCGAGGATCTCCACCATGCCTACGGCGCGGTTCCCGCGCTGAACGGCGTCTCGTTCCAGGTCAGCCAGGGTGAGTGCTTTGGACTCCTCGGTCCGAACGGCGCCGGCAAGACCACAACCATCCAGGCGATCGTCGGCGCGCTCCGGCCGGACCGCGGTCGGGTGGCGATCCTCGGCGAGGACGATCCCACCCGTCCGTCGGTGCGATCCCGGATCGGCGTCGTGCCTCAATCGATCGCGCTCTACCAGGAGCTCACCGGCGAAGAGAACCTCGCCTTCTTCGGGAAGCTCTACGGCCTCAACGGGGCCCGTCTCAAGACCCGCGTCGACGCGACGCTCGCTCTCGCGGGGCTCACCGATCGAGCGAAGGACCGCGCGTCCACGTACTCGGGCGGGATGCAGCGCCGGCTCAATCTCGTCTGCGGCCTCATCCACGATCCACTCCTCATCCTGATGGACGAGCCCACGGTCGGCGTCGATCCGCAGTCGCGCAATCTCATCTTCGAGAACATCGAATCGCTCAAAGCACAGGGACGCACCGTGCTCTACACCACGCACTACATGGAAGAGGCGGAGCGCCTCTGCGATCGCGTGGCCATCGTCGATCACGGCAAGATCCTCGCGCTCGACCGCGTGAGCGCGCTCCTCACGCTGTCCCCGACCCCGAGCCCCGACCTCGAGGCGGTCTTCCTCCACCTCACCGGCACCACGCTCCGCGACCGATGAACGCCATCCTCGCGATCGCGCTCAAGGATTTGAAGCTCCTCGCGCGCGACAAGTCGGGCTTTTTCTGGGTGCTCCTCTTCCCGCTCCTGATCGCGCTCTTCTTCGGCTCCGTCTTCGCCGGAGGCGAGTCGCGCGCTCCGATGCCGATCGCCGTGGTGGACCAGGACGGCTCGGCCTTCTCCCACTCGATGGGCGCCGAGCTCGCGAAGTCGGAGGCGCTCAAGGTCCACGGCATGTCGCTCGATTCCGCGCGCACCGCGGTGCGCCAAGGGCGGCTCACGGCGTACGTGCTCTTCCCGAAGGGCTCGGGGCAGTCGCTCGGCTTCGGCTCCACGAATGACAGCTCGTCGATCGAGCTGGGGCTCGATCCGAGCCGCCGGGCGGAGGCGGGCTACCTGAAGGGTCTCGTCACGCAGGCGCTCTTCTCGTCCCTCATGGGCTCCTTCACCATGGAAGCACCGGGGCGCGAGGCGATCCGCGAGCGCATCGCCTCGATCGAAGCGGACACCACGATCGCCGCGACGAGACGCGGCGAGCTCGCCACGTTCTATCGCAATCTCGATCAGATGCTGGGCTCGCTCGACCGCGTGCAGAGCACAGCCCCCGACTCCGCGGCGCCTCGAAACGCGGGACCACGCATACGCACCCGCGACATGACCGCGGAAGCGGCGGAGCCTCGGAGCGCATTCGAGGTCACCTTTCCCTCGGGCGTGATGTGGGCCTTGATCGGCGTGTGCATGAGCTTCGCGATCTCGATCGTGCACGAGCGCCTGACCGGCACGCTCCTCCGTCTCCGCCTGGCGCCGATCTCGCGCACCCAGGTGCTGCTGGGCAAGGCGCTCGCCGCGTTTCTGGCCGCCATGGGCGCGACCGGGCTCCTCCTCACGTTCGCATCGCTCGTGCTGGGCGTGCGGATCACGAATCCCGCGGCGCTCCTCGCCGCGCTCGCGGCGTCGGCCTTCTGCTTCGTCGGGATCATGATGGTGATCTCGACCTTGGGGCGGACGCATCAGGCGGTCTCGGGCGCGGGCTGGGCAATCCTCCTCGTCATGTCGATGACCGGCGGCGGCATGATTCCGCTCATCGCCATGCCTTCCTGGATGGTGATGCTGAGCCATTTCAGCCTCGTGAAATGGGGCGTGCTCGCCATCGAGGGCGCCATCTGGCGCGGCTTCTCGTGGAGCGAGATGGCGCTTCCGCTCGGCATCCTCGTGGCCGTCGGCGCCCTGGGACTCGCGATCGGCGCGCGACGCTTGGAGCGCGCACAGTCTTAGCAGCGCGGCGCCTTGCGGCAGGGTCCGCGGCCGGGTTACGGTTGAGTGCTATGGCCGCGTCCCGCTTGAGGTTCCCACGCACCCACGCCGTGCTCGCGGCCGTCCTCCTGGCCGCCTTCGCGGCCCTCGCCTCGGGAGCCGCCCAGCCCGGCGCCAAGGCCGCCGACCCCGCGCCCCAACCGGCCGATACCCCCGCCATCGCCCTCACCCCCGTCGGCCGCTTCGATTTCGTCGCTCCCTCGTCGGAAGACCGGGCCCTCTCACCCGAGGAGCTGAGCGGCATCGCATGGATCGAGGGAAGCCATTACATCGCGATCGGAGACGAGCACGCGACGATGCACCGGCTCGAGATCGATCTCGACCACGAGACCGGCCGCATCAAGGGCGTGCACTTCGAAAAGGCGATTCCGCTCCGCGGCGAGGACGGCGTGCTCATTCCCGACTCGCTCGGCTCGGATCGCGAGGGAATCGAGTTCAATCCGGAGAACGACACCGTCTGCATCTCGAACGAGCACACCGGAGCCGACCAGAGCCGCCCGTCCATCGCGTGCCACCGCATGGACGACGGCCGCACGACCCGGCTCATCCGCACCGACGGGTCGGACATGATGAAGGTGTTCTCCACGCAGCGGCTGAACGGCGGCTTCGAATCGATCACGCGGCGCCCGGACGGCGGCGAGATCTGGACCGCCAACGAGATGCCGCTGACGGTCGACAGCGAGCCTCCGAGCGACACGACGGGCGCCGTCGTGCGTCTTCAGAAGTTCGACGCCGGGATGAAGCCGGTCGCCCAGTACGCGTACCGGCTCGATGCCTACCCGCAGAAGATCGCGATGCCCCCCAAGCTGCGCGGCTATGCGGTGAACGGGCTCTCCGAGCTCCTCATGCTGCCCGGGGGCATTCTCCTCGCGCTCGAGCGGACGTTCGCCGGCGACGCGTCGGGACTTCCGAACCTGCGCATCCGGATCTACCAGGTGGACATCGACGGAGCGACGGATGTGTCGGGGATCGGCCCGGACGTGGGCCTGCACCGGGCGAAGTACATGCCGGCCTCGAAGCGGCTCCTCTGGGAGAAGAACTTCGGTCTCACCAACTCGAACTTCGAGGGAATGGCGATCGGCCCGCAGCTTCGAAACGGAGATCTGCCTTTGATCCTCGTCGCCGACAACAACGGCGGCGACGACGAAGCCTTCTACTCGCTGCGGATCTCGGGGCTAGCCCCGCGCGAAGCCAGCGCCCCGCGGCGCTAGGCGAGGCTACCCTCCGCGGTGATTACCGTCCCGCGGCGATGAACGCGGCCCAGTAGATCGGATCGGTCGACTCCCCCGCCGCCCTGCGAGCCTCGAGCACGCCGCGACTCGCGTCCCGCGCGGCGGCGGCAGCGTCCTCCCCTCCGATCAAGCGCGCCTGGTAAAAGCGCGTCGTCCACGCACGCGCCGCGCGGTCGGTGACGGGCCAGAGACTCAGCACCAGCGTCCGCACGCCCGCGATCTCGAACGCGCGCCGTAGACCGAATACGCCTTCGCCGGCGCGCACCACTCCGACGCCGGTCTCGCAACCGGAAAGCACCGCGGTCTCCACACCCGAGAGATCGACCGCCGCGATCTCGTCCGCGGTCAGGATTCCGTCCTGGCCCGGCGCGGCCCCCTTCGCGATCGGGAGGTTCGCTCCCGCGAGTACGAGCCCAGCACCGAGGAGCGGATTGTCCGGCGACGCACTGTCCGCCGCGGCCTCCCACGCGGGACAGGCGTCGGCGAAGAATCCGTGCGTCGCGACGTGGAGGATGCTCCGCCCCGCCGCGAGCCGGCGGAACGCGTCCTCGCTCGCCGCGCGTCCGAGGAGGACGCGCGCTTGCGGCGAGGACGGCGGATGCTGCACGTCGTCGACACCCGTATCGCGCGCTCCCGTCCCCAGCGCGCGCTGCCAGAGCGCGGCGGCTTCCTCGACTTCACGCGCGCTGCCCGGGAGCCGCTCCCACTGCGGACGCGATCCGCCCTCGGAGCACGGAAGCCCGCGGCTCACCTCGCGCTCGTCGCCGGGCCCGGAGTCCAGGTCGCCGGTCTCACGCACGGACGCGGAGTCGGTCGGCGGCGTATCGAAGTCGGGATCCGCGATCCCGAGAAATCCGGCGCCGGGACGGCCGACGGTCGCCGGACCGATGAGATCGCGCTCCGACGAGACGATCTGGAACACGGGGCCGTCCTCGACGAGGAACCGGCCGTCCTCGCGTCGCAACGCGATCGGATTGACGAGATGGAGCGAACCGTCGGGGATCAGGACGATGCGCGTCACGCCCTTGAGCCTCGCCTCGATCGGATCCCAGATCCGCTGACGGAGCCGGCCCGAGTAGCGCCGCTCCGCCGCGCCCAGCGCGTCGTCCCCTTTGGCCGGACGCGACACCTGATTGCGCCAGAGCGTCACGAGCGAATCGATCTCGACGGCGCTCCCGAGCGGGATGGCCCAGGCGGGCTGCCCGCGGCCGCGCGTGACGAAGGCCGCGTAGGACGCCGAGCCTCCTTGCGCGAGCATCGAATCCGAGGGCGAAGCGCCCGCGGCGAGAGGGTCGTCGTACCGGACGAGACTCACGAGCGCGGTTCCTGGCGGAAGCTTCGCGACCACGTCCCGGAATCCCGCGTCCGCACGACGTCCTTCGGCGCGGAGCGCGCTTCGCGCGACGAGGGCCGCCTCGGCGCGCTCGCTCTGAGCTTTCAGGCTGTCGAGGGCGGCCCGATGGACGTCGGGCGGCTCGTCGAGCGGTCCGCGCACGGCGAGGTGCGCGAGTCGCTCCCGCGCGCCGGTCCACGCGGTGACGAGGTCGTCGGACACGGTGTCGCCCAGCTCGTCGCTCCAGTGCTGGCGCAGCGCCATCTCGTCCAGCACCACGCCGCGCGATCGCACGACCGAATCCCACACGCGCTCGACGAGCGTGGAGTCCCACGTGCGCACTCCCGCCGCGACCGCGACGCCGAGGCTGGACGGAAGCCGGCTCTCGTACGAGAGCGCCTGCCGCTCCGGGAGCGCGCGCACGGTGTAGCGCAGGTACGCGCGGCGGATCGACTCGGCCTCGAGCGAGGCCTCGACCGCGTCCCCCATGTTCCCGGTGCGGATGAGCGCGCGCGCGTGATCGGCCAGGGCTTCGGCGAGAGAAGGATGATCCGACCCAAGCGAGCGGCGGCGAATGGCGACCGCCTCGCGATAGAACGCGCGCGCCCGGTCGTAGTCCCCCTCGGCCTCGGCGACCTCCCCCAATCCCAAGATTGTCGACGCGACTCTCGGATCGCCCGGCGGATACAGGCGCTCGAGGATGCCGCGCGCCCGGAGGAGATGATCGCGCGCTTCCGTGGTCTTGCCGAGCTTCAGGCAATCGCCCGCGAGATCGACGAGGCAGGCGGCCGCGGCGCGAGTGGATTCCGCCTTGGCGTCCTTCCATGCCTCGAGCGCTCGCGTTCGCTCCCGCTCCGCGCCTCGCGCATCGCCGCAGGCGGAGAGGGCCGCGCCGAGCCGGGCCAAAGCCTCCGCGCGTTTCAGGGAGCCCGCTTCCGCGGCATCGAGAATCGCGAGCGCGCGCCGATCGTATGTGATGGCCTCGCGGCACTCGCCCTGCTCGAACAACAGAGCGCCGATCCGACCGAGCGCTTCGGCGGCGTTCGGATCGGCGGCGCCCTTTCGAGTGTCGGCCAGATCGAGCGCGGACTCGAAGTACGCGCGTGCCTCGTCGTAGTCCCCCGCTTCCCACGCGGCCTCGCCCGCGACGAGCGGGTCGCTGGAAGGCACAGGAGTCGCGGCGAACGAATGGGACCAAAGCGCCGCCAGGCACGCGA
>DASTKC010000127.1:0-3890 GCA_035716085.1 Candidatus Eiseniibacteriota bacterium | reverse complement strand
AAGGTGCTGGTGCCGGGCTTCTACGACGAGGTCGAGATCCCCGGCGCGGAAGAGCGCAAGGCGATCAACGCGAAGCCCTGGAACGAGGAGTCCGTCAAACGGGCGCTCGGCGTGAAACGGCTGTTCCACGAGGAGGGCTTCACGCACGTCGAATCGGGCACGATTCGTCCGACGCTTCAGGTTAACGGCATCCGGGGTGGATACATCGGCGAGGGCTTCAAGACCGTGATCGGCGCGAAGGCGAGCGCCAAGATCAGCATGCGCCTCGTGCACAACCAGGATCCGGAAAAGATCTACGAGCGGTTCGAGCGATTCGTGCGGGAACTGGTGGGCGACATGGCGACCGTGGAGTTCAAGCGGTTCGGCGCCGGGCAGCCGTTCCGGGAGCGGCTCGAGAACCCGTTGGTGCAGGCGGGAATGAAGGCCCTCGAGGCGGGATTTGGAAAGCCGGCGATCGGGATGTGGATGGGAGGGTCGATTCCGATCGTGGCGCCCCTGGTGGCGATCACCCGCGCCCCTTGTGTGTTGATGGGATTCGGTTTACCCGGCGACAACCTCCACGCGCCGAACGAGAACTTCCCGATCGCCTGCTTCATCGGCGGAGCGAGATCGGCCACGGCCTACCTGAACGAGGTGGGGCTCCGGGCGGGGGCCCTGGCCAAGAAATGACGGGGGCCGGGAGGCCCGGTCACAAAAGGAGATAGCGCGAGGCGCAGTGCTGCGGTATCGTCCGCGCGGTTGGCCGCATCTAATGCAGTGCCAAGGTGCGCCACCCGGCCATGGACGGCCGGACGGCAGTACCCCAAGTCATGGACGACGGGGCGCGTACGGCGGCATGGTGTGAGCTCGCGGTTCTCACCGGCACCCGACTCAGGCCCCACCGTGACGGCGCGCCCCCTCCACTCCGGCAGGACCCTTCCCCGAATCCGCCGCCTCTCGTGGATCAGTTCATCGCGACTTTGAGATCCGCGAAGTCGACGACCGCGTCGTCCTCGGTCCAGAAGCCGACCGTCCCCCGTTTGAAGCGCTCGTCCCGGAATCGCAGGCACTCCGTCCCGTCGTAGCTCACGACGATCACGCTCTTCTTCTTGTTGACGGAGATGGTGTGCCACTCGCCCGGCTTCGGCGGCTCGATCGAGGCGTAGCGGATGTCGCGGCGCCTTCCATAGATGATGTAGTGCGCGATGACGCGCCCCTTCGCCCCGCTCACCCGGATCAGGTAGCCGTTCCGGGCCTTGTCGTCCAGGTGGAAGAGGAGCCCGGCCCCGGGGTCCACCTCTCCCGATACCACGCGGAAGCGGACGGAGGCCACGAGGTCGTTCACGATCGGTTTCTTCAGCTGGAGCATGTGGTAGTCGGCGCCGTCCTCTCCTTCGAGCTGACGGAGGACGCGCCCCCCGGCCGCCCCGTCCGCGGCCAGAGAATCGGACGCGAGGCTCGCCACTTCCCAGGTCCCCGTGGCCAGACCCGAGTTGTTCGGCTCCTTCCCCAGCGTGTCGGCTTCGAACGTCCAGGACCAGCTCTTCTCGCGGGGGTGCGTCGCCGCCCCGGCCGTAGCCTGGGACATCGCCGCCGCCAGAACGAGAGCCGCGCACCATCGCCATCCCCACCGCTTCGTCATGGACGCTCCTTCGTCAGCACCTGGAAGAGTCGCAGCATGGCTTCGGTGTCGCGCTTGCAGTAGGCCGACAGCCCTTCCCTGAGCTTGGCGCGATCCGAAGCAGGAACCTCGGGATCGGTCATCGAGATGAACGCGAGCGCGGCCTGGCTTCCCTCGCGAATCACGAGATCGTCGTACCCGAGCCCGTCCACCAGCACGGGGAGCACGTTCTTGATCGAGAACGAGCCGTGGAACTCGGGATGGTAGTAGCCGTCCAGGATCAGCCGATGCAGATCGACCAACCGGTCCGTGAGCGGCAAGAGCCGCGGCGCGAGCTCCGGAATCTCCCCCGCGAGACCGCGGATCACCCGCCCCTCGAAGCCGGAGTAGACCACGATCGAGCCTCCGGCCTCCAGAGCCTCGACGAGCGCGCGAGCGAGCGGAGGCCGCGGATCGGTCCGGTCCGCATGCAGGTATTCGCGGTGACGGATGGCGCCATCCTCCTCGAGCACGATGTCGGACCACTGGAAGGGAACCTGCTGGAACGGATGCGTGCCCGGAATCACCGGCAGCGCCGGATTGCAGGTCTCGAAATCGAGGAAGTGGACGGGATAACGGATCGCCCCGAGCTGCGCGTGGAGATCGGGATGCGCGAACGGGAGTCCCGACTTCGCCGCCCGGTGGACGCGGACCTGGAGCTCGTTCAATCCCTCGAACTCTTCCGGGATCTCGCGAATGTCGAGGACGCCCGCGTGGACGAGGGCCTGGTAGATCCTCGGCGTGAGCCTGGGGAGCCGGCTGATGTGATGCGGCGACATGCCGGTGTGGCAGTGCCCGTAGTAGGGGCAGCGGTACGGCTTCCGGCAGTGAGGCCCGATCGCCACGTCCGGCTCCTCGAGCGAGCGGAGGACTTCGCGCATCCTCGCCACCCGATCGAGGAGCCGCGGCACCTGGGCGCGCGCCTCCCGCGAGAGATCGAGCAGCGAGAAGAGCGAATTCACATCGTACGGACCGCCCGGCCAGAGGTAGCGCGAGTTCACGTGGAGCAGCATCGCCCGCGCCACGCGCAGGCCCGACCCCTCGACCACGTGGACCTGCGTCGCCAGATCGACGACGTACTCCTCCTTGAATCCCGTGCTCGACTTCACCTCGACGAGATCCCAAGCGCCGTCGTTCCGCGCGAGGATGTCGACGCGCACCCGGATGTCGTCGAAGGTGAACGCGGCCTCGTAGATCGCGTCGACCCTGGGATCCTCGAGCGCGGCGCGCGTCTCCGCGACGGCCCGGTCGTGATAGCGGGGATCCTCTTCGACTCGCACGCCGCTCGGGTAGCGGCGTCGCGCCACCAGGCCCACGCGGCGTCCGGCATCGAGGATCGCCGCGCGCCCGGGATCGAGCGGGTCGCGCTCCGCGAGATGATGGGCTTCGAGATAGAGGCGCTTCGGGCACTGGTAGCCGGCCGCGATCTTGGACTTGGAGAGGGGCCGAAGCGAGGCCCTCTGTCCGAGGGCGCCGTGCCAGAGGGGCAGCTGGCTCATGCCCGCTCCACCCGTGCGATGTATGCGTCGACGTCGAATTTCCGCGCGGCGCCAGAGGCGCTCATGGGGCGGATGAAGCCGAGCACCCGGCGCTCCGGCGGCCACGGACGATCGTGCTTGCCGCAGATGGCCCAGGCGATCCCGGCGTAACCATTCGGGTCGCGGCCATCGAGCTCCCATCGATCGTTCAGGAGCACGGCCGCGCGATACGCTGCGGCGGGTGAAGGCGTCCAGTCGAGGAGCCGCTTCGCCCAATACATGCGCATGTATCCGTGCATCCGTCCCGTGGCCACCATCTCGCGCTGCGCCGCGTTCCAGAGCCGATCCTTCGTCGCCCCCGCTTCGAGAGCGTCCCAGGAGTAGATCTCCTCGCGCGGGTCCCGCGCGTGACGTTCGAGCGTGCGGCGTCCCCAGTCCGGAGCGGAAGCCACGTCGTCGTACTGCGCGTTCCTCGCGACGAAGTTCACCGCCAGCTCACGCCGGACGATCAGCTCCTCGAGATAGGCTTGCTTCGCGGCCCGGGGGGCCGGGGCGCTGCGGACGGCGAGCGCCACCGTCTGCGGGCCCAGGTGCCCAAAATGGAGATAGGCCGAGAGCCGGCTCGTGCCGTCGATCGGCGGCCTGTTCCGGTCGAGGTGGTAGCGCTGGAGAGGCCCCTTCAGGAACAGCCGGAGGGCTCGAAGACCGGCCGCGGTCCCACCGCGCGCGCCGGGCACCGGCGCGGCCGATCGGTCGACGGGGAGCGTGGCGAG
>DASTKC010000126.1:0-8967 GCA_035716085.1 Candidatus Eiseniibacteriota bacterium | reverse complement strand
GTGCGCGCCGGGTCCGATGCGTGCCGGCGGATACTCGGTGGAGGGCGTGAAGATGGGCCAGCGGGCATCCTCGAGCGGAAACGGAGGGTCCTCGCTCAGGAGATCGAGGTTGGCCTGGTAGAAGGAGTCGAGCGTGCCGATGTCCTGCCAGTAGCCGGGGACGAGAAAGCCGGCGACGCGTCCGCGCTCCACGAGCGCGGGGAGGATGTCCCGGCCGAAGTCGTGCGCCGAGTTCCGCTCGTCGTCCTTCACCAGCTCTTGCAGGAGCGCCGCGACGCGGAACACGTACACGCCCATCGAGATCCTCCCCGAGGGCGGATTCTTCGGCTTCTCGAGGAAGCCCGTGATCCATCCCGAGGCGTCGGTGCGCACCACGCCGAACTGGGACGCCTGCTCGATCGGAATCTCGGTGATCGCGACCGTCGCGTCGGCGCCCCGCTCCAGATGCGCCTCGATCATGGGGCGGTAGTCCATGCGATACACGTGGTCGCCCGAGAGCACCAGGATGTGCTCCGCCTGGCGATCCGCGACGCGATGCCAGTTCTGCCAGACCGCGTCCGCGGTGCCGCGGTACCAGTCGTTCTCCGCCCACCCCTGGAAGGGCTGGAGGAGCTCGACCCCGCCGCGCTTTCGATCGAGATCCCAGGCGCGGCCGATCCCGATGTGGTCGCGCAGCGAGAGCGGCCGGTACTGGGTGAGGATGCCGACGTCGAAGATGCCCGAGTTCACGCAGTTGGAGAGCGTGAAGTCGATGATGCGGTACTTGCCGCCGAAGGGAACGGCGGGCTTGGCGCGCTTCTCCGAGAGGAGGCAGAGCCGGCTCCCGACGCCGCCCGCGAGGATCATCGCGTACTGGACGCCGCTGATCATCGCGCGGCCCCCACGGGCCGCGGCCTCACCGTCGAGCCGGAGGGCACCTCGTCGCGCCCGTAGTCGCGCTCGCGCACGCCGATCTCGACGAGCGTGTTCCGCCCGACCTTGGCGCCGGCCGGCACCTCGGCCCCCTTTCCGATCACGCAGAGACCGCTCCCCAGATCGTGCGGGTGCTCGCGGTGGCGGACGGGCTCGCCGACGCCGACCTCTGCCCGCTCGCCGATCCGCACCTGCTTGTCGATGATGGCGCCGTGGAGTCGCGCGCCCGGAAGGATGCGCGTGTCGTGCATCACGATCGAGTCCTCGACGACCGCCCCCGCACCCACGTGGACGCCCGGGAAGAGGATCGAGCGGCGCACGGTCCCTTCGATGCGAGTGCCGTGCGCGATCATGCTCGACGAGACCTCGGCGGTTCCCCCCAGGAGCGACGGCGCGCGGTCCTCGCTCGGCGTGTAGACGAGCCAGTCGGGATCGTTGAGGTTGATGGGGGGAAGCGGGCGCAGGAGATCCATGCTCGCCGCGTAGTACGAATCGATCGTCGTCACGTCGTGCCAGTAGCCGTCGAAGAGATCCGCGTGCACCGGGAGACCCTCCTCGATCATCGGACGGATGACGTCCGCCACGAGGTCGGGGCCGAGCGAAGGATCGGCGAGCCGCGCGAGCAGATCGCGGCCGCGGAAGAGATAGATCGAGGCCGACACCTGAGTCCCCGGCCCTCCGTCGCGGCGCACCTCGACGCCGCGGACCCGGCCCGCGCCGTCCACGTCGACGATGCCGTAGCGCTCCGCCTCGTCATCGGGGCTCCGCGTCGTGACCACAGTCAAGACCGAGCCGCGGGCCTCGTGGCGCGCGATCAGCGATCCGTAGTCCATCTTGTAGATGAGGTCCCCCGAGACGACGAGGATGTGCCGCGCCTGCGCGTCCGCGATCACGTTCCGGTTCTGGACGAGCGCGTCGGCGGTGCCGCGGTACCAGTTCGTCGCGCGCTGCCGCACGTAGGGCGGAAGAAGGCGGATGCCGCCGTCCCGCCGGTCGAGGTCCCACGCCCGGCCGATCCCGATGTGCTCCTGGAGCGACAGCGGCGCGTACTGCGTGAGCACGCCGATCCGGTAAAGGCCCGAGTGGACGCAGTTCGAGAGGGTGAAGTCGATGATGCGGTACTTGCCGCCGAAGGGGAGCGCCGAAGCCGTGCGCATGCGCCCGAGCGCGTGGAGCCGCTCGCTCTTCCCCCCCGCGAGCACGAGGACGAGGATCGGCGGGACGACGGTCAGGCGCGGACCTCCGGCGCGGAGCGCCTAGAAAGCGTAGGAAGCGGAGATGCGGTGGCTCGAATCCAGATCCTGATGGTCCAGGTACGCGTAGTCGAGCCCGAATTTCTTGAAGCGGAAGCCGGTTCCTGCCGCGAAGTTCTTCCCCTCGAAGCCGGTCCGGAGGGCGAGCTTTCGCTCGAGCCAGTATTCGAGGCCGGGATGGAACAGGAACGTCACCGAGCCGAGGTTGGCCTGGCTCGAGAGCTGTTCGTCGGAGAAGCCCATGTCCACGTCGAACGCCGCGGTGATGATGTGCTTCCGGTTCGAGAAGGCCGTCGTCTTCGCGAAGCCGAGGCGCAGGGAGGGAGCGATGAACTCGTCCGTGCCGGTGTTCCAGAGGATCCGTGTGGTGGTGGCGTCGCTCAGCTTCGCGCCCGCCGACCAGCCGTGCGGGCCCAGGTAGAGCGCTCCGACGTCGAGGCCGAATCCGTTCGAGCGGAGACTGTCCCCCAGCCACTGGTGCACGAGCTTCACGTTGCCGCCGAGCGAGAACCCGCGGCTCACTTCGCGCGCGTAGCTGAAGAGGAGCGCGACGTCGTTGTCGCTGTCGAACACGAAGCGGCTCTCGTCCACGACGAGGCGGTCCTCGGGATAATCGAAGCGTCCGTTTCCGTTCACGTCGATGATCTCGAGCCCGCGCGTGTCGGGGATCTCGTCCACGCCGAGGCGGATGAGCGAGAGCGCGAGCCCTTGCTTCGCCTTCCCCGGCTCACCCAGGGGCGCGGAGTAGGACAGGTAGTCGTACTGCACGATGGATCCGAACTGCTCCGCGTGCATGGCCTGGAGTTCATGCCGCTCCAGCGTGGCGAGCCCCGCCGGATTCCAGTACGCGGCCGTCCCGTCGTCGGCGAGGCCGGCGAAGGCGCTGCCCATGCCGAGCGCGCGCGCACCGACCCCGACGCGGAGGAATTCCCCGGCGTAGCGGGTCGCGTGGGCGGGGACGGCGAGCAGGAGGAGCCCGGCCGACAGGGCCAGGAGGGCCGGAAGGCGCGTGCGGAGACTCGAAAAGGTCATGGCCGGATGATGGGACCCCTTGCCTGGGAAGGCGTCATCTCCTGGGCAACTACCCGCGGGCGAAGCCGCCGGTTCCCCCCGGCGGCCCGGATCACGGCGCAGCGCTCCGACGGGGCCTCGCCGGCTCCGGCTCGCCGTTCGTGGTTGGGATGCGGCGGACGGTGCGCCAGAGGATGTACTGCTCGATCAGCTCCCGATCCCCCTCGGCCAGGTCGGTGAAGTAGCAGGCCAGCTCGTAGCGGGTCTGCTGGCGGGGTCCGGTCCGCTCCTCGCACCGGACGATCACCCCCTGGACCTGGAGCATCCGCTCGCGCCGGAGGCTCCGTCCGAAGGGCGGCAGGAGCAGGGTGAGCGCCACCTTCGTGAGCGGCGACAGGAAGTGGCGGCTCCCGAACTGGATTCCGCTCGCGGAGAGGTTGATGGACTCGGTGGTGACGACCGACGCTTCGTCCGTTCCTGCGACCTGCATCGCGAGCTTGGCGGAGATGCGCGGCGATTGGCGGCGCTCGCGGGTCGGCTTCGTCATGAGGTCTCTCCTTGTGGGGGCGTCGTTCCGGAGGGCACCGCTAACGGCGGCCCTTGGGGCGACGGTGGGCGGCGCGCTTCCCTTGCGCCCGCCGTTTCTGTCTCGGGCCGCCCCCCGCCGGGGGGAGAAGCCCCAATTCGACTTCCCGCCGGTCGAGGTCGGCGCGGCTGACCACGACCGTGACCGCGTCGCCCAGGCCGAAGCGGTGACGGGACCGCTTGGACCGGAACGAAAAACCGTGCTCCGCGAGGCTCAGCGACGGATCGCCGAGCGACCGCTTCGGCAGGAATCCCTCGATACTCCATTCGGGAATCCAGACGAAGAGCCCGCCCGGGGTGAGTCCCGCGATGATGCCCCGCGCTTCTTCACCCACGCGCTGGAGCGCGAAACGCACCGCCTTCCTCTTCTCGACGTCGCGCTCCGCGTCGTCGGCGGCGATCTCCGCCTCCGTGGCGCGTCCCGCGACCGACGCGTTGAGCCACTCCCCCGCGAACGCCCAGGGATCGCCCCCGGCGCGCGCGTGTTCTTCGAGCAGGAACCGCTTCACGATCCGGTGATTCGCAAGGTCGGGATACCGGCGGATGGGGGACGTGAAGTGCGCGTATCCCGCCATTCCCAGTCCGAAATGACCCACGTCGACCAGATCGTAGCGAGCTTTTTCCAGGGCACGCAGCAGGTACAGGTTGAGGAGCCGATCTTTCGGCGCGCGGCCGTGACTGATCCAGCGCCGAAGCTGCCGCGCATCCGTGACGATCTGCGCCGGTCCCTGTTTGCCGAGATAACGTGCCGCCTCGAAGAAGGAGCGCAGCTTATCATACCGGGGTCGCTCGTGAACCCGGTAAAGAAAGGGGAGCTCGCGCTCGTGAGCGCGCCGTCCCACGATCTGGTTCGCGAGCAGCATGAACTCCTCGATCAGCCCGTGCGTCGGCAGCCGCGGCGTCTCGTCGAAGCGCACCGGATCTCCCTGCGCGTCCAGCTCCGGCTTGATCTCCGGCAGGTCGAGCTCGAGGCCGCCCTTCTCGAAGCGCCGCTCGCGAAGCGCGTTCGCGAGCCGATCGAGCGTGCGGAGGGCGACCGCGGTGTCTCCCGAATCCTCGCGCAGGATCCGGTGCGCCTCGGGATAGCTGAGCGAGGCCGCGCTCCGGATCACGCCCTCGACGACGCGCGCGCCGACCAGCGCGCCGTTCTCCGCGATGTCCGCGAGCACGGACACCGTGAGCCGGTCGTCCCCTTCCGTCAGGCTGCAGAGCGTGGACGAGAGCGCCTCGGGCAGCATCGGATAGGTCGTGTCCGCAAGATAGACGCTCGTCCCGCGCTCGCGCGCCTCCTTGTCGAGGGCGGTGCCCGGCCGGACGTAGTGCGTCACGTCGGCGATGTGGATGCCGACCGTGGTCACGCCTCCGTTCACGGCCTCGATCGAGAGCGCGTCATCGTGGTCCTTCGCGTCGGCCGGATCGATCGTGAGCACGCGGCTCGCACGGAAGTCGGTGCGCCCACGAATCGCCTGCGCCACCGAGTCCTCGCGGAACGCGGCCGCCTCGCGCTCGGCTTCGGGATCGAACTCGGTCCGGATCCCCTCCTCCAGCGCGACGATCCAGCTGTCCTCGCGTGGGTCGTCGTCCGCGAACACGGCCTCGACCGTGCCGACGACCGGCTCGGGGGGCGTCGGGTTCAGACGCACGAGGACGCGCGTGCGCGGCGGGATGCGCGCGCGGCCATGGAGCGTGAGCAGGATCTCGCGGGGATATTCGGGCCGCTCCGGGAGGAGGAGCGCGTTCCGTCCGCGCCCTTCGAAGCGTCCGAGGATGCCGTACTTCGTTCGCTCGAGGACCTCGAGCACTTCGTGCGCGTCGCCTTGCGGGCCCGAGTCGAGGTAGCCGGCCCGCACACGATCCCCGTGAAACGCGCCCCCCATGGCGAAGGGCGGGATGAAGAGGTCCTCGCCGCCATCCTCGACACGGACGAATCCGTAGCCGAAGCGCGTGCGCTCGAGGCGCCCCACCTGAGTGCGCTGGGTCATCGGCGGGGTGGGATCACGACGGATGCGGCGCGGAGTCATGGGGTAAAGAGGGCCGGCCCGAACGTCCCCCAACAGGGGCCGTCGGGCCGGGGACCGGTCCGGGAGCGGCGGAGAAGAGCCGCGCGCACCGCTCGATCAGCGAAGCTTCTTCTTGTGCCGATCGCGCCGGAGCCGCTTCTTGCGCTTGTGAGTGGCGATCTTCTTCCGCTTCCTTTTCTTTCCGCTTCCCATCGGTCTCCTTCGGCCGCCCGCAGGTCAACCGCCGCGGACCGCGCCCTTCAGCTCGTTCGACGCCTTGAAGACCGGCACCAGCTTCGCCGGCACCATCACCTCGGCGCCCGATCTCGGGTTCCGGGCCTTGCGGGCTTTGCGCTCCCGCACCTTGAAGGTCCCGAATCCCCGGATCTCGATATGCTTCCCTTCGCTCAACGCTCGCGAGATCGCGTTCAACAGCTGATCGACGATCGTGGCCGTCTCGCTCTTCGAAATCTTGGTCGAGGACGATATCTCGTCCACGAGATCGGCTTTCGTCATGTTCATCCCTCCATCGGCTCGGGCCGCGTAACCGCCGTAGCCAGGCCAGAATCTAGCATTGGGCCACGGGGCCGTCAATCAACGCAGGCGATACTCCAGACGGGGTCCCTTCGAAGAGAACCCGGCGGCTTCCCCGACCTGGTTCATCTTCTCGTCGAGCAGATCCAAAAGACCAACCTTGTGACGCTCCTTACGGACGATCGTGGGCTCTCCCCGGATCCCTCCCAGCTTGGCGGCCATGTCGATCGCGTCGTCGAGATCCCCGAGCCGGTCCACGAATCCGTACTCGAGGGCCTGGTCTCCCGAGAACACCCGTCCGTCGGCGTAGGGCAGGATGTCCTCCCGCTCCATGCCGCGGCCGTCGACGATCGCATCCACGAACTGGTCGTACACGTTGGACAGCACGTTTTGAAGAAGCTCGTGCTCCTCGGCCGTCATCGGGCGCCACATGCTCCCGACGTCCTTGTATTTCCCCGTCTTGATCACCTCGAAGTGAAGGCCCACCTTCCGGAACAGCTCCTCGGTGTTCGGAAAGCTCATGATCACGCCGATCGAGCCCGTGAGCGTCCCTGGATTCGAGACGATGGAATCGGCCGCGCACGCGACGTAGTACGCGCCCGACGCCGCCACGCCCGCGAAGGACGCGACCACGGGCTTCTTGTCGTCGTGCAGCTTCCGGAGCGCCTCGTAGATCTCTTGAGACGCCGCCACGCCGCCGCCCGGACTGTCGAGGCGGACCACGACCGCCTTCACGCTGGCGTCACGGTCGAGCCGCTCGATCTGGTCCACGATGTCATCCGAATCGTCGATCTCGCCGAGAATTTCCACGAGGCCGACGCGTCCGCCCAATCCTCCCCAGGCGGGGCGGTCTCCGCTCAGGGCCATGTTGACCACCAGGAACGCGAGAGCCACGGTCGCCACCGTCCCGACCAGCAGGAGCGCACAGCCTAGGAGCCAGCGATTCCGAGCCAAACGCCCTCCCGATCCCTGGTTCAGCACTGAGGATAGACGGAATGAACGTAGCAGACCGGAGGCGGGCTGTGAAAGGAGGAAGGCGCCGCGGTCTCGCCGCGGCGCCTTGGGTGGACCCGGGGGGAGTCGGGCCCTTGGATTACATGTTCCCCACGTGTGCCGTGCATCCGGTGCCGTTGGAACTGCGTCGTCTCGTCGAGGGGATCAGCTCAGGACCGGACGATTCTCGCGAGCACCGCAGGGAACAAGACTTGGTTTTCAGTTTTTTCGCTGCGCCCTACGCCATGTACCTACAGCAACCGCTGGACCACGACGCGGCGCGCCCGCGGAAAATCGAGTCGCGTCCTTCGCGGCGATGGCTCGAACAGGCCACCGTTAACATGTGATTTTACAATTAGTTAAGTGGGTGGATTGCAGTGCAGCGCGAATCGTCTGCGGCGCGCCTTGGCCGCGCGTGTCGAAGAGGCTTCGAACGGGCCACGCGGTGGCTGGATCGGGGTCGACGCCCCCAAAGGCGGGCGTGAAAACCCCCAGAAGTTACGGACGGATGAGCGAGGTCCCGGTCATCTCCGGGGATGGGTCGAGTCCCAGGAGCTCGATCAACGTGGGAGCGACGTCCGCCAGGATGCCGGACTGGAGGGTGATGTGGGGGCCGCCGGCCGCCAGGATCGGGACCGGATTGAGGGTGTGGGCCGTGTGAGGGCCTCCGGTCGCTTCGTCGATCATCTGCTCGGCATTCCCGTGGTCGGCGGTGACAAGGGCGATTCCTCCGCGCGACTCGACCGCCTGGAGGACACGGCCGAGGCAGCCGTCCACGGTCTCGACCGCGCGGATCGCGGCCTCCAGAACGCCCGTGTGCCCCACCATATCCGCGTTCGCGTAGTTGAGCACAAAGAAGCCGTAGGGCTCCCCGGTGAGGCGACGCACCACTTCATCGGTCACCTCGCGGGCGCTCATCTCCGGCTTCAGATCGTAGGTGGCCACCTTGGGCGAGGGAATGAGCGCGCGGTCCTCGCCTTGGAACGGAGTCTCCTCGCTGCCGTTGAAGAAATACGTGACGTGGGCGTACTTCTCCGTCTCGGCGATCCTGAGCTGGCGGATCCCGGCGCGGCTCACGACCTCGCCGATCGTGCCCTTCAGCGGCTCGTCGGTGAAGATCACCGGGAAGCGGAACGTCTCGTCGTACTCCGTCATGCAGGTGTAGTGGATCGGCGGGGCGCCGCCCGGGCGTGGAAATGCGTCGAACCCGGGATCGGCGAGGGCGCGCGAGATCTGCCGCATGCGGTCGGGGCGGAAGTTGAAGGCCACGACCGTGTCGCCGTTCCGAATCGCTCCGTCCGCGCCGCGCACGACCGTGGGATCCACGAACTCGTCCGATTCTCCGCGCGCGTACGCCTCGTCGAGCGCGGCTTCCGCGGAGCCTGCCGTGCGCCCGTCCCCATTCGCCATCGCTCGGTACGCCTTCTCGGTGCGATCCCAGCGCTTGTCGCGATCCATCGCGTAGTAGCGCCCGGAGATCGTCGCGATCTTCCCGTCTTTGACGTCGCGGAGCACGGCCTCGAGTCCGCGGATCGACGCGCCGGCCGAGCGCGGAGCCGTGTCGCGTCCGTCCAGGAACGCCTGCACGCGGATCCGCGCCACGCCGCGCGCGATCGCATGACGGATCATCGCGGCGAGGTGCCGCTCGTGGCTGTGGACGCCGCCGGGCGAGAGGAGCC
>DASTKC010000125.1:0-8607 GCA_035716085.1 Candidatus Eiseniibacteriota bacterium | reverse complement strand
AGGAAAATACCCATGCAGGGTTTCTGGCGTAAGTGTCCGTGCCGACGGCAGCTAGGTGCGGAAACGGAGTTGGCGGCCCACCGGGCCCACTGTGCCCCGTCTACCCGGTCTAGATCAGCTTCCCTTGGTCTTCTTCGCCTTGGGAGGAGTCCACCCCGGCCCGCGCAGGAGCAGGATCTGCCCTGTGCCAAGCTGGTCCCATGGGCGGGTTTGCCTCTGATTCGGCGCCTGGACCGAGATGAGCCACGTGTCCGTGCCAAAAATCTCGCTCGCGTCCACGATTCCCGCCGTCTTCCACACTCCGCCCACGCCCTGCGACAAAAGCGCACCCTTCGCGTCCCGCTCCACGCACTCAGCCAGAACCTCGAGCCGCCTCGCGTCCATGTCGTAGCGGAGAATGCGCGCGGGATGGAGGCTCCGCACGCCGCCCGGATCCTCCTGGATCCAGAGGTAGCGCGAGTCCGAGGCGAGTCCGTCGGGGCGGTAGATGTCGTCGCCGTCGTCCCCGTCCAGGATCACGCGAAGGTCGATCACCTTCGTGGGATCGATGGGGTCGAGCTCCGCGCGGTACACGCGGCCTGCGCCGGTTACGAGGCGAGCGGTCCGCGGATCGTAGAAGTTGCCCGCGCCGGCATCGGCGAAGTAGAAGATGTTGGCGCGCGAGCGGTCCGGCGTGGCGCCACGGAGCCGCACGAAGTTCATGCACCCAATCGATTGCGCGCGAGCCTCGATCCGGTCGGGTGGTGCGAAGTCATTCCCGAACTTCGTGTCGATCGGCACGAAACTGCCGGTGATCGGCGCGTTCCGTGCGGCGCGCGAGGAGAGCCGCGTTCGCTCGGGGCCGGGATCGGCGCGGAACACGAAGAGCTGCCCGCGCCCGTGGAGCAGGGCATCGTCGCTATCGGCGAGATACATATAAAGCTGCGACTCGCCCGGCAGGTCGTCCTCGGTGAGCACGACCGCCATCTTTCCCGTCGACGTGGGAACGATGGCCGATCCGCCGTGGGCGAAGCGGCCGAGCCAGGGGAGATTCGTCACGGTTCCATCGCGCGTGTCCACGGCGGTGAAGAGCCCGCGTCCCGGTCCGTCGATCCGGTCCTCGCCCACGAGGAATTTGGGAATGAGAAATCCGTCGCGTGCGGCGCCGACGGTTCCCGAGGCGAAGCGCGAGTAGCCGTCGATTCCCTCAATGAGGAAATCGCCCGCGAGGGCGCCCAGGTTCCGGATGTCGATCGCGACGCGCGAGACGCGCGCGCCGCCGACGACGAAGGGATCCCACGGCAGGTCGTGCGCGACGTAGATCTCGGCAAGCCCGGAACTGGTCGGCAGGATGCCGAGCCCGGAGGGCATCGGCGGGAAGACATAGGGGACGGTCGCGGTGTCCGATACCGCGAGCGTGTCGCCGACCGTCAGGATGGGGACGACCGAAACGTCTTCACGGAGCGGCCGCACCATGGCCGGCGTGGCCGTGCGCACGCCCGAACCGGGACCCGGGATGAGCGGCCCATGCGTGAAGCCGGCGCTCAGGAGCGCCAGGGCGGTCAGCAGGGCTGCTCTACGCATGGAGAAGACTCCTAATCGGTGGTTCCGGGGTTCGTGATGTCCGACGACGAGTCCGCGGGAGCGCCGCCCGGTGCCGGCTTGTACGCGCCGTTCTCGCGACGGACCACTTCATAGGGAGAGCCTGCCTCGCCGCCGTCATTGTAGTAGACGAGCGTCACATCGCTGTCGGAGAGGTCGAGCCCGTGCGCACGCTTGGCGTACGGAAACACGAACTGGCGCACGGCCTGGAGGAAGCTGTCCAGCTCCCGCTCGGCTCCCGCCACGTCGGACGCGGTCCCCACGACCGAAGCCACGATCCGATGGTCCTTCCGGTCGTAGTACACCATCGTGTTCGCTTCGAGTCCCGCCACCACGCGGATGATCCCCGACATCCTCGTCGCGACGTCGTCCCCGACCATGTAGGGGTAGGGCTGGGCGAGGCGTCCGCCCCCCTTGGAGCACGCGTAGGTCGCGTACAGCGTGACCAGGCCGAGAACGACGGCGAGAACGCGGAACTCAGGCGTCCGAAACAGGTGCCTCATGGGCTCCTCCGTTCACAGAATTCCACCAGAACGCCCCCGAGCGACCGGGGGTGGAGAAACGCGATGCGCGTGCCGTGGCTTCCGGCGCGCGCGCTCCGATCGATCAGCTCGAAACCGGCCTGGGCGGCGTGCTTCAGCGCCGCGTCGATGTCTTGGACGTGGAACGAGAGGTGATGGATGCCTTCTCCACGCCGCTCGAGGAAGCGCGCGACGGCGGATTCGGGAGACGTGGGCTCCAGGAGCTCGATCAGCGAGTCGCCGGCCTTGAGGAAGGCGAGGCGGAGGTGCATGGATTCGAGCAGCTCGGTGCCTTCGAGCTCGAAGCCGAGCTTGGTCCAGGTCGTGACCGCCAGCTCGAGCTCGCGCACGGCGATCCCGACATGCGCGAGGCCGAGGATGGCCTGGCTCACGGCGCCACGGGCGGCTGAATCGCCGCCGCGCCGTGGTGCCAGAGCAGCGCGATCACGACGATGCCCAGCACGATCCGGTACCAGCCGAAGGGCTCGAGGCCGCGGCTCGTGACGTAGCGCAGGAACCCTCGGATCGCGATGGCGGCCACGATCGCCGAGACCACGAGGCCCACGATGAGCGGCCCAGGGCCGCCGATCGCGGGGCCGGTCAGCTCGTCGTGGTGCTTGAGGAGATCGAACAGGGTGGCTGCGCCGAGCGTCGGGAGCGCGAGAAGGAACGAAAACTCCGCCGCGGCGACGGGCGTGGCGCCGAGCACGAGCGCGGCGAGGATCGTGGTCATGGCGCGCGACGTACCGGGCCAGAGCGAGAAGCACTGCGCGAGCCCGATCAGGACCGCCGCGGAGATCGGCAGATCGTCGAGGCCGAAGCGGGCCGGCTGGCCCGGCGTTCGATCCCGCGCGCGCATCCAGCGCGCGACGAAGAGGATGAGAAGCCCGCCCGCGATGAGCGCGATCGCCACGGGGCGCGGTCCGAAGAGGTGCGCCTTGATCCACTTGTGGCTCACGAAGCCAAGCGCGGCCGCGGGGATGAAGGCGACGATGAGCTTGAGGAGGAGCGCGCGTCCCGGCGAATTGGGCTGCGCCAAGCCGGTGAACAGGCTCGCGACGCGATCGCGGTAGAGCCACAGCACCGCGAGCAGCGCTCCCGCCTGGATGACGATCTCGAATGCGTCCATCGCCTCGCTGACGAGGCCCATCGCGTGGGCGGCGAGGATGAGATGGCCGGTGGAGGAGACGGGGAGGAACTCCGTGAGCCCCTCGACCGCGCCGAGAATGGCGGCCTGGAAAAGATTCACGCGGTGCGGCCCGCGGGGCCAGGGCGGGTGCGGCCCGCTGGCCTAGGGGCGAGGATCATGGGTCCCGTAGACGCGCCGGAGCACGTCACTGATCTCGCCGAGCGTGGCGCCCGCCTTGACCGCGTCGACGGTCGGCTCGACGAGGTTCAGCTCCCGCCGCGCCGCTAGCTCCAGGGAATCCAGAGCGTGCTTCGCGAGATTCTGGTCGCGCGACGCCTTGAACGCGCGCACACGCTCGCGCTGCTGCTCCTCGAGCCGGCGGTCGAGCGTGAAGATCGGCCGTGCGGTGTCCTCCGGATCTCCGAAGCGATTCACGCCCACCACAATCTGCTCTCCCTTCTCCATCTTCAACTGTGTTTCGTAGGCGCTCTTCTCGATTGCGCGCGCCTGGTACCCCGCCTCGATCGCCCGGACCGCGCCGCCCATGGCGTCGATCGCATCGATCTCCGCGCGCGCCTCCCGCTCGATCCGGTCGGTCCGCTCCTCGATGGCGGGCGCGCCGCCGACCGGGTCCACAGTATCAGGGACACCCGTCTCCCACGCGAGGATCTGCTGCGTCCGAAGCGCCGTGGTCGCGGCCTCCTCGCTGGGAAGGGAGATCGCCTCGTCGAAGGAGTTCGTGTGCAGCGACTGGCACCCGCCGAGCACCGCCGCCAGCGCCTGGATGGCGACGCGCGCGATGTTGTTGTGCGGCTGCTGCGCGGTGAGCGTCACGCCCGCCGTCTGCGCGTGGAAGCGGAGCTTGAGCGAGTTGGGATCCTTGGGATGGTGGCGCTCCTCCATGAGCCGGGCCCAGAGACGCCGCGCCGCGCGGAACTTGGCGATCTCTTCGAGAAGATCGTTGTGCGCGTTGAAGAAGAAGGAGACCCGGGGGGCGAAGCTGTCGACGGGGAGCCCGCGATCCACCGCCGCACGCACGTACTCGAGCCCGTCCGACAGAGTGAACGCGACCTCCTGCACCGCGGTCGAGCCCGCCTCGCGAATGTGGTAGCCACTCACCGAGATCGTATTCCACTGCGGCACCTCGGACGTGCCGAACTCGAACAGGTCGGTCGCGATCTTGAGCGAGGGGCCGGGCGGATAAACATAGGTGCCGCGCGCGATGTACTCCTTCAGCACGTCGTTCTGCACGGTGCCGGAGAGCTTGGCGCGCGGGGTGCCGCGCCGGTCCGCGACCGCGACCACGAGAGCGAGAAGGATCATCGCGGTCGCGTTGATCGTCATGGAGAGCGAGACCTGGTCGAGCGGGATGTCGTGGAGGAGCCGCTCCATGTCGTCGATCGTCGAGATCGCGACCCCCACGCGTCCCACCTCGCCCTGCGCGCGGTCGGCGTCGGAGTCGTAACCCATCTGGGTGGGGAGGTCGAATGCCACGGAGAGGCCCGTCTGGCCCAGCGAGAGGAGGTAGTGGTAGCGCTCGTTCGATGCCTCGGCGGTCCCGAAGCCCGCGTACTGGCGCATCGTCCAGACTCGCGAGCGGTACATCGAAGGATGGATGCCGCGGAGGTAGGGAGGCTCGCCGGGTGTGCCTAAGGCAGGGCTGGGGTCGCCGCCCTGGCCGCCTTGCTTCGCGAGGTCCGACCGGGCCAAATCAGCCCTCCTCGGGCAAGATCGTCAGAAGGAGCGCGCCCGAATCGACCGTGGCGCCCGCGGTGACGCGCACGGCTGACACGCGGCCGGAGAGCGGAGCCGTGAGCGCGTTCTGCATCTTCATCGCCTCGACCACCACGACGGCCTGTCCCGCGTCCACGGTGTCGCCCTCGGCAACCATGACATCGACGACGAGGCCGGGCATGGGCGCGTGCAGCTCACCGCGCGCCTGGTCCGCGACACTCTTGCGCGCGAGCTTGGGGGCGCGCGGATCGCGCGGGCGATAGACGTAGACGCGGCCGCGGATGTCGACGACGAGGTCGAGCCCCTGGCGGCGCACGCTCGCTTCCACGGGGCGATCGTCGATCCGCACGCGCATCAGCCCGCCGAACGCGCCCTCGACACGGTGCTCCTTCCCGTCCACGGTCACGACGAAGCCGTCGCCGCTCGGCGTGACGTCGATGGCGCGATCGCGCCCTTCGCGGCTGAGGACGACGCTCATCGGCCGCCTCCCTGGCGCGCGCGGTGGCTCTGGAGCGCGTCCCGCCACCGGCTCGTCGTGGTCGCGTCCGCCGTGGTCATGGGGCGGCGATCGGCGGGGCCGGACCCATCCGCCGACGGAGCGTTCAACACGGGCCGGGCCGCATCGATCCGTGCGAACACCGCGGCGAGCACGGCGGCATCTTCCTCCGCCTGCACCTGGTCCACGGGATCCGCGTTCTTGAAGTGCCGCGACAGAAATCCCGTGTCGAAATCACCCTGCACGAAGGGCTCCTGCTCGAGGAGCCAGCGATGGAAGGGAAGCGTGGTTTTGATTCCCTCGAGCACGCACTCGCGAAGCGCGCGGCGCCCGCGCGCGATCGCACCCGCGCGATCCGGCGCCCAGACCACGATCTTTCCGATCATCGGATCGTAGTAGACCGGAACGACGCCCCCCGAGCGCACGCCGAAATCACAGCGCACGCCGGGGCCCGACGGCAGCTCCAGCCGGCGCACGGTGCCCGCATCGGGGATGAAGCCCTGATCCGGATCCTCGGCGTAGACCCGGAACTCCATCGACGCGCCTTCGGGATGAACATCTTCCTGCTTCAGCCCGAGCTTCTCTCCCTGCGCGACCTTGATCTGCTCCCGCACGAGATCCACGCCGAGCACCATCTCCGTGACGGGGTGCTCGACCTGGAGCCGCGCGTTCATCTCGAGGAAGTAGAAGCGGCCCTCCTGGTCCATGAGGAACTCGGCGGTTCCGGCATTGGTGTAGCGGCCCGCCTTGGCGACCTTCACCGCGAGTGCGAGGAGCTCCTGGCGCCGCTTGTCGTCGAGCGCGGGGGAGGGCGTCTCCTCGACCACCTTTTGATGCCGCCGCTGGATGGAGCAGTCGCGTTCGCCGAGGGCCAGCACGGTGCCGTGGCGGTCGGCCAGGATCTGCACCTCGATGTGGCGCGGACGCTCGACCCAGCGCTCGAGGTAGAGACGGTCGTCGCCGAACGCGCCCTTGGCCTCGCCCTGCGTGAGCCGGACCGCCTGCTCGAACTCGCCGGCCGCGTTCACGCGGCGCATGCCCTTGCCGCCGCCGCCTGCCGCCGCCTTTAGCACCACGGGGTAGCCGATCGAATCCGCCGCGCGCCTCAATTCCGCCGGATCGCTCACGGGGCCTTCGGTGCCGGGGAGCACCGGAACGCCTGCGTTGATGGCGATCGCCCGCGCGCTCACCTTGTCGCCGAGGGCGCGCGTGGCCGCGGGTGTGGGACCGATCCAGACGAGCCCGGCTTTCTCGACCATCTCCGCGAAGTCGGCCGACTCCGCGAGGAAGCCATAGCCGGGATGGACCGCATCGGCTCTTGCGGCGCGCGCGGTTTCGATCACCTTCGCACCGTTGAGGTAGCTCTGGGAGGCCGCGGCCGGGCCGAGCCGGTAGGCCGCGTCCGCGGCAAAGACGTGCGGCGCGTCGCGATCGGCGTCGGAGAAGACGGCGATCGAGCGAATGCCCATCTCGCGGAGCGTGCGGCAGATCCGGATCGCGATCTCGCCCCGATTCAATACGAGCACGGCGCGGATCGGCTTGGTCGGCATGGCGGGTCGCTCCTAGAGCGGGATGTTGCCGTGCTTCTTCGGCGGCAGGGTCTGCCGCTTGTGCGCGAGCATGCGGAGCGCGCGGATCAGGCGCGGGCGCGTCTCCTGCGGCTCGATGACGTCGTCGAGATAGCCGAGCGCGGCGGCGACGTACGGATTCGCGAACTTGTCGTTGTACTCCTCGATCAGCTTCGCCCGCGCCTTGGCCGGGTCCTTGGCGCCATCGATCTCCTTCCGGTAGACGATGTTCACCGCTCCCTCGGCGCCCATCACCGCGAGCTCCGCGCCGGGCCAGGCCACGTTGTAGTCGCCGCGGATGTGCTTCGACGACATGACGTCGTACGCGCCGCCGTAGGCCTTCCGCAGCACGACCGTGAGCTTGGGCACGGTCGCTTCGCAGTACGCGAACAGGAGCTTCGCGCCGTGCCGGATGATGCCGCCCCACTCCTGCTGCGTGCCGGGGAGGAAGCCGGGCACGTCTTCAAAGGTCACCAGCGGAATGTTGAACGCGTCGCAGAACCGGACGAAGCGCGCTCCCTTCGTCGACGAGTTGATGTCGAGGACGCCGGCGAGCGCCGCAGGCTGGTTCGCCACCACGCCAATGGAGCGCCCGTCGAGTCGCGCGAAGCCGACCACGATGTTCCGCGCGTAGTGCTCGTGAACTTCGAAGAAATCCGCATCGTCCACGACGAGCCGGATGATGTCCTTCACGTCGTACGGCTTGTTCGGCTCGGCCGGGACGATCTCCGCGAGCTTCATGTCCATGCGCTCCGGAGGATCGTTCGACGCCAGGCGGGGCGGATCGTCGACGTTGTTCTGCGGGAGGAAGCTCAACAACCGGCGGATCGCCGCGAGGCACGCCTCGTCGTCCTCGACCGCGAAGTGAGCCACGCCGCTCTTCGTGTTGTGGCTCATCGCGCCGCCCAGGTCTTCGAACGAGACGTCCTCGTTGGTCACGGTCTTGATCACGTTCGGGCCGGTCACGAACATGTGGCTCGTGCCCTGGACCATCAGGACGAAGTCGGTGATGGCGGGGGAGTAGACCGCGCCGCCGGCGCAGGGACCCATGATCGCGGAGATCTGGGGCACCACGCCCGAGGCGATCGTGTTGCGCAGGAAGATCTCGGCGTAGCCGCCCAGCGACTGCACGCCTTCCTGGATGCGCGCGCCACCGGAGTCGTTCAACCCGATGATCGGCGCCCCGTTTTCCAAAGCGAGATCCATCACGTTGCAGATCTTCTTCGCGTTCTCTTCCGAGAGCGTGCCGCCGAAGACCGTGAAGTCCTGCGCGAACACGAACACCTGGCGGCCGGCGACCGTGCCGTAGCCGGTGACCACTCCGTCGCCGAGGATCTTCTGCTGCTCCATGCCGAAGTCGGCGCAGCGGTGCGTGACGAACTTGTCCATCTCGACGAAGCTGCCGGGATCGAGCAGCACCTCGATGCGCTCGCGCGCGGTCAGCTTGCCGGCCTCGTGCTGGCGGCGCTGCCGCTCCTCTCCGCCGCCGAGCTCCGCGCGCCGCTCGAGATCCTCGAGGTACTTCAGCGTATCCATCGGCGGGTCGACTGTCCCTTTCCCGGCGCCGTCAGAATCGCG
>DASTKC010000124.1:0-5560 GCA_035716085.1 Candidatus Eiseniibacteriota bacterium | reverse complement strand
AGGCGGCGCTCATCGGCGTGCACGCCGCACTCGCCGGCGGCCTCGCCGCGTCGCTCGGATTCCGGATGCTCGTCCACGCCCTGCCGCTCGGAGCGCTCTCGGGCGCGGCGCATCTCGACTGGTCGCTCTACACGGCGGCGATCGTGGTGGCCATGCTCGCCGCGCTCGCGACCGCGCTCATTCCGGCGATCGTGGTCTGGCGCGGCGATCTGCGCGGCGCGATGACCCACGTGCGCACGGGCGGCCTCTCCGCGCGCGGCGCCAAGCTCGAAGGAAGCCTCGTCGTCGCGCAGATCGCGCTGGCGGTCCTGCTCGGCGCGGGCGCAGGGCTCCTCATCCGGAGCGTGGCGAACCTGCACCGGATCGAGCCGGGTGTCCGGGTCGATCGAGTCGCCGTCATCGACGCCGCCATGCCGACCCAGCTCTCGATCGACGACCGCCATCGCTCTGTGCTCGATCTCCTGCCCGCGCTGCAAGCGCTCCCCCGCGTGCGCTCCGTCGCGGCGACGCAGAAGCTTCCGCTCCGCGGGACCGGCGATTCGTGGGGCATCGGGATCGAAGGAAAGCCCGACCTTCCCTCGAGCACGACGTACATGCGCCTCGTCACCCAGGACTACTTCAAGACGCTCGGCGTCCCGATCCGGAAGGGACGTGATTTCGGATCGTCGGATCGAGACGATGCGCCGCGCGTCACCATCATCAACGAAGCTCTCGCCGCGAAGTACTTCCCGAACGAGGACCCGCTCGGCCGGATCATTAACACCGGATTCGAGGGAGGAGAGCGCATCGTCGGCGTGGTCGCCAACGTGGCGGAAGCCGAGCTGACCGACGCACCCGCTCCCGCGCGCTACATGCTCTACGGGCAGACCCCGTTCGTGCCCCAGCAGATTTCCTACGTTCTCGCCGCGGACCGACCCGACGCGGTGGAGGGCGTGCTGCGCGAAGCGCACGCGACGGTGGAGCGGCGGGGACGCAACCTGGCGGTGCAGGACGCCATGACGATGCAGGCGGTCCTCGACCGCGCCGTGGGTGCGCCTGGGCGCGTTGCGATCCTCCTCTCGCTCCTCGCCGGGCTCGCGCTCGTGCTCGGGTCGATCGGCGTGTACGGCATGATCTCGCAGTTCGTGTCGCGCCGGACGCGCGACTACGGCGTCCGGATCGCCCTCGGGCTCACGCGCGGGGGCGTGATCTCGCACGTGCTCGGACGCGGATTGAAGCTCGTCGCGCTCGGCTGCGCGTTCGGGATCGGCGCCGCCATGGTCCTCACGCGGCTTCTTTCGTCCCTTCTCTATGGCGTCCCGGCGGCGGATCTCCCCGCCTTCGCGGCCGCGGTCCTCGCCCTTGTGCTCGTGGGCACGGTCGCGGCTCTGGTCCCCGCTCGCCGGGCGAGCCGGACCGATCCGGTCGCCGCCTTGCGCCAGGAGTAGCGCCGCTGCTCTCCGACCGGGGCTGAGCTACCATGAAGCCCGTGAACCTGAACGGCTCCGCCATTCTCGTCGCCGACGACCAGGCCGACGTCCTCGAAGCCCTCCGTCTGCTCCTGAAGGGTGAGGGGTTCCGTGTCGAGACCGCGAGCTCGCCGGCGGGCGTGCTTCGGGCCCTCGGGGAGCGGGAGTTCGACGCCATCCTCATGGACCTGAACTACGCGCGCGACACGACCTCGGGGCGCGAAGGGCTCGATCTCCTCGCCGAGCTGCGCACGCTCGATCCCACGGTGCCGGTCGTCGTGATGACCGCATGGGGCAGCATCGAGGGCGCGGTCGAGGCGATGCGCCACGGTGCGCGCGATTACGTCGAGAAGCCGTGGGACAACACGCGCCTCCTGCGAACGCTGCGCACGCAGGTGGACCTGGGACGCGCGCTTCGACGGAGCGAGCGCCTCGAGAGCGAGAACCGAATCCTGCGTCAGGAGGGCGCTCCCGAGCTGATCGCCGACTCCCGCGCGATGCAGCCCGTCCTCAATCTGCTCCGGCGAGTCGGACCGTCCACCGCCAACGTGCTCATCACCGGTGAGCACGGGACGGGCAAGGAAGTGCTGGCGCGATGGCTGCATGAGCTGAGCCCGCGCGCGGACCGGCCGCTCGTCACGGTGAACGCGGGCGGACTCGCGGAAGGCGTGTTCGAGAGCGAGCTCTTCGGCCACGTGAAGGGGGCGTTCACGGACGCGCGGAGCGACCGGATCGGATTCTTCGAGATGGCGGACGGCGGGACGCTCTTCCTCGACGAGATCGGGAATCTCAAGCCGGGACAGCAGGCCAAGCTCCTCCGCGTGCTCCAGACGGGCGAGCTCACGCGGGTCGGCTCCTCGCGCACGAAGCAGGTCGACGTGCGAGTGCTGGCGGCGACGAACATCGATATCCGGCGCGAGGTGACCGACGGACGATTCCGCGAGGATCTCCTCTACCGGATCAACACGGTCGAGATCCATCTTCCACCGCTTCGCGAGCGGGCTGAAGACATCCCCCGCCTCGCGGCGTCGTTCCTCGCCCGCGCCACGACGCGGTACGGGAAGCGAATCGGGGGCTTCACGCCGGAAGCGCTCTTGATCATGGCGGCGCACGCGTGGCCCGGGAACGTGCGGGAGCTGGAGCACGCCGTGGAGCGCGCGGTGCTCCTGGCCTCGGACGACGCGCGCATCGGGCCCGCGGATCTTCTGCTCCGCCCTGCGGCGGAGGGCTCCGGGCGGCTCGAGGACATGACTCTGGACGAGGTGGAGCGCCACCTCATCCGCCGCGCGCTCGACCGCTACGAAGGGAACGTGAGCCGCGCCGCCGACGCGCTCGGGCTGAGCCGGAGCGCGCTCTACCGCAGGCTGCAGCAGCATGACCTCACCCCCTGAGGGGGCGCGCCGGGGCGGCCTGAGCTTCGAGCGCCGGCTCCTCATCTGGGCGCTCCTCACCGGACTTCCGGGCACCGCCCTCGCGCTCGTTCTGCTCTGGGCGGGCCACCTCGACGTCCGCCTTCAGTGGAGCGGCACGATCCTGCTCGTCATCCTCTGGACCGCGCTCGCGGTGCGCCTCCGGGAGCGCGTGGTCCGGCCCGTGCAGACGCTCTCCAACATGATGTCCGCGCTCCTCGAAGGGGACTACTCCATCCGCACGCGGGACACCCGCCCCGAGGACGCGCTCGGGCTCGCGTTCCGCGAGATCAATGCGCTCGGCCAGACTCTCCGGGAACAGAGACTCGGCGCGCTCGATGCGAGCGCGCTCTTGCGCAAGGTCATGGAGGAGATCGACGCGGCGGTCTTCGTCTTCGACCACGAGGGCCGGCTGCGTCTCGTGAATCGCGCGGGCGAGCGCATGCTCGGGCGGCCGTCGGAGCGGCTCCTGGGACTGACCGCACACGATTTGGCGCTGGACGGAGCGCTCGGAACGGAGGGACCGCAAACGATCGACGCGCTCTTTCCCGGTCGTGCGGGGCGCTGGGAGGCGCGGTCGACCCTGTTCCGACAGGGTGGGCTGCCGCACCGGCTCCTCATGATGACGGACCTGAGCCGCGCCCTTCGCGAGGAGGAGCGCCTCGCGTGGCAGCGTCTCGTGAGGGTGCTCGGACACGAGATCAACAACTCGCTCACGCCGATCATGTCGATCGCGGGGAGTCTTCGCGATCGGCTGAAGCGGGACGAGCGGTCGGAGGATCTCGAAGCGGACCTCGATCGGGGGCTCGAGGTGATCGTCGGGCGCACCGAAGCGCTCCGCCGCTTCATGAGCGCGCACGCGCGGCTCGCACGGCTCCCGTCACCCCGCCTGGCACCCCTCGACGTGGAGACCTGGATCCGTCGCGTCGTCGCACTCGAGACGAGGCAGCTGGTCGAGGTCGCGCCCGGACCGACGATCGTGCTTCACGCTGACGGCGATCAGCTCGACCAGGTGCTCATCAACCTGGTCCGGAACGCGGTCGAAGCCTCCACCGAGACGGGAGGCGGCGTGCGGGTGGGATGGAAGCGCGACGGCAACGCCGTCTGCGTCCGAGTCGAGGACGACGGACCCGGGCTTCCTCAGTCGGCGAATCTCTTCGTCCCGTTCTTCACGACGAAGCCGAACGGGACCGGGATCGGCCTCGTCTTGAGCCGTCAGATCGCCGAAGCCCACGGCGGATCGCTCACGCTCGAAGGGCGCGACGTCGCGCGGGGTACCGCGGCCGTCCTCCGACTGCCGTTCGAAGGAACCTGAGCTCGCTCCTGTCGACACGGGCCCTAGACCATGTATCCTTGGCGGGACCGATGGCCACGACCTGTTCGGGAGTACTCGAAATCCTGCCCCGCGGGGGCGGCTTCCTGCGCGACCCCGCCCAATCGTTCCAGCAGAGCCGCGACGACGCGTTCGTTCCCGACGCGCTGATCCGCCGCTACGGCCTGGTCGAGGGGGCGTTCGTCGGCGGTGTGAGCCAGCCCGGACGCCAGGGCCCGCAGCTCGCGGACGTCGAGCTGATCTCCGGTCTCACCCCCGAGGCCTGGCGCGCGCGCACGCCCTTCGCGAAGCTCGTCGCGACCAGCCCGAATCGCCGCTTTCGTCTCAGCGACTCCGGCAACGCCACGATGCGCATCATCGACCTGTTCGCTCCCGTGGGACGCGGCACGCGCGGCCTGATCGCCTCTCCTCCCAAGGCCGGCAAGACCCAGCTCCTCGAGGATTTCGCCAAGGCGATCCACGCCGACGCACCCGAGACGAGGATCGTGGTGTTGCTCGTCGACGAGCGGCCCGAGGAAGTGACTCACTTTCGCCGTCAGGTCCCCGTGGAGGTGATCGCGAGCAGCAGCGATCAGGGCACCGCCGAGCACGTCCGCCTGGCCAATCTCTGCATGGCCCAGGTCCGCTGCGAGCTCGAAGCGGGCCACCACGTGGTGGTCTTGGTGGACAGCCTCACGCGCATGGGGCGCGCGTTCAACGTGCGGGGCTCCGACTCAGGGCGCACGATGAGCGGCGGGATCGACGCGCGCGCGCTCGAAATCCCGCGCCAGTTCTTCGGCATGGCTCGAAACGTGGAGAACGGAGGCTCGGTAACCGTTCTTGCGACCGCGCTCATCGAGACGGGCTCGCGGATGGACGATCTGATCTTCGAGGAGTTCAAGGGGACGGGAAACAGCGAGATCGTGCTGGACCGCGCGCTCGCCGATCAGCGCGTGTTCCCCGCGATCAACATCGCGAAGACCGGCACCCGCCGGGACGAGCTCCTCTACTCCCCCACGGAACTCGCCGCGATCAACCGCATGCGCCGCCAGGCGATCGAGATGCCGCCCAAGCAGGCGATTCTCGACCTGATCAAGGTGCTGGAGACCTTCCCGACCAACGAGGATTTGCTGAAACGCGTGGGGTGAGCTCAGCCATGCTTCGCTCGATCGCCACAACCCTAGCCTTGGCCCTCACGGTTGCCGCAGCTCCTGCTTCAGAGTCGACCTACGGCACGATAACCGGCCGAGTCGTGGGCTCGGATACCAAGAACGGTATCGCCTATGTCGCGGTCATGATCATGGATGCCCAGACGGGAGGGCAGACGGATCGTGAGGGACGCTTCAGCATTATCCATCTACAACCCGGCACCTATGAGATGCGGTTGAGGA
>DASTKC010000123.1:0-4981 GCA_035716085.1 Candidatus Eiseniibacteriota bacterium | reverse complement strand
AGCGCCCGCGCGCGTGATCTTCGCGCGACAACCAGCCTTGGCCGCGCGCTCCGTGAGCCGCGCCGCGATCCGCTCCGCGTCCTCGATCAGGGACGCGACCGACACTCCGCGATACGCGCTCCCCGTGAGATAGAGGCCCGGCCAGAGATCGAGCCGTCCCGCGATCGTGCCGAGCGCCTGCCGATGGCCGACCGGATACTGCGGGATCGCATCCATCTGACGGACGACCCACGAGCGCTCGGGTCCGCCGCTCAACCCCCACGCGCGATCGAGCGCCTTCATCGCCAGCCCCACGAGCTCGGCGTCGCTCCGCGTGACCACGCTCTCCGCGCCGACGCCTCCCACCATGGCGCGGATCAGGATCCGCCCCTCCGGAGCGCGCTCGGGCCATAGATTTGTCTCGCAGAGCGCGCCCAGAACGCCGGGCTCGTCTCCGGGAGCGACGAGAAATCCGTAGCCGTCGGGCGCCCTCCGGAACGCTTCGGGACGAAAGCCGAGGCCCACGACCGCAAGTCCCGCGCAGGGGAGGGCGGCCAGAGGGCGCGCGATCTCCGGCTCGAGCGAGCGGAGGAGGGCGGCCGCGGCGTGGGAGGGGGACGCGATCACCACCGCGTCCGCCTGGGCCTCCTCTCCGCTCGCGAACCGGATCTGCCACTTCGATCGCACGCCGTCCGCGAGCCGCGCGAGGGCGAGCGCGGGGGCGCCGAGCCTGAGCCCCGGCCCGACCTCCGCGCTGAGCCCGCGCACGAGCGACTCCATGCCGCTCTTGAGGCTCCAGAGCGTCCGTGAGTGCGGGTTTCGCTTTCCCTGCATCATCGCGAGGACGAGCGAGCGGTGCTTCCGCTCCATCTCGCGCATCAGGGGGAACGAGGCGTCGAGCGAGAGCTTCGTCGCGTCCCCGGCGAAGATGCCCCGCACGAACGTGCCCACGAGCGTCGACGCGGCCTCCTCGCCGATGTGGCGCGCGGCAAACGCGTGCACGCTTTCGTCCTTGGAGGCGCGACGCGCCATGAAGGGCTCGGCGGCGAGGCGGAGCTTGCCGCGCGCGGAGAGGGCCCGAAAGCCAAGGATCGCCGGGGGCGAGACGGGGAGCAGATGGAGCCTTCCTCGCTTCAAGATATAGCGCCGCGCCGCATCGGGGCGCGCGACGACCTTCTCGCTCTTGAGTCCCAGCGAGTCGGCGAGCCTCGAGGCGGCGCCGTCGGTCCCTTGGATGCCGTTGGCGGCCCACTCGAGGCGATAGCCCTGGTCCTCCTGCGTCCGGATGCGGCCGCCGGCGCGCGCGCCCGCCTCGTAGACGAGGAGCTCGAGCGGCAGGCTCCGCCGCGCCGCCTCCCGGCGGATGAAATGGGCGGTCGAGAGCCCCGCGATCCCCGCGCCCAGGATCGCGACCTTCATCCGCGGAGCCGGGGCTCGACCAGTTCGGCGAGCGCGTCCAGGAACAGGGGGTAGTCGTTGAGCGATTCCGCGCGCGCGAACGTGCGGAATCCAAGCTTCTTCGCCTGCTCGCCGTAGAGGAGATCGATCTCGTAGAGCGTCTCGACGTGGTCGGAGACGAAGCTGATCGGGATCACGACCACGTCCCGCACGCCCTCCTTCGCGAGCCGGTTGATCATCTCGTCGGTGCTCGGGCCGATCCAGGGCACGGGGCCGACCCGGCTCTGGTAGGCGAGAACGCTCGGAAGGGGGGGGAGCTGAGCCAGGATCGCGTCCATGCACGTCTTGATGTGCCCGCAGTAGGGATCGCCGTCGTCGATGAAGTGTTGCGGCAGTCCATGCGCGCTCACGAGGATCGTGGGCTTCGCGTCCGCGGGCATCTTCGCGAGAGCCGCCTTGGCGCGCTCGGCCATCGCCCGGATGTAGGTCGGCTGGTCGTGCCAGGCGTCGATCACGTCGAGCGGGAGCTTCGTTCCGCGCCGCTTCATCACGCGCTCGAGCTCCGCCACGCTCGAGCCCGTGGTGGCGACCGAGTAGTGCGGGTAGAGCGTGAGCGCGAGGAGCCGGTCCACCTTCTTCCCTTCGAGCTCGTCCAGCGCGTCGGCGGTGGTCGGGTTCCAGTAGCGCATGGCGAGGGCGAACTCGACGTCGTGGCCGCGCTTCCTCAGCCGCTCGACCATGCCGCGCCCCTGGAGCGTGCTCCAGCGCACGATCGGCGAGCCCCCGCCGATCCGGTGGTAGTTCTCCTGCACTTCCTTGGTCCGGCTGTACGCGATCATGCGTCCGATCACGAACTGCCCGATGGGACCGCCGGGAAGCCGGATGATCTCGCGGTCGCTGAAGAGGCGGACGAGGAAGGGGCGCACGGCGTCGAGCCGATCGGGACCGCCCAGATTGAGGAGCAGAATTCCGGTCTTCAGACGGTCCTCGAGAAGATCGGTTTCTCCGTCTCGCGGCCGGGAAGATAGGCGTCGAATTCCATGCAGACGTTCCGGACGAAGAGGCGTCCTGTCTCCGTGACGTGGATCGCGTCCGCGGTGCGCGTCACGAAGCCGTTGGCGCCCGGACCCTCGTCGAGGCGGCGGAGCGAGTCGGCGAAGTAGGAGGCGAAGTCGATCCCGTAGGCGCGTTCGAGAGCCCGGATGTCGAGATGGAAGTTGCACATCAGGCTCTGGATCACGTCCCGGCGGATCTCGTCGTCCTTGGAACGCTCGAACCCGCGCTCGATGGGCGGGAGCCCCAGGTCGAGGGCGTCCTTGTAGCGGTTCAGCTTCTTCGTGTTCTGCGCGAACGCGCCCCCGAGATCGCCGATCGCCGAGACGCCGAAGCCGACGGAGTCCTTGGCGGGGTGCGTCGTGTACCCCATGAAGTTCCGGAAGAGCGTGTGCTCGCGCGCGGCGACGGCGAGCGAGTCGCTCTCCACCGCGAAGTGATCCATCCCGATCTGCTGGTAGCCGGCGCCGGTGAAGAGCTCGTAGGCAATGCCGAAGAGCTCGAGCTTCACGTCGCGCGGCGGCAGGTCCTCGAGCCGGATCGCCTTCTGGTGCGCCTTGATCCACGGCACGAACGCGTAGGAGTAGCAGGCCACGCGGTCCGGGCGGAGCTCGAGCGCCAGCTCGATCGTCTTCCGGAACGTCACCGGCGTCTGGTGCGGGAGGCCGTAGATGAAATCGAAGTTGATCGACTCGAATCCGAGCTCGCGCAGGTAGAGATGGAGATCGCGCGTCTGGTTGAACGTCTGGTAGCGGTTCACCGCCTCCTGCACGTCGGAATCGAAATCCTGGACCCCCATCGAGATGCGGTTGAAGCCGAGCTCTTTCAGGAGCTCCGCCTGGCGCCGGGTCGTGACGCGCGGATCCACCTCGATCGCGATCTCGGCGCCGGGCTGGAAGGAGAACCGGTCGGCGAAGAGGCGCCACACCCGGCGCATCTGGTCGAGGTCGAGATAGGTGGGCGTGCCGCCGCCCCAGTGGTACTGCACCACCTTCGTCCGCTTTCCGAGCCGCGCGGCGACGAGCGCGACCTCGCGCTCGAGGTCGTCGAGATACGCGCCCGCCACGCCCGGCTTCTGCGTGATGATCACGTTGCACCCGCAGAAGCTGCAGCGCTCCCGGCAGAAGGGAAGGTGAACGTAGAGGGAAAGCGGCTCGTCCGGGTGGCGCGCGGCCAGGTCGAGCTTCTCGAGATAGCGCTCCGGCGTGAAGCTCTCGTTGAACTCGATCGCCGTTGGATACGACGTGTAGCGCGGCCCGGGCCGGTCGTACTTGGCCAGGAGCTCGGCGGTGATCTGGGCTGTGGTGCGGCTCATGTCCTTCCTATCCGCGCGCGCGGTAGCGCTTCACGGTATCCACGAGGAGCTTCACGTTCTCGACGGGGGTGTCGGGGAAGATCCCGTGCCCCAGATTGAAGATGTGCCCCGGCCGCCCTCGATTCTCCCGCAGCACCGCCTCGGCTCCCACCACGATCTCCTCCCCCGGGCCGAGGAGCGTGGCGGGGTCCAGGTTCCCCTGGACCGCCTTCCCGTTGCCGAGGATGGCGCGTGCCTGCGCGAGCGAGACCCGGAAGTCGAGCCCGAACACGTCGGCGTGCACGGCGCGAAGCGCTTCGAGATGCCCGACCGAGGGAGCCAGCGCGAAGTAGATGGTCGGCGTTCCCTTCGGGAGCGCCCGGAGCACGCGGTCGGCCGAAGCGGCCGCGGTGCGCGCGAACTCGGCCGGCGGAAGCCATCCCGCCTGCGTATCGAAGAGCATCACCGCGTCCACGCCCGCTCCGATCTGCGCCTTGAGATAGTCGATCGTCGCGGTGGTGAGGAGATCGAGGAGTCGCGCGAAGGCATCGGAATCCCGCGCGAGAAAGCCGCGGGTCTTCGAGAGATCGCGCGCGCCTCCCCCCTCGACGAGATAGGCGGCCACGGTGAACGGCGCCCCCGCGAAGCCGATGAGCGGCACGCTCCCGGCGAGGCGCTGACGCACGGCGCGAACCACGGGACGAATGTGGGGAATCGCGTCCATGCCCTGCCAGTGGAGGCGGTCCACGTCCTCGCGACTTGTGACGCTGAGCCCGAGCCGCGGACCGGGATCGAAATCCAGGGGCACGCCCAGGCCGAGGAGTGGAATCAGGATGTCCTGGAAGAGAATCGCCGCGTCGAACCCGAACCGGTCGATCGGCTGCGCGGTGACCTCGGCGCAGAGCTCCGGAACCCGGCAGACGTCGAGGAACGAGTGCTTCTCGCGGAGCGCCCGGTACTCGGGGAGATAGCGCCCGGCCTGGCGCATGATCCAGATAGGCGTGTACGGCGTCGGAAGCCGCATCAACGCCCTTAGAAAATGATCGTTCTTCATGTGCTCGCTGGCGTTGAGCGGCGATGCTTCTCGTCCGCTCCAACGCCGTTCACGCTGCCGTCTACATCGACAGTGCCGTCATTTTACAGGTGCTTGTCGAGGAATCCCCGGACCGCGGCCTCGAATTCGGGCCCGTAGAGGTCGTTGTGGCCCTTCCCCTCGAATACGACCTCCTCATGAGGCCCGCCCCACGCGGCCGCGAG
>DASTKC010000122.1:0-12788 GCA_035716085.1 Candidatus Eiseniibacteriota bacterium | reverse complement strand
CGGGCCCTGGCTCGGGTCGTGGCTCGGACCTGGACCCCGCGCAGCCGGCCTGAAGGAGGCTCCCCGAGAAAGCCAGGAAGACGAGCCACGCGGTCCAGGGTCGGGCCGTCCTGCGGTTCATCGTCGACCCCCGGGAGGCGGCGTGAAGGACCCCAGAACCACCGCCTGCTTCGCTCCCGTCGCCGACGGCACGTTGCCCGGCCGTCCGCGGAGGGATTCGAACGCGAGGAACGCGAAGGCCATTGCCTCCTTCGCGTCGGACGGCACGCCCAGAGCTTCCGTCGACGCGACCGGGATGCGGGTGCGGGCTTCGATCTCCTCGATCAGGGTCGCGTTCCTCGCGCCACCGCCGGACACGAAGACCTCGTCCGGTCTTCCTGGTCCAGACTGCTCGATCCCGCGCGCCACCGCGGCTGCCGTGAGCGCGCAGGCGGTTCTCAAGCGGTCGGCGAGCGAGAGGCCATCCGTGCGGGCGATGAAGCGCGAGAGATAGCCCGCGCCGAAGTCCTCGCGACCCGCGCTCTTCGGTGGCGTGCGCTCGAAAAAGGGCTCGGAGAGGAAGTAGCGGAGCAATTGCTCGGCAACGTGCCCTGGCTTGGCAAGCGCGCCACCGGCGTCGTACCTCGATCCCGCGGGACCGAGCGCGCCGACGATGCCGTCGAGGAGCATGTTGCCCGGGCCGCAATCGAAGGCGAGAGTCTCGTCGAGCGGCGCTCCCGCGCGAAGGCGCGTGAGATTCGCGATGCCTCCGAGATTGACGAGCACGCGGTCCCGCGTGTCCGACGCGAGCTGGTGATAGTCGAAGAGCGGCACGAGCGGCGCTCCCTCGCCGCCCGCGAGGAGATCGGCCATCCGGAAGTTCGAGACGATCGTCACACCCAGCGCGGCCGCGAGCACGGCGGGCTCCCCGATCTGCACGGTGACCCGCTTTCCCGAGCGCTCTCCGTGTGGATCGTGGAATACGGTTTGCCCGTGGTAGCCGACGACCTCGGGCGGCGGGCCGGCCGGCGCCTGGGCGAGGGCGTCCCGCGCCGCCGCGGACGCGACCTCGGCCACCTCGACGTGCACGCGGAAGAGCTCGCGCAAGGGGAGGGTGCCCTCCTGCGCGCCGAGCACGCGATGCCTGAGCTCGTCGCCGTAGGGCCGCGATGCGAACGAGAGGAGCCTGGTTTGGCGGCGCGCGCCGCCGCGATCGATCTCGACGACCGCGGCGTCCGCGCCATCCGAGGACGTTCCGCTCATGATGCCCACGGCTCGCGCCCGCCCGACGAGATCGGAACGGCTCACCGGCCGCTCCCCTTCAAGACGCCCTCCACGATCTGGCGCTGGAAGAAGGCGAACGCGACGACGACGGGCAGCGTGGCGAGGGTCGAGCCCGCAAGGAGCGCGCCCCAGTCGACCGCGTATTCCGACTGCGCAAGAAGGGCGAGCCCCACCGGGAGCGTGCGCATGGACTCGGATGTCGTCAACACGAGCGGGTGGAGGAACGCGTTCCAGGTGATCAGGAATCCATTCACGCCCACGACCGCGAGCCCCGGTCCGGAAAGAGGCAGCACGATGCGCCAGAAGGTCGCGACGGAGGACCACCCATCCGTGCGCGCCGCCTCTTCCAGCTCGGGTGACATGGTCTGATAGTAATGCGCCATGAAGAGAACGCCGAACGGATCGGCCAGGTGCGGCAGGATCAGCGCGAGATACGTGTCGAGGAGCCCCGCACGCGAGAGGAGGAGATAGAGCGGCACGAGCGTGACCTGCCGGGGCAGGATGAGAAACGCGGTCGCGAGGGCGATGAAGACGCCCCGCCCGATGAACCGTACCCGCGCGAGCGCGTGCCCGGCCGCGGCAGCGAAGAGTATCTGAAGCGGCACCGCCACCGCCGTCACGACGATCGAGTTGAGCGCGAATCGCGCCATCGGGCCGCCCGTCAAGATGGTCCGGTAGTGCTCGAGCGAGAAGGGCTGCGCGAGCCAGTCCCCCGGCGTCACCGGGAGATCGCCTCCCTGCCCCAGGGAGACGCGCGCCATGTAGAGGAGGGGGGCGAGCGAGACGAGCGCGACCGCGCCGAGCCCGACGTAGGCGAGCGTGGACGAGCGCTTCACGCCGCAGCTCCCAGAGCCCACGCCATCATCGCGCCCGCGCCTCCATGGGATCCCCACCGAGAAGCCGCCTTTGCACGATTAGGATCGCCCCCACGACGATGAGGAGCAGATAGGCGAGCGCCGACGCGTAGCCCATCTCGAAGTGATAGAACGCGCGCTCGTAGAGGTGATAGACGAGCGTGAGCGTGCTCTCGAGCGGGCCGCCGCGCGTGAGGACGAACACTTCGATGAAGATCTGGAACGACCGGATCGTGTTGAGGAGCACGACGAAGAGGAGCACGGGGCGAACATGCGGCAGCACGATTCGACGCTCGATCTGGAGCCGCGTGAGTCCCTCGAGCCGCGCCGCCTCGAACTGCTCCTCGGGCAATGTCTTTCGCGCGGCGAGGATCAGGATCGCGTAGTAGCCGACGCTCGCCCAGATGTCCATGAGCATGATCGAGGGGAGCGCGAGCGCGGGATCCTGGAGCCAGTGCACGCGCGAGAGCCCAAGAGCGGCGAGCCAGCCGTTCAGGAGGCCCTCCTCCGCATACAGCGATTTGAACACGAGCGAGATCACGACCATCGACAGGGTCGCGGGAAAGAAGATGGCGGCGCGGAAGAACCCCTGACCGCGCCGCACGCTCGCGAGGAGCCCGGAGACTAAGTATGCGAGCGTGAGCGTCACGGGCAGGGTTCCCACCACGAAGACCACCGTGGTCCGGAGCGCGTGCCAGAACGACGGGGACGACAGGGCGCGCGCGTAGTTGTCGAAGCCCACCCAGCGAACGAGATCGGGGCGGAGCGGGTTGTACGCGAGAAAGCTGAGCGCGAGGGCGTAGACGAGCGGGAAGATTCCGAACGCGGCGAAGAAGAGCCCCCACGGCGCGAGGCCCTGGACGCCGGTGACCCGCCTCACGGAGCCGCGAGCACCGCGTCGATGCGCTGGTCGGCGGACCGAAGCGCCTCCTCGGCCGTCTTCTTGCCGTAGATCGCCTCTTCCAGCTCGCCGTTCACGATCTCCTCGATCTGCACCCACTTCGGATGGAGCGGCGGGCCGACCGCGGTCTTGAGCTGGTCCAGGAACTTCGCGTCGAGGGGAAAGCGGTCGAAGTAGGGATCGGTGCCGACGGAGATCGCCGCGGGGAACGCGTTCCCGGTCGCGATGTAGACGGGCATCGTGTTCTCCGGCTTGACGAGGAAGCGCGCCAGCTCGAGCGCCTCGTCCTTCTTCTTCGACCCGCGGAAGATCCCGAGCACCTCCGCCCCCGCGAAGGACGCGTGCGTCCCTCTGTCCTTCGCCGGCTGCGGCATGAGCTGCACCGAGTAGACGAGCTTGGGCGCCTCCTGGGCGAGCTTCCGGATCAGCCACGGACCCGAGATGACGACGCCGAGCCGCCCCTTGATGAAGGCCTGCTCGTGCATCTCCTGGCGGTCGAGCAGCGAGTAGGGCTTGAGCGAGAGGTAGAACTTCAAGGCCTCGATGTTCTGCGGGCTCCCCATCACGCTCTTCGTCATCGTGGAGTCGAGGATGTCTCCGCCGTTCCCCCACGCGAACGGCATGAACTTCTTGAACAGGATCTCGCGCTCGCCCGCGTTCATCCCGAATCCGCGCGCGCCCGGGCAGCGCTCCGAGATCGCCTGGACCTTGGCCCTGAGGTCATCCCACGTGACGATCGGCGCGCCCGGATCCATCTTGGCCTCGTTCACGAGGTTGTCGTTCACGAAGAGCGCGCGCGTCCCGAGCATCCAGGGGATGCCGTACACCCGTCCCTTGTAGCTGGACACGTTCCAGCCGACGAGATCCGGGCGGAGGTCGCCGACCCGATCCGTGAGATCGATGAGCGTGCTGTCGGCCACGAGCCCGGGGAGGAACGTGGAGCCCAGCTCGCAGAGATCCGGGGGGCGTCCCGCGGCGATCGCGGCCACGATCTTCTCGCGCCCGCTCTGCCAGGTGAGCTGCTCCACCTGGACCTTGACGCCGGGGTGCTGCGCTTCGAAACGCTCGAGGACGGGCTGGATGGCCGTGATCGGAGAGAACTGCCAGAAGACGAGGACGTTCTTGGGGGACTTCGCGCAGCCGGACGCGAGGGCGAAGGAAATGAACGCGACGGCGAGCAGGGCCGCGCGTCTCACCGCATTCCCCTCCCACCCTTCCTTCCGAGCCGCGCTGCGCGCGGCTCGCTTAAAGCTCCCCTCACCCATCCCTGGGCCTCCTTGAGTCTCCGCTCCGCCTCCCGGCGCGTCACGCCCGCGCGCTTCATCACGATCGCCACCTTGAGCGAGCCTCCGGCCCGCTCGAGCCAGGCGTCGGTCTCCTCGTACGTCGCGCCGGTCGCGTGCATGAGCACGCGCTTCGTCCGCTCCTCCAGCTTACGGCTCGCGGTCTTGAGATCGACCATGAGGTTCTCGTAGACCTTGCCCATCCGCACCATGGTCGCGGTGGTGAGCATGTTGAGGACGAGCTTCTGCGCGGTACCGGACTTGAGCCGCGTCGATCCCGTGAGGATCTCCGGGCCCACGCGCGGCGCGATCACCACGTCGCAGTCGATATCCATGCCCCGGCCCGGATTGGCCGTGACCGCGATGGTGGCGGCTCCCACCTTCCGGCCATAGGCGATGGCGCCGAGCGGGTACGGCGTGCGGCGGCTCGCCATGATCCCGACCACGATGTCCTTCTCGCCGACGCGGCGCTTCTTGAGCGCCGCCACGGCGGCTTGGGCATCGTCCTCGGCCCCTTCGATCGAGCGGACGAGCGCGCGGCGCCCGCCGGCGATGATTCCCTGCACCATCGTGCGCGGCGTGCCGAAGGTGGGAGGGCACTCCGACGCGTCGAGCACGCCGAGCCGCCCGCTCGTGCCGGCGCCGACGTAGAAGAGGCGCCCCCCGCGCTCGAGACGCGCCACGATCAGGTCCACGGCCTTCGAGATCCTGGGAATCTCGCGCCCGACCGCCAGGGGAACGCGGCGGTCCTCGGAATTCATCAGCCGCAGCACCTGAGGCGTCGAGAGCCGATCGAGGCGGCGTGAGCGCGGATTGCGCTGCTCCGTGACGAGCTTCGAGAGCTCCTTGAAGATGGCCTTCCCGCTCCGGCGATCGCTCATCGCGTGCGGATCATGCGGCCATCCTGGGTCACCGTGCGCCCGGTCGGATCCGTCGCGCGGATTCGGAAGAGATAGACGCCGATCGCGGTGTCGTGACCCTGCGAATCGCGGCCGTCCCAGCAGTAGACGTTGAATCCGGCGTTCCCGGGCACGCGGATGGAGGAGACGCGACGCCCGGCCACGGTCATGAGCAGAAGCTCCACCTTGTCCGCCGAGGAGCTGAGTTCGTACTGGAAGATGGATCCGCCACAGCCCGCCCCCTGGATCTTGGGACTCACGACCGCGACGCCGCGCATGGTGAACTCGGCGCTCACCTGGAAGGTCACGAGCTCGAGCCCCGCGGTGCGTCCTCCGACCGCGATCTGGAGCGTGTGCGTCCCTGGGCCGAATCCTGGAAGCGCGTCGAGCGACCACTGCCGCCCCGCTCCGGTCTTCGCCGCAGAGATCGGCGCTCCGTCGAGGAAGAGCTCCAGGGAGTCGGCGGTGACCGGAACCGGCGTCGTGATATCCGCGCGGATTCGAGACCCGCTCGCCACGAAGACCCCGTTCACGATCTGGGTGCCGTTCGCGAAGTAGTGGACCGGCGTCCGCACCTCGAGCGTGAAGAGCTGGGCGCGGCCGTTCAGGTCCGTCGCGCGGATCTGGACGTCGTAGTTGCCGACGCGCGGACGGATCGAGGTCGTCAGCGTGGCCTGCCGGCTCGAGTCGGTGTAGGCGACGGTATAGCTCGTCGAGTCGATCGGCACGGCCGGCCCTCCGACCAGATCCTGCTCGGTGAGCTGGACCGACTGGATGGCGACCTCGTCCCGGAGCTTCGCGATCACCTGCGCGCCGCCCGTGGGGGCATCGCTCACGAGCGCCCCGCCGTCCGAGATCGTCGAGCCGTCCACCTGCACATCGAAGACGCGCGGCGGTAGGGCGTCCATCCGAAGCATGGGGTCGGCCAGAAGGTTGACCGTGTGGTTCATGATCGACTGGCTGGGGTCGAACGAGAGCCCGTTCATCACCAGGGCGCTCGTAAAGACCTCCCCCAGCACCCAACGGACCTGCCGCGGGCTCCCGGGCCCTGGATCCGATGCCGGCGGGGTGGTGAAGAACGCATCCGCCACCGAATGGCTGAAGTTCGTGTTCTGGGGCAGGAGCTCGAACGCGGTGCTGCCCACCGATCCGATCGTGCCTCGGTTGTTGAGGAGCAGCCACTGCTCGCCGATCGCGTCCGAGCTGTCGATGCCGCCCTCGGCCAGGGCCGGTCCGTCGGCGAACTGATTGGAGTGGCACCCCCAGACCATGCCGAAGAACGGACGTCCGACGTTGTTGAAGTCCTGCGGCCCGGGACTGCCGGTGGGGCACCCTCCTCGCGGTGAGCCGGTGCAGTAGATCACCTCGTGCCCGATGACGTATCGATTCGCGTGCGTCTCGATGTTCAGGATGAGCCCCCCCTGCGTGAGCTTGGAGGTCATCGCGGAGTACCCGCCGCCCGTCTGGCCAAGCGCGTTGACGACCGAGGTCAAGCTCTTGCACCCGAACTGAGGAGGGTTCGACGGCACGGCGTCGGTGTAGGTGTGCAGATCGTAGTAATCCGGGGTCATGTCCTGACCTCCGGTGCTGTTGGCCGCGATGAGGCCGAACGTCTGATTCGCGCTCAGGAAATCCTCTTCCTGGAAGTTGTAGCAATAGCCCGTGGACGAGAAGAGTCCCGTGGAGAATGCATCGTCCGACGCGAGCAGCATCCGCGCCCGCCATGTGTCGGTGGGCTGGAAGTTCTCGTAGGCGATCACCTTGTTCACGAAGAGATCCAGGTCGTCGGGGGTCCCGGCGGGAATCCGCGAGAGGACGATGCTCGGAAGGTCTTCTCCATCGACGGGCACGGCCAGGTTCAGGTTGCGCGAATACCAGGATTCGTTCGAGACCAGCTCCTGCCCCAAGGGACCGAAGATCGCTTCGAATTTGATGTACGTCGGCAAGAGATCGGCGCTGCTCGTCGGGAGCTGATGCTGATAATCCATGCTCGCGTCGCCGATCAGGAGCGCGTAGAGGAGCCTGGGCGTCCAGGCCATGTACGCGTGGCGCAGATAGCGGCGTATCGCGAGAGGCGACTTCAGCCCGCCGTTGAACTCGTCGTACACATCCTGGACTCCCGCGACCTGGACCACGTAGCCCTGGCCCCGGCGATAGTCCGCGAGGCGCGTCACCGGCGCGTTCGACGCGGTGATGAAGGACTCCGGCGCGATGATGATCGACCGCGCGACGCTCGTGGAAGGGAACGGATCCGGGACGCTCAGATTGGACGGGTTGTCCTGCGCGACCAGGCCCGATCCGAGCGTGATCTCGCTCCCCGGCACGACCGCCACGAAGCGGCGCTCTCCCGCGGATGCGTCGGTGCGGAACGTGACGCTGTACGGGCCCGTTCCGCCGATCGTGAGATTCGTCACGCGCTTGGGGGCGAGAGGATCGGTCACGTCATAGACCTGGATTCCCGGAGCGGTGAAGCCCGTGACGGTCATCTCGACCAGTCCGAGCGCCGTGCCGCTTCCGAACGAGAGCGAATTGCTCACGGCACGGTAGAGCCGGGAATAGGTGACCTCGACCCAATCGAGCCACGCCCGGCTGCCCGGCACGATGTTGCCGCCGTCGGGCGGTTCGCGCGTCCCGACGTGCCGGTAGCGATTGCCCGGTCCCGTGTTCGGCCCGATGTGGCCTCCGGGGATCGTGAATCCCGTATCGAGGACGTAGGTGTCCTGGTGGAAGAACGTCCGGTTCAATCCGAGCGTGTCGGTGACGTTCGTCGACGACAGATAGAAAAGATTCAAATGGTGCTGGAAATTGTTCTGCCCCTGATAGTACGAGCGGATCCGGAACGGCTGCGCCGCATCTGGATCGACGAACGGGATCGGCGTGTCGAAGATGTCGTTGTTCTCGAGGTCGTCACCGCGGGTCCAGAAGATGTACGGGACCGCCTCGGGGGGCGACGTCGAGATGGGGTTGGGAGCGGCGAGCAAAAACTTGTTCTGCTCGAGGTGGATCGTGTCGAGGAACGACGGCGGCGTGATGGGGCTCCCGGGGATGGCGCCGGACACGGAATCGGCGGCGGCCGCGTTGGTCCCGCTCCATGTGAGCCAGTACACGTTGACCGCGGTGTAGCGGTTCTCGATGGAGGCCGGGCCGAGACGATCGCGAAGACTCTGCGCGTAGAACGTGATCGCGTCCCCTGTGTCGAAGGTTCCGTTTCCGTTCGCGTCCCGCGCGACGACCGCGACCGGCGTGTCGGTGGGCGCGTCGGCCCCGTCGTCGTAGCCCCTCTGGCTGACGCCGATCGTGGCGATCGTTTTTCCCGGGGGAAATCCGGCCGCCGAGAGCGTCGCGTAGCTCACCGAAGTCCATCCGGTCTGGGTCACCTGCAGCTTGAACTCCGGATTCACGGCAGAGCGCCGTGGAGCCGCGGGCCGTGGCGCCGCGGGCCGGATGGGGAACGACCGGGCGGACTCGTAATTCCGGATGAGTCCCTTCTGGACGCGCCCCCAGAAGCCGGAGTCGCCGCCCTGGCGGAATGCGGGGCGCTTCGAGCGCTCTGCCGCGGTCGCGGGCACGAAGTCCACGCGCAAGCTCATCCGCCGAAGAAGGCGGAAGGCGCGAGCCGATGGATCCCACCGCACCGGCCGCACCTGGATCGGCACGACCCACATCTCGCCCACGGCTCCGCCGCGCGTGAGGTAGGCCGAGCGCGAGGGGAAGATCGCGGCCTTGCCGTAGACGTCCGGGTTCGGCACGACCCGGAACTCGGTGACGGGACCGTGCGCGGGATCGTCGCTGATGAAGCGCTGGTGCTGGACGGGAACGGGAGGCGCCGGCCCGGCGCGCTCGTTCCACTCCTCGCTCACGATGGTGAGCTTGGGGCTCATGCCGTCGGGCACCCCCACGTAGAGCGTCGCCGTCGGGAGGGCCGGGTCCCCAGGTTTCTCTCCGACCGTCGCGCCCGCGACCGTCACCCGGGAATAGCCGGCTCCGTTCACGCTCAGCGTGTCGAAGCGGATCTCACCGGGGACGTACTCGAAGGTCGCCCCCCGGATGTCCTGCGCCAGGGTGCGCACGCGCTCGGGCGACGACGCGCCGGGCGCCGCGATCGGGGCCGCGGCCGAGGCGCGCCTGGGAGCGACAAGGGCGAGCGAGAGTAGAAGCGGCGCAGCAACGAGCAACGCGACGTTGAATGCGCGGACGTTCGGGGCGATGCGTCGGGAGCCGATGAGCGTTGTCCCTCGTGGATGGTGGGAACGGACGGTGGCCGGATTATAGGGAGCGCTCTCGAAGAGCGTCAAGGCAACCTCCCGCGCGCTCGGCTCGTTTGACACTCCGTGAATCGCGATGCTACGATTCCCGCGCCGGTATCCACGAATGCCAACCTCCCGAACCAAACAGTGGGTCGTGCGGGTGCTGGGGCCGGTCGCGCTCCTCGCCGCTTCGATCGCTATTCCCCTCTCCGACGCTCCCGTCCGTGCCGAGCCACGCCAGCGCGTCTACATCCTCGGTTTCGACGGGATGGATCCCGAAGTCGCGGACCGCCTCATGGCGGAGGGGAAGCTCCCCAACCTCGCATGGATGCGGGACCACGGCGCCTACCGGCGGCTTCAGACCACGAATCCGGCGCAGTCGCCGGTGGCCTGGTCGGCCTTCTCGACCGGCATGAATCCGGGCAAGACCCGGATCTACGACTTCCTGAGACGGAATCCGAGCACCTACTACCCGGACTTCTCCACCGTGACGATCCAGCGGGGGAAATTCGCTCTCGGCTTCCTGCCCACGAAGGCGCCGACCGTCGTCAACAATCGCAAGGGAACGACGTTCTGGCAGATCGCGTCCCGGAACGGCGTGCGCTCGGTCATCCTGGAAGCCCCGATCAACTTCCCACCGGAGACGCTACAAAATGGCGTACTCCTCTCCGGGCTTGGGGTTCCGGACATTCGGGGCACCATGGGCACCTTCTCCTACTGGGCCACGAACGCGACCGGCGTCGGGGACACGGAGATGGGAGGCAAGGTGGCCCGGATCCGGGTCGACGGGACCGGGCGGGTGCGCTCGGTGGTGCACGGGCCGCGGAACCCCTTCGCCTCGCGCGATGCCGAGGGACGGATCCCCGACCTGACGATCCCGGTCGAGTTCCAGCGCGTCCGTGGCAATCCGGGCGCCGTGAAGATCTCGCTCCAGGGACACGTGCAAACCATCCATCAGGGCGAGTGGAGCGATTGGTACTCGATCCAGTTCACGATCGCACCCCTCGTCTCGGTGCGCGGCATCGCCCGCTTCCACGTGCTCGAGGCCTCGCCCGAGCTCCGGGTCTATCTCTCCCCGATCAACTTCGATCCGCGCAAGCCTCCGGTGCCCATCTCGCAGCCGCCGTCCTACAGCGGCGAGCTCGCGCGCCGCGTCGGCCTCTACAAGACGCTCGGCTGGCCCGAGGACACGTGGGCCTTGAACGAGGAGGCCATCGACGAGCGCGTGTTCCTCGAGGACGTGAACTTCACGTTCAACCGTCAGCGCGCGGTCGTGTTCGACGCCGTGAAGCAGATGGATCCCGATCTCTTCGTCACGGTGTTCCAGTCCACGGACAAGGTCCAGCACATGATGTGGCGGCTCATCGACCCGAAGCATCCGATGTACAACCGCCAGCTCGCCGCGCGCTACGGCAACTCGATCGAGCGGATCTACATGAGGGCGGATACGCTCGTCGGCCGGTTCCTCCAGAAGACCAAGGATGGACGGACGACCGTGATGGTCGTCTCCGATCACGGCTTCTCGAGCTTCCGGAAGGCCGTGAACATCAACACGTGGCTCGTGCGGAACGGCTACATGACCCTGTCCAGGACCGATCCCGTGCGGGACCGGAATCTCGAGGATCTCTTCGGACGCGGAACGTTCTGGCCCAACGTGGACTGGTCGAGGACGCGCGCGTACGCGCTCGCGCTGGGCCAGATCTACGTGAACCTGAGAGGCCGGGAGCGAGACGGCATCGTGGCGCCAGGAGCGGAGTACGACGCGCTCCGGAAGGAGCTCATCCAGAAGTTCGGCGCCCTCACGGACCCCGAGACGGGAGAGGGCGTGGTCCGGCACGTCTACGCTCGCGAGGAGCTCTACCGTGGGCCCTACTTCAACGAGGCGCCCGATCTCGTCGTGGGATTCGAGCGGGGCTATCGCGTGTCCTGGCAGACATCACTCGGCGGCATCCCGCCGGATGTGTTCGAACCGAACGAGCGCCGCTGGTCGGCCGACCACTGCTCGGTGGACCCATCGCAGGTTCCCGGCGTGCTCTTCTCGAGCCGTCCGCTCGACAAGAAGGACGCCCGCATCATCGACCTCGCCCCCACCGTCCTGACGCGGCTCGGTCTTCCCGTTCCCGTGGACATGGACGGGGCGGATCTCGGTCTCCGCTGAACACATGCTGAACCGCCGCGGGTGGGAGCTGGCGCGCCCCTTCACGCTCATCGCCCCCGCGCTCGGCATGTTCACGGGAAGCGTCATCGCGCTCGGCGCCGCTCCGGCGGTGCCCCTGACGCCCTGGGTCGTGGGCCGGATCGCCCTCGGAACGCTGATGGCCGCGGTCCTGAACGCCGCCTCGAACACGCTCAACCAGGTCACCGATCTCGAGGCCGACCGCGTGAACAAGCCAGGGCGGCCCATCCCTTCGGGGCGCGTGACCGAGACGGAGGCGCTCCAGCTCGCGGGCTGGCTCTACGCTGCCGCGTTCGTGCTCGCCGCGCTCGTCGGCCCGCAGTGCACGCTCCTCGCAGGGACGGCCGCAGTGCTCACGGTGCTCTACTCGGCCCCACCGTTTCGCCTGAAGGCGGTTCCCTATCTCGCGAACGTGGTGATCGCCATTCCGCGCGGCGTTCTTTTGAAGGTAGCCGGCTGGTCCTGCGTGCGGGACTTCGGACGCCTCGAGCCCTGGTACATCGGCGCGATCTTCGGGCTCTTCCTCCTCGGCGCAACCACGACCAAGGACTTCGCGGACATCAAGGGGGACTCGGCCGCCGGGTTCCGCACGCTCCCCGTGGTCCACGGCCCGCGCCGCGCCGCCTGGATGATCACGCCTTTCTTGGTTCTCCCCTTCCTCCTCATCCCCTACGGCGTACACCAGGGCTATCTGACCGGGCATCCCTGGGTGCTCTACTCGCTCACGGCCGTCCTCTGCGCCTGGGGACTCTACGTCGCGTACCTCATGGTCCGCCGCCCAGACGATCTTGCGCGCACCGAGAACCATCCGAGCTGGACGCATATGTACGTGATGATGTTCGTCGCGCAGATCGGATTTGCGTTGGCTTACGTGGGGCGCGCTCCGGGGCAGTAGCTCTTTTGGCTTGGCCCGGGGCTGGAGTCGTGATGGCCTCCGGGCGGCGGCGCATTGCTTCGCGCTTCGCGCGAAGCTCGCGAGGCGCCCTCCAGCCATCACGACCCCAGCCCCTACCATGACGAAAGGGCTACTGGCGCGGCGCACACAGCCAGTCGTAGAAAAGCCTAAGCGGCGTCACAATTCGCTCGGTCGCCGCATCCGGACGCAAGTCACGGCACTCCGGTGCTCCGGCGAGGTCCTTCGCGATGAGGTAGGGGTCGGGTGGGC
>DASTKC010000121.1:0-5428 GCA_035716085.1 Candidatus Eiseniibacteriota bacterium | reverse complement strand
GTCGCCAGGCTCCAGCCTCCGCAGCGCGGCATCGATCTCGACGCGCGTCGCGCGCGCCGAAGCCGCTACGTCCAGATGGACCTGAAGGGCCAGGCGGTCTACCAGAAGTACGTCTACGGAGACGCGAACTCGATCGCGTTCTGGCCCCTCCTCGAGACCATCCGCAAGGCCGAGGAAGACCCGACCGTCGAGGGAGTGGTGCTCAATCTTTCAGGCTTCCAGGCCAACGTCGCGATGATCTGGGAGCTTCGACAGAAACTCGCGGACCTCCGCGCGCGTGGAAAGAAGGTGGTCGTGTACGTGGACAATGCCAGCGTGGGGAACTTCTATCTGGCAAGCGTGGCCGACCGGATCGTGATGGATCCCATGGGGATCGTGACCTTCCCGGGGGTGCAGATCTCGCGCACGTATCTCAAGAGGACTCTGGACAAGCTCGGGATCGGCTTCGACGAGTGGCGCTGGTACAAGTACAAGTCGGCGCTGGAGACCTTCTCGCGCACCGACATGTCCCCCGCCGATCGGGAGCAGCTCCAGGGTCTGGTCGACGGGGCGTACGCCGAGCTCAAGGCGGGCTTCGTGTCCGCGGGGCGCGTGCGGACGGACGCGTTCGACAGCGTGGTGAACGACAGTCCGGTTCTCACGGCGCGCCGGCTCAAGGACATGGGATGGGTGGACGTCATCGGGCGCCCGGATTCGCTCAAGACCGTGGTGAAGAGCCTTGGGCCGAAGCGTGCCACCCTGGTCTCCCCGGGGGCGCTCGATGCGATTCGCTGGCAGCCCGACGAGGAGTGGGGGCCACGTCCGGAGATCGCGCTCGTCTATCAGATCGGCGAGTGCGCCATGGACGAGGGCATCAAGGCGCGCCCCACGTCGAAGCAGCTCGCGAAGTATCGCAAGGACTCCGGCATCAAGGCGGTCGTGGTCCGCGTCGATTCGCCCGGCGGCGACGCGCTCGCGTCGGACCTCGTCGCGGGGGAGATCCGGGCGATGCACAAGACGACGCCCAAGACGAAGGCGAAGCCGGTGATCGTGAGCCAGGGACGCGTGGCCGCGAGCGGCGGCTACTGGATCAGCATGGACGCAGACACCATCTATTCGACCCCGCTCTCCGTGACCGCCTCGATCGGCGTGATCGGCGGCTGGGCGTGGAACGACGGCTTCGGAAAGAAGACGGGATTCACGTCCGACCACGTTCAGCGCGGCCAGAGCGCCGACCTCCTGGGCGGAATCCGGATCCCGCTCCTCGGCGCCACGCTCCCGGAGCGAAACCTCACGGCCAAGGAGCGCGATCAGGTGCACGCGTTGTTCGACGACTTCTATAGCGGCTTCGTGACGAAGGTCGCGACGGCGCGCCACCTCCCCGAGACACGGGTCCGCGAGCTCGGCGAGGGACACGTCGTCCTCGGTCGCGAGGCGCAGGCCACCGGGCTCGTGGATCGCATGGGGAGCCTCACCGACGCGATGGAGGCCGCCAAGCGCGCGGCAGGCATCAAGCCCGGGCAGAAGGTCCGCGTGGTCGAGTATCCGAAGCCGGGCCTCTTCAGGCTGCCCAAGTTCCTCGGCGGCGCGACCGTCCTGTCGCGCGGCGCCCTCGCGCCCGACGCGCCCGCGCTCACGTACGAAGCGCGGGTCATCCAGGAGATTCTGGACCGGCCGGGGCAGCCGCTCCTTCTAGCGCCGAGCACGCTCCTGCCCGCGGAGGTCGAACAAGCTCGATGAATCCGGCCCCCGTCGCGAATGCCTCGGTCGCGCTCGCCTATGCCATGGTGGGCGTGCTCGTGGTGTTCCTCGGGATCATCATCCTCCGTGAAGCACCGCGCGAGCGGGCCAACCGCGCCACCGCGTTCATGCTCTTCTCGGGCGGGATGGGCTCGGTGCTCGGCGCCATCGGGTTCATCATCGACATCCTCTCGCCGTCGGGGCGCACGGGCTCGAACGATCTCCTCCGCTCGTTCGCCTATCTCTGGGAGTTCTTCTTCCCGTCGCTCCTCTACTTCGCGTGCGTCTTCCCGACGGAGAACCGGATTTTCCGGAGCATCCCGGGCGCGACGTTCTGGATCTTCGCACCGCACACGTTCCACCTGATCCTCATGCTCCTCCAGGGCCAGGGGGCGCTCTGGGGGCGCGTCGCCGCCGGCATCGCCAAGAACTCGTTAGGCGCCGCCGTGATCACCTACGGGCGGCTCCCCGTCGAGCTCATCTTCCGGTTCCACCAGATCATGTTCTCGATGGTGAACCTCTTCTACATCGCGGCCGCGCTCACGCTCCTCTGGGTGAGCTTCCGGAAAAGCCACAATCCGCTCATCCGGAGACAGGTCGGGACGATCTTCGCCGGCCTCGGGTTGTGCGCCGGGATCTACGCCGTCGCGTCGCCGATCCCGACCCTCTTGAACCACTACTGGCCGCCGCTCATGCGCTCGTCCTTGATCATCCTGGCGCTCCTCATCGGCTCGGGCGGAATCGCGTACTCGATGGTGCGCCACCGCTTCCTCGACGCGAATCTGATCGCGCGGAAGTCGATCCTCTACGCCGTGACGTCGGCCTTCCTGTTCGGCGTGTACGTGTTGATCGTGCGGCGCTTCGATCTCCTCCTCGAGTCGGTGACGACGGCGGACACGACGATCTTCCAGACGGCGTTCCTGCTCCTTTCGCTGATCCTGTTCCAGCCCGTTTTCTCATGGCTGGAAGAGATCCTCGACCGGCAGTTCCTCCGGGATCGCGGCGATTACCGGACGCTCCTCCATCGGGTGAGCGGCGAGATGCTCACCGTTCTCGATCTCGACACGCTGGCCGAGAAGCTCCTCGCCACGCTCCGCGAGGGAGTACCGGCGCGCACGACGGTGCTCCTCCTCGCGCCCGAGCGGCGCGTCGCGGTGGCGCACGGGTTCGGCGGCGGCGTGGATCTCGCGGCGATCGCGGCGTGTCCCCGCGACGGGTTCGTGCGCCTCGTGGAAGGCGCCGAGCTCCTCCGCATGGAGGAGATCGCGCCGCTCGCACAGGAGCGCGGCGTGGCCGCCACGATGGCGCCCTTTCTCGCGACCGGCCCCTATCTCGTCCTGCCGCTCCGCCACGCGGGACAGTTCCTCGGACTGATCGCGCTCGGGCGGAAGATCACGGAGACGCGGTTCACCGCGGCCGAGGTCTCGCTCCTCCAGACGCTCACCAACCAGACGAGCGTCGCGATCACGAACTCGCTCCTCTACCGGGACAGCCTCGACAAGACGATCCTCGAGGAGGAGCTCGCCGTGGCGCGCCGCATCCAGCAGCAGTCGCTCCCGACCACGCTGCCGCAGACATCGGGCTTCGGCCTGGCTGCGCTCAACGCGCCGAGCAAGTTCGTGGGGGGCGACTACTACGACACAGTTGAGTTGGGGGACGGCCACTACCTGATGGTCATCGCGGACGTCGCCGGCAAAGGGGTGCCCGCGGCGCTCCTCGCGTCGATGGTGCAGGCTTCCATCCGCACCCAGGCGTTCGAGCGCCAGTCGGTGGGCGTGATCATGAACCGGCTCAACCGCCTCGTGCACGAAGCTACTCCCGACGACCGCTTCGCCACCTGCTTCCTCGCGGATGTGGATGGAAGCGGGCTCGGGAACGGAAGGGGGATCACGCTGTCCTTCGCGAACGCGGGGCACAATTTCCCGATCCTCCGTTCGGCCGAGGGACACTGCCGTTCCCTCGAGCAAGGGGGCATCCCCCTCGGCATCCAGCCGGGGTTCCTCTACGGGCACACCGAGGCGTCGCTCAAGCCAGGCGACTCGCTCCTCCTCTACACGGACGGGATCACGGACGCACGGAACCGGCTGGGCGAGGATTTCGGTGAAGAGCGGCTGGTCGAGCTGGTGGGCCGGCTCCCCGATCGACTGAGCGCCGATGAGATCGTGAGGAGCGTCTCCGACGAGGTCACCCGATTCACGGACGGGGCCGACCAGATCGACGACATCACCCTGCTCGCCCTGAAGGCGCACTGAGCGTGCGCCGGACGGGCCCCGACCGCACTCCGGCGGACCTCATTCCGGCGCGCCCGGACTGGTCCATTCTGGTACAGTAGCGATCTTATGGGCGCCCGCCCCAACTCGAGCGAAACCGTCCATCTCACCATTCCGAGCCGGCTCGAGGAGCTCGCGCAGGTGCACGCCTTACTCCAAGAATTGGGAGAGCGCCACGGCATGGACGAGGATTACGTCAACTCCCTCCTCATCGCCGTCATCGAGGCCGGCACGAATGCGGTCCAGCACGGCAACATGTTCGCCGACGACAAGGTCGTGAAGTTCGAGGTCACGGTGGACCCGGGGAACGTGCGCGTGCGTGTCGATGACGTGGGACACGGATTCGACCCGAGCCGCGTGCTCAATCCGACCGAAGGGGAGCAGCTCCTGAGCCCGCATGGCCGCGGGCTCTTCTTGATGCGGCAATTGATGGACGAGGTGAAGTTCGAGACCGGTCCCGAGCACGGGACCACGGTCTTCCTCCGCAAGGCGCGCTAGGCGCGCGCCTCCCGCCCCACGCCGCGGCTCAGCTCCGCGGCCGCAAGTGCTCCAGAGTCCGCTTCACGGCGGGATAGATCTGCTCGAAGGCGGCGACGACCCGTGGGTCGAAGTGCGTGCCCGCGTTCCGGCGAAGCTCCGCGAGGGCGTCCTCCTCGGGCAGCGCCAAGCGATACGGGCGGTTCGACGTCATCGCGTCGAACGCGTCGGCCACCGCCATGATGCGCGCCTCGATCGGAATCGCCTCGCCGGCGAGTCCGTCCGGATAGCCCGTGCCGTCGTAGTGCTCGTGGTGCGATCGCACGCCAGGGAGGAGGGGTTTCAGAAGCGTGATGGGGCGCAGGATGTCCTCGCCGATGACCGGGTGAAGATCCATCTTCTCCCGCTCGTGCGAGCTCAACCCCTCCTCCTTGCCGAGGATGTTCCCGTCGACCGCGATCTTGCCCAGGTCGTGAACCAGGCAGGAGCGGTGCACGACGTCGAGCTGCTCCGGCTGCATTCCGAGCTGCTTGCCGATGGCCTCCGAGTACGCGGCCACGCGCGCGGAGTGCCCCTCGGTGTACGGATCCTTCGCTTCCAGCGCCATCGTGAGCGACACGATGACCCCCATGAAGAGGTCCTCGAGATGCGCGCGGTGGCTGTCCTCGCGCTCGGCGATCCCGGCGAGCGTGGCCAGGTTCTGGAGCGTGGCCACGTGCTCCGGACGGAACGGCAGCGACGCCGAGTGGTTGAGAAGGAGCGCGCCCACCCGCTCGCCCTGCTGACGGATGGGCGCCGCGGCGCCCCAGGTCATGCCGTCCGCAAAGAGGAACTCCCGCGCCCAAGGGCTCTTCTGCCCCTTCTTGAAGAGGATCACCGTGTCCCGCTCGAGCAGCTTGTCGAGGAGCTCGGCCGCGCTTCCGGAGAGGTAATAGCGGTTCCACTCGTTGAACACGCCGTCC
>DASTKC010000120.1:0-19187 GCA_035716085.1 Candidatus Eiseniibacteriota bacterium | reverse complement strand
GGAAGTGCCCCACCAGCACGTGCTCGGCGGCGTGGATCAGGAGATATCCGACGAGGATGAGCGAGCCGACCGCGAGCGTGGGCGGGCCGTTGGGATTGGACGCGAGGCGAAAGCTCTCGGGAATGAGGCGGAGGAACACGGCGGCGAGGAGGAAGCCCGCGCCGGCCGCCATGAAGTAGCTCTGCCGGACGCGGTCCCAGCCGTGGCGTCCCACGGCGAGCCAGCCGCCGAGGACGTTCGCAAGTCCCGCGACCACGCCGCAGGCCGCGGCGAGCAACCAGCGGTCGCCCATCGCGTCCGGGCGCGCCTACCGGCCCCGAACGATGCCCGGCGTGTTCGTCATGCCCACCGGGACGAGGAGCTGCTCCTTGGAATAGAGGAACGAGTCGCGGGAGTAGTCCGACAGCTCGAAGTTGTGACCCAGGAAGATCGCGTCCTCGGGGCAGGCCTCTTCGCAGTAGCCGCAGAAGATGCACCGGAGCATGTCGATCTCGTAGCGCCGGGCGTAGCGCTCGCCGGCGGAGAAGCGCTGCGTGGGCGTGTTCTCCGCCGCTTCCATGTAGATGGCGTCGGCGGGACACACCGCCGCGCAGAGTCCGCAGCAGACGCAGCGCTCGAGCCCGTTCGCGTAGCGATGGAGCTCATGGAGTCCGCGGAAGCGCGGATACATCGGCATCTTCACGTCCGGATACTTGAGCGTCACCGGCTTCTTGAAGAAGTGGGACAGCGTGATCGACAGCCCCTTCATCAATTCGGAAACCATGCGGCTCCTCGCGGGGATGGGAAGGCGCTCGGGATGGGGCCAATGGCCCGCCAAGTGCCGGGATGCTGCGCGGTTAGCGCGTGCTCGCCGCCAGTATAGGGGCGCGCGCCGGGCGGGTCAATCAGCGCGGAGGCGCGGGACGGTATTCCTCGGGGCGGATGTCGAGCTTCTTCATCTTGTAGAGGAGCGTCGTCCGCTTCATGCCGTTCAGGCTGCGCGCGGCCTCGGACTGGTTGCCGCCGTTCGCGCGGAGCGCGTCCACGATCCGGTTCCGTTCCTCCGGATCGCCCGAGCGCCGCATGGTGCGGATTCCAGTCCGTTCCGTCATGGCGGAGATCGGAGCGCGGACCGCGGGCTGGAACTGGACCTGCTCGGCGGACAGCCGCTCGCCGTCGCCCGCCAGCGCGACGGTCCGCTCGATGACGCTCTTGAGCTCGCTCACGTTACCGGGCCACGGATGCGCGATGAGGCGAGCCCACGCCTCCTCGCTCAAGGTCACGCGCTTCCCCGCTTCCAAGCAGGCGCGGTCGAGGAGATGCCGGCCGATCAGACCGATGTCGCCCGGGCGCTCGCGCAAGGGCGGCACCTCGAGGCGAATCCCGTTCAGCCGGTAGTAGAGATCGTCCCGGAAGAGGCCGCGCCGGACGAGCGAGCCCAGGTCGCGGGTGGAGGCGACGATCACCCGCACATCGACCTGGCGCACGCCCATGCCACCCACGCGGCGCAGCTCGCCCATCTCGATCACGCGAAGGAGCTTCGCCTGCGCGGAGGTGAGGAGCTCGCCCACTTCATCCAGGAACATGACGCCGCGGCTCGCGGTCTCGAAGAGTCCCGTGCGCGCACCCTCGCCCCCGGGCCCCTCGCCCGGGTCCTTGCCGAAGAGCTCGACGTCCAGGAGTCCGTCCGAGAGCGCGGCGCAGTGCCCGACCACGAACGGGCGCGTGGCCCGGTCGGAAAGGCCGTGCGCCGCACGCGCGAGGAGCTCCTTGCCCGTGCCGCTCTCGCCCAGGACGAGGATCGGGAGGCGGCTCGAGGATGCACGCTCGAGGATGGCGAGGAGCTCGATCATGCGTGGATCCTGCGTGATGATCCCCCAGCGGCACGAGTCGGGATCCGCCCCCGACGGGTGCGCGCAATCCAGGGCGTGATCCGCCGGACTGGGCCCGGCCGTGGGCACGATCTCCACGCCGAGATCCCGCTCGATCCGCTCGAGCCAGCGGTCGAGCTTCATCGCCATGCTGAGGCTCCGCGCTTCCCAGAGGGCATCGCGGCCCTCGCGCCGCTCCTCCGAGTCGCCTCCGGCCACGAGCATCTCCCCCGTCCAGACGAGGAGCCGCATGAGCTCGTAGTTGGCCTCGAGCTTTCGGAGGAGCATCGCGCCTTCCTGTGCGATGCGAGCCGCCTTCTCGCGATGGCCGAGGAGGAGGTGGGCCATCGCCATGACGCGCTGCGCCGCGGCCTCCTCGAAGCGGTCGTGGATGGCACGCGCGACCCGGAGTCCGCGCTCGCAGGCGACGAGCGCGCGGTTCGGCTCGCCGATACGGACGTGCACTTCGGCGGTGCGCCGGCAGAGCTCGGGGATGAGGTCCCCTTCGGGCGCGATCCGCTCGGCCAGGATGAAGGCCTGCTCCAGATTGTCGACGGCCCCCTGGTTGTCGTGGCGGTCGAGAGCGAGATCTCCGAGATACTCGAGCGCGATGACGCGCTCCCGCTCGAAGCCGTGCTCTTCCGCCTCGGAGAGCGCGCCCTGCGCCTGGAGCTCCGCCTCGCGGGCGTCGCCACGAATGCGCGCGAGATAGCCGTGGAAGAGGCGCGCCTGCACTTTGCCGCGGGAATGGCCCCGCTCGGCGAACAGCGTTCGGGCGCGGGCGAGCTCCTTGTCCGCCTCGAGGAGGCGTCCGTTCTTTCCGAGCGCGATGCTCAGGTTGAGCGAGAACGAGGCCTCTTCATGGACGAGCCCAGCTTCGCGTGCCTGGGTCTGGCCGCGCGCGAACTCGCCGACGGCGCGATGGATCTCGCCGGCGCCGAGGAAGCAGAGGCCGAGAAGGTTCCGCGAGCGCAGCATGCCGGCCGCGTCGTCGAATTCCCATCGGCTGATGTGGTACGCGGCACGGAAGTGCTCCTCCGCCCGTGAGGGGCGTCCCAGCCTCCACACCGCGCGACCGGCGGCGATATGGAATTCGAGCAGGGATCGCTTCTCCTCGGGACGGAGGGCGTAGAGCTCGCTCAGCTTCTTTTCAGCGGCGTCAGCCACTTCCTTCCAGCGCCCGAGCCCGAGGAGGGCTCGGCACCGAGCGAGCAGGAGCGGGGTATCGAGCGCCTCCGGAACGCTCCGGCCGGCGCGGAACCCCGCAATGACCTCGAGCGCCGCGGTGAAGCGCGCGCGCGACAGGAGGTCGTCGATTTTCTGTAAAACAGAAGCCACGTCCGAACGCGGCACCTTGTCGTAGCTCATGGGACCTCGGGGGCGCTCGGCGGAGCGCCCCGCCGCCAGGGTCGCTTCGTCGTTAACGCATGCCGATCCAGATCCACGTACGAACGAAGGACAACCAGATCAGACGTCCACGCAGCTGGGACGCGGTCATCGTCGCGCCCGGCTTGCGAGCCGTCAGATCGGCATCGTTCCGGTAGGTCGCGTAATGACCCCCGCCGCCCTTTGGTGTCGGGCTCGGCTGGTCGTCGGCGGTTGGATCGCCGTCCGGCATGGGCGGGTACTCGGGGTTGTACGGCCTCGCCTGGATTCGCGGCGGAGCCGACGTCAAAACAAGGATCCCGAGCGCCGCACCCACCCAGGTCGGCCAGGGATGGGGCTTGCCTCTGGAACGCTTCATGGAGACCACCTCCGTGTCTCCGGCGACATGCAACTTCTGGGGGACTGGGGAAACGAAACCGCGAGCGCCGGCTCGCGTAGGAGTGGGGACCCTGGGGATGGGACCCGATCGCATGGAGTTACGACCGTTGGAAGCCATGCGCGCACCCTTTCCGTGGGCATGCACTCCGGCTACGAGAGAGACAATAGCATGGCCGCTTCTCAAATGCAAGCGCAAAAACGTGTTAGCGGACGGAGTTCGGCGGGCGCCCGTGCATGGGGGGCGGCAGGAAATTGGCCGGATGTGCTATAATCATCGAGTTTCCCACAACATCCGAGCGTTACGCGTCCGAGGCGAGGGGAATGAACGACCCGCAGCGCATTCGAACCGCCCTACTCGCGTCCCTCTGCCTCAGCGAGGCTTCGACCGAGGATCGGCGCCACCTCATCGAGCTCAGCCTGACAGATCTCGACGGCGAGGCTCGCGACAGGCTCGCCGGCGAGATCGCGGAGCGGCTCCTCGAGGGCGGATCGCTCGAGCGCGTCGACCGCTTCCAGCGCGACGGCCGTCCGTACGTGCGCTACCGCGTCCCGGCGACCAATGAGACCTTCCTGCTCCCCGCCCCGCTCGAGCTCCGCGAGGAGACCCTCGTGCGCGCGGTGCGCCCGCACTGGCACTCGCGAAGCAGGCTCCTCTACAAGAGCCTGTCGCACCTGATCGCGGTGGAGCGGAAGCTCTTCACTCGGGACGAGCGGAACACCGAGTATCTCCAGACGGACATCGGCGACATCCTGCGCACGATCCTCACCTCGGCGCGCGACGTGCTCGAGTGCGACGACGTGCGCCTCTTCCCTCTCGGCTCGACGCCCGACGAGGCGCGGTACGCGCAGCCCTTGAGCGACGGCGAGCCGTGGGACAAGGCGCTCGCGGTGGAATGGGTCGGGAAGCGCATGCTCCCGGTCTACGTCGCCGACCTGGCCGAGGCGGGACGCATCGAGACCATGCTCGACACCGAGGCGGTCGACGCCACGGTCCACGTCGCCATCGCTCCCTACGAGCCGCGCCCCGTCCCGGGCGGATTCCGCTCCGTGGCGATGGCCCGCGTGGGGGAGCCCGGCACGCCCTTCCTCTATGTGCTCGAAGCGTGGAGCAAAGCTCCGCGCTTTTTCAGCGAGGAGCGCCTCGGCATCCTCGGGATCGTCACCGAGCACGCGACCGACCTCCTCAACACGCTGAAGAAGCTGGGCATGCTGGTGATGGTCGACGAGCTGACCGGCATCTACAACCGCCCCTACTTCGCGCGGCAGCTCGATCACGAGATCGCGCGCGCCTACCGCGAGGAGCGGCCCATGTCGCTCGTGATCGCCGACATCGACGACTTCAAGCGCGTCAACGACACGCTCGGCTACGAGGCCGGGAACGCGATCCTGCGCGAGCTCGGGCGAACGCTCGCGGGGAGCGTCCGGCCGTTCGACACCGTAGCGCGCTGGGGAGGCGAGGAGTTCGCGCTCATCCTGAGCGCGGAGACGACCAAGCTCGAGGCCAAGGAGATCTGCGAGCGTCTGCGGCTCAAGGTGGAGAACCTGGCGGTCGCCGTGCCGGGGCTCGACGGTCGCGAGACCACGGTGCGCGTGAGCATGAGCCTCGGAGGCGCGATGTTCCCCGCGGACGTTCCGGTCACGTGGGACCGCTCGCGCGGGCTGGATCGCGGGCAGCGCGAGAAGCTCGCGCACGATCTCTGGACGCGCGCCAATCTGCATCTGCGGTTGTCGAAGGAGCGGGGCAAGAACCAGGTGACCTACGCGGGCGAGTAGCTCCCCGTGAGCGCCGCAGCGTACTCCTCGGGATCGAAGGGCACGAGGTCGTCCATGCCCTCGCCCACGCCGACCCACCGGATCGGAATCTTGAGCGCATCCGCGATCGCGAGCACCACCCCGCCCTTCGCCGTGCCGTCCAGCTTGGTCAGCGCGATGGCCGTGATCGGAAGGATGCGCCCGAACTCCTTCGCCTGCTGAAGGCCGTTCTGCCCGACGGTCGCGTCGAGCACGAGGAGGGTCTCGTGCGGCGCGCCGGGAATGCCGCGCTCGATGACGCGGCGGATCTTGTCCAGCTCCGCCATGAGATTCGCCTTCACGTGGAGGCGCCCCGCCGTGTCGACGATCGCACGCTGAACGTTCCGGCTCTTCGCGCGCGCCATGCCGTCGAACGCGACCGCCGCGGGGTCGGCGCCTGATGCCTGGCGCACCATCTCGACCCCAGCTCGCTCGGCCCAGACCTCGAGCTGATCCCCCGCCGCGGCGCGGAACGTGTCGCACGCCACGAGGAGGACGGATTCTCCCGCCTCCTTGTAGCGGTGCGCGAGCTTCGCGATGGTGGTGGTCTTGCCGGTGCCGTTCACGCCGACGACGAGGGTGACGTGGGGACGCGGGACATTCGCGGCGGACGGCGCGGGAGGCTCCACGACGGCGCGGACGGCCTCGCGGAGCGCCAAGGCCGGATCGTCGGCGCCTTTCGCCAGGCGCTCCTTCACGTCATCGAGGATGCGATCCGAGGTCGCGGGGCCGACGTCGGCCCGGAGGAGCGCCGCCTCGAGCGCCTCGTAGTCCTCGGGCTCGAGCTTCTTCCCCGGCTTCAAGACGTCGGAAACCCGCTCGACGAACGCGTCGCGGGTCTTCTTCAGCCCCTCGGTGATCTTCTTGAAGAACTGCACGGCAAGGCCTGCTATGAGGCGGCGGGCGCGAGCTCCTCGGGAGGAGCGTCGACCTGGTCGACGTCCTGCCGCTCGCGGTTCCAGCGCACCGAGACCAGCTTGGAAACGCCCGGCTCCTGCATCGTCACGCCGTAGAGCGCGTCCGCCACCTCCATCGTCTTCTTGTTGTGCGTCACGACGATGAACTGGGTCTTGGCGCTGAAGTCGCGCAGGAGCCCGACGAAGCGGTCGATGTTCGCGTCGTCGAGCGGCGCGTCCACCTCGTCGAGGATGCAGAACGGGCTCGGCTTCTCGAGATAGATCGCGAAGAGGAGCGCGATCGCGGTGAGCGCCTTCTCGCCGCCGGAGAGGAGCGAGAGGGACTGGGGCTTCTTCCCGCGCGGCCGCGCGAGGATCTCGATCTCCGCCTCGAGCGGATCATCGCCCGTCAGGACGAGCGCCGCTTCGCCGCCCTGGAAGAGCGTGGTGAAGACCTGGACGAAGTTCTTGTTCACCTGCTCGAAGGTCTTGAGGAAGAGCTCGGAGGCGGTGGCATTGATCTTCTCGATCGCCTCGAGCAGCTGCTGCCTCGCGTCATCGAGATCCTTCCGCTGGCCGTTCAGGAAGCCGAGGCGCTGGCGCCGCTCCTCGTAATCCTGCACGGCGAGGAGGTTCACGGGACCGATCGAACGGAGCTTCTCCTGGAGGTAGCGGAGCCGCGCCTCGCGCTCCTCGCGCGTCGCGGCGGCCGTGATGGGGGCGGATCCGGACGCCGCATCGTCGCGGTCCACGATCGCTTCGTCCGGCACGCGCGGCGAATCGGGCTCGAGCTCGACGTCGCCTTCCTCGATCTCGGCGAGCGCGGGATCGCCAGGGTCGGCGCTGTCGCCCGGCACGGCCTCCGCCTCCGGCGCCCACGACACGAGGTCGATCTCGTACTCGTTCCGCACGCGCTCGAGCAGCCGCCGGAGCTCTCCGTCCGCCTCCGCCTGCTCGAGCTCCGCCTTGTGGAGCCGCTCGGTCAAGGTCGCGTGCTCGCGGCGGACGTCGCGGGTCGTCGATTCGACGTCGTCCGCCTGCCCCTTCACCTCGCCGAACCGCTCGCGCGCGCGCTGGAGCAGGACCTCGCGCTCGGCCTTCTTCTCGATCTCCTGCGCGAGCTCCGTCTCCCGCTCGCCGCAGAGGGTCTCGGTCTCCTGGATGCGCGTCTCGGTCTGGATCGCCTCTTCCCTCCGGCTCCCGATCTCCCGCTCCGCCTCGTCCGCGCTCCGGGTGAGCCGCTCGCGCTCGCGAATCGCCGCCTCGAGCGAGGAACGGGCCCGGGTCGCTTCGACGCGGGCTTCGGCGTGGAGCGCCACGCGGTGCTCGCGGTTGCGCTCCAGCTCGCGCACTTCGGTCTCCTCCTGCGCGAGGATCGCGTCCACGCGGCCCCGCTCCTCGTCCGCGGACTTGAGCGCGACCTGCGCCGACTCCGCCTCTCCAAGCGCGCGCTCGAGTTCCGCGGCCACCGCTCCGAGCGATGAGGCGAGAGACGACGACGCCTGCACCATCGCGTCGCCGCGGATCTTCTGCTCCGCCAGACGGGACTCCTGCGCGCGGTGCGCCTGCTCGGCCACTTGGAGAAGGCGCGCCGCCTCCTCCTGCTCCGACACGGCCGAGGCGCGCTCCGCGCGGTTCCCCTCGGTGGTCTTCAAGATCGCGGCGAGGCTCGCGGCGGAGCGCTCGATCTCGGCCGAGAGATCCGTCAGCTCCTCCTCGCGCCTGAGCACCGAGCCGGCGCGCGTGGGACCGCCACCGCCCTGGAAGATGCCAGGGCCCACGACCCGCTCGCCGCGGCGGGTGACGAACTGGAGACGCTCTCCCTGGAACCGCTCGTTCAGGGCGAGGCCGGCATCGATCGTGTCCACGACCACCACGCTCGAGAGGAGGAACGAGGCGAGCGCCACGTAGCCGGGCTCGAAGCGAACGTGATCGAGGAGCGGCCCGAGCACGCCCGGTGCCGAGAGAACCTCGGCCGAGATCTGCGCCGCGTGCACGCGGGAGAGGCGGTCGAGCGAGATGAACGTGGCGCGTCCCTCGCCGCTCTGCTCGAGCGCGCGGAGCGCGTGGACCGCGGCCTCGGTCCGCTCGGCCACCACGAACTGGACCGCTTCGCCGAGCGCGGCTTCGAGCGCGGGGAGCCAGTCCCCGGATGCGTGGAGCACGTCGCCGACGGTCCCGAGGACACGGGGCGGACGGCTCGGCCCCGCGACGAGCCACCGCACGCTCGCGTCGTAGCCTTCGTAGCGCTCCTTGAGCTCCCGGAGCGTGGCGTGGCGCGCCTCGAGTCCAGCGTGGGCCTCGCGCGCCTTGATCTCGACATCGTCGTGCTCGCGAATCCTGGCCTCGGCACGGGCGATGGCCTCGACGGCCCGCTCGACACGCTCGCGTCCGCGCTCGACATCGCCCTGCGTCTCCTCGAGCGCGCGCTCGATGTCGCGGATGCCCGCACGCAGGAGGTCCTCGTCCTTGGCGAGGGCGTCCCGCTGCGCCTCGATCTCCCCGCGGCGCTTCCCCAGATCCTCGAGCTTCTCGCGCCAGTTGCGCGCCGAGCTCTCCTGCATGACGCGCGCCTCGAAGAGGTCGAGCGAGAGCTGCTTCCGCTCGGCGAGGGCGGCGCGCCGCTCGTCGAGCTTCGGCCCCATGGCCGAGAGCTCCTCATCCAGCCGCCGCTCCTCCGTCTCGCGCAACGCTTGCTCGTCTAAGAGCCGCGCCCGGTCCAGATCGAGCCGCGTCGCATGGCCGCGCACTTCCTCGACGCTCTTCTCGAGGCGATCCGCCTCGGATCTCGCGTGCTCGAGCTTCTCGACGAGTCCGAGGCGCCGCTCGCGGAGCACGGCAACATCGTTCAGGAGCGCCGCGCCGCGCGCCTCGTGCTCGCTCAGCGCCTCCTGCGCCAGCCTGACCTCGCCCTCCCGCTTCAAGAGCTCGAGCTTCAGCTCCTCGAGCTCGGCTTCGTGGTGGGCCAGCGTGCCGCCGAGCGAAGAGCGCCGGTTCTCGGCGTTGTGTCTCTCTTGATGGAGCGTCCCCGCCTCGCGGGAGAGGCGATCGAATGCCTCGCGCGCGAGACCGAGATCCACGCCGCGAATCTCATCGCGGAGCTTCCCGTAGCGGCGCGCCTTCCCCACCTGCCGCGCGAGAGAGCGCACCTCGCGCTCGATCTCGACCGTGATGTCGTTCACGCGCGTGAGATCGGCGTGCGTCAGGTCGAGCTTCTGGAGCGCCTCCTTCTTCCGCGTCTTGTAGCGCATGATGCCGGCCGCCTCTTCGAAGAGGAACCGGCGATGGCCGCTCTCGTCCGAGAGGACGTTGTCGACCATCCCGCGCTCGATGAGCGAATACGCGTGCGATCCCATGCCCGTGTCGAGGAAGAGATCGCGCACGTCGCGAAGCCGGCAGGGGTTCCGGTTGATGAGGTACTCGCTCTGCCCGCTCCGGAACGTGCGCCGCGCGATCGCCACCTCGGTGTACTCCGAGGGGAGCACGCCGCGGTTGTTGACCATCGTGAGCGAGACCTCGGCCATGCCGAGCGGCTTCCGATGCGCGGAGCCGGTGAAGATCACGTCCTCGAGCGTGTCGCCTCGCAGGTGGCGCATGTTCTGCTCGCCCAGCACCCAGCGGATCGCCTCCACGATGTTGGTCTTGCCGCTGCCGTTGGGACCCACGACCGCCGTGATGCCTGGCCCAAAGTCCACGCGGACTCGCTGCGGGAAGGATTTGAAGCCCTGGATGTCGAGGCGCTGGAGAAACACGGTTTACCTCGCGGTCAAAGGAAAGGCCTGGGCGCGATCGACCCAGCCCTGCTCGAGGAGCTTTTGGGCTTGGGCGGCGGCCTCCTTCTCGGTGGCGAAATGTCCCACGAAGACTCGGTAGTAGCCGGGAGCGTCCGCGGCCTTCTCGTAATAGGCGTCCGCCCCCTTGGCCTTGAGGCCGCGCACGATCTCCTCGACCTTGGCCTCGGACTTGAACGACGCGACATGAACGCGGAACGGCTTGGCGCCTGAGGCTGCGGCGGCAACGGGCGCGGTCGAGGTCGCCTGCGGCGGGATCGACTTCGCCTGTGGCGGCTTCGAGCTTGCCTTCGCCGGCGCCGAGCTCGTCTGTGGCGGCGGCGAGCTTGCGTGAGTCGGTGCGGGGCTCGCTTGTGGCGGCTTCGAAGTCGCCCTCGCCGGCACGGAGCTTCCTCCGGCAATGGCTGCCGCCTGGGGCGCCGTCGCTCCCTGGGACGGGGAGGGCGCCGTCGTGGCCTCCGGGCTGGTCTCGGCAGGAAGCGACGAAGCGCTACCCCAGGCCGCGGACTGCCCCTCCATCGGCGCGGGCAGGACCTCCTCGTTCCCCGCCGGAATCACCTCGGGGCCCGGAGGGAGCGTGGGATGGCGCATCAGCACGGCGACGATGCTCGCCGCGACGGCGAGTCCCGCGGCCACGCCGGCGTAGAGGCCTGCGCGCGAGCGCCGGATGGGCTTCACGAGCGGACGTCCGAGCTCGACCTCGCGCTGCAAGATCGATGCGAGCTCGCGCTCCACCGAATCGTCCCTCGAGGAGGACCACGCGACAGCGGAAGGCACGGGCTCGCGGCGATCGTCCCCGTACGAGCCGCCTCGAGTCTCCGGCTCCGCGTAGGGCACGTCGACCGGAGCCGGCTGGCCGATCCATTCGGGGGCCCCGATCCACTCTGGCTCCGCGACGGTCACCGACGCGACTCCTACATCCGTCCCGGCGGGCTCGTTCGCCTCGCGCGATCCCGTGAGGGCGCCTTCGATGCCGATGATCCCGATCATCGGAGCGTCGGATCCCCAGAGCTCGAGGAACGCGTCCCTTAGATCGGTGCGCGCGATCCGCTCGACCGACGCGGCGAGGAGCACTCCGTCCATCCGCTTGGAGAGCCGGCCCACGAAGCCGCTGCGCTCGAGGAGCGGCGCCACGTAGAGCGTCACGTCCACGTGCGAGGCGAAGCTCCGCGCGGCGCGCTCCCAGTCCGGATGCTCGACGACGCGGTGCGGGTCGGGCGGGTAGCTGCCGGGCCCGACGACCCAGAGCCCCTGCGCGACGATCTCCCAGGCCACGCGGCGGAACGAGCAGCCGTACTCCAGCACGTCCACCAGCCCCTCGTTGGGATTCGGGCGCGGACGCACGACGGTGGGATTCCAGAAATCGAGGTCGACCACGGCGATCTTGAGTCCGCGGCGGGACCAGGCGCGCGCGAGCGCGAGTCCGATGGCGAAGCACTCGCGATCCTCGGGGAATCCCGCGAGGAGGAGCGAGCGAAGCGTGAGCGAGCGGCGGGTCTCGGTGAGCCCTTCGAGCACCGCCTCGAGCTCGGGGGGCGCGGCGACCTCGAGGAGGCGCGACATCGGGGGGCTGCCCGGTACGGGCTCGATCCGCGCCGTGCCGAGGAGCGGGAGATTGACCTCCCGGGCGAAGCTATGTGGATCGGAGTAGCGCTCGACCTCCGCTTCGATCACCCGATTCCCCTCTTCCCGTCCAGCGCGGTGTGGAGCGCGGCGACCAACCGCTTGAGCTCGCGGTGATCGACCGTCCTGAGGTCAAGCAAGAGCCGGCCCGATTCGATGCGCGATAGGACCGGCTCGGCTCCGAGGCGGAGTGTCCGGGCCAGGTCCGCGATGGTCCCGCCGGTCGCGCTCAAGGCGACCGCGAACGACGGGATCCGCGCGAGCGGCATCGAGCCGCCGCCGACCTCCGCGGTGCAAGGTACCACCTCCGCCCGGGCGCGAGAAGCGCGTTCCGCTCCGAGCGACGCGATCAGCCGGCGCGCTCGGGCGCGCACCGCGGAGGCGGGCTCCGCGATCATGCGGAGCACCGGCACCGCGCTCCCGATCGCCTCCGGATCGCGGTAGAGGCGGAGCGTCGCTTCGAGGGCCGCGATCGAGAGCTTGTCGAGCCGGAGCGCGCGCGCCATCGGATTCGACCGGCACGCGTCGACGAGCTTCTTGGTCCCGGCGAGGATCCCCGCCTGCGGTCCGCCGAGGAGCTTGTCCCCACTCGCGCACGCGAGCGGAACGCCATCGCGCAGGGACTCTCGGAGTAGGGGCTCTTCCGGGAGGCCGAATGGGCGAAGGTCGACCATGGCGCCGCTGCCCACGTCCTCGAGGAGCGGCACCTTCTTCTTCCGCGCGAGCCCCACCAGATCGTCCCGCTCCACGCGCTCCGCGAAGCCCACCACCGCGAAGTTGCTCGGATGGACGCGGAGCACGACGCCGGTGTTCGGGCCGATCGCGCGCTCGTAATCGCTCAAGCGCGTCTTGTTGGTGGTCCCGACCTCGCGCAGCCTGGCGCCCGCCCGCTCCAGGATCTCCGGAATGCGGAACGAGCCCCCGATCTCGACCAGCTCACCGCGCGAGACGACCGCCTCGCGCCCGGCCGCGAGCGTGTTCAGGGCGAGGAGCATCGCCGCCGCGTTGTTGTTGACCGCGATCGCGGCGGGAGCGCCGAGGAGCTCGCGCAGGAGGGGCTCGATGTGCGCGCCGCGCGAGCCGCGCGAGCCCGTGGCGAGGTCGAGCTCGAGATTCGAGTACCCGCGCGCCGCCATCTGGACCGCCTCGACCGCCGCTTCCGGGAGCGGGGCGCGGCCGAGATTCGTGTGGAGGATGATCCCGGTCGCGTTGATGACGGGGCGGAGATTCGGGCGAAGCGAGGCTTCGGCCAGCGCGCGCGCCCGCGACGCCAGCTCGTCTGGAGACATCGCGGCCGCCCCGCCGCGCAGCGATTCCCGCTGGCGCGCGAGCGTGTCGCGCACCGCCTGCACGATGACGGGGCGCGGAGCGCGCTCCGCGAGGCCGGCCAGGTCGGGGTGCTGGAGGAGCGACTCCACCGACGGGATCGAGCGGAGCCGGCTCACACCGCGCCGCCGAGATAGGCCGCCTGCACCTCGGGATTCTGGAGGAGCGCGTCCGCGCGATCGGCCAGGCACACGACGCCCGTCTCGAGCACGTAGCCTCGATCCGCCACCGAGAGCGCCATCCGCGCGTTCTGCTCCACGAGCACGATCGTCATCCCCTGCTCGCGAATCTCGCGGATGACGCGGAAGATCTCGCGGACGAGGATCGGCGCCAGGCCGAGCGAGGGCTCGTCCATGAGGAGGAGCTTCGGGCGCGCCATCAGGGCGCGGCCGATCGCGAGCATCTGCTGCTCGCCGCCGCTCAGAGTGCCCGACGACTGGCGCCGGCGCTCCTCGAGCCTCGGAAAGAGCGCATAGATCTTCTTCCGGTCAGAGGCTACGCCCGCACGATCCTTCCTCAGATAGGCGCCCAGCTCGAGGTTGTCCTCGACGCTCAGATTGGCGAACACGATGCGCCCTTCAGGCACGTGGGAGATGCCGAGCTTCACGATGTCGTGCGCGGGGCAGCCCGCCAGGGACTTCCCGTGGAAGCGAATCGTCCCCTGGCTCGGACGGAGGAGCCCCGAGATCGCGCGAAGGGTGGTGCTCTTCCCCGCCCCGTTCGCACCGACCAGGGTCACGATCTGCCCCGGCTCGACCGCGATCGTCACACCCTTCAGGGCGTGGATCGCGCCGTAGTGGACGTGGACGTTCTCGAGGTCGAGAAGGCTCACACCGCGTCTCCCAGGTACGCCTCGATCACCTTGGGGTCGCTCCGGATGGCCGCCGGCTCCCCCTCGGCGATACATACCCCGTAGTCGAGCACCGTGATCCGCTCGCAGATCCCCATGACCACCTTCATGTCGTGCTCGATCAGGAGGACCGTGAGCTTGTAGCGGTCCCGCACGTCGTGGATGAGCCGCATCAGGGCCTGGGTCTCGTGGGGATTGAGGCCGGCCGCCGGCTCGTCGAGGAGGAGGAGCCTCGGCTCCGCCGCGAGCGCCCGCGCGATCTCGAGCCGCCGCTGCTCGCCGTACGGAAGTCCCCCGGCCGGCGTGTCGCGATAGCCGTCCAGCGCGAAGGATCGAAGAAGCTCCTCGGAGCGCGCGAGAATGTCCGCCTCCTCGGCCGCCGACCGGCCGGTCGCGAGGACGCTGTCGAGGAGGCCCGCGCCCGCGTGCGTGTGGCACGCGATCCGCACGTTGTCGAGGCAGGTCAGTCCCGCGAAGATGCGCGGATTCTGGAACGTGCGGGCGATGCCCGCGCGCGCGATCGAGGACGTCGCCCGGCCGTCGATCCGCTTCGCCTCGAACCGGATCTCGCCCGACGTGGGCGCGTAGACGCCGGTGATGAGATTGAACACGGTCGTCTTCCCCGCCCCGTTGGGACCGATCAAGCCGGCGAGGAGACCGGAGTCGAGGGTGAGATCGAGGTCGGCCACCGCGCGGAGCCCCCCGAACGCGCGCGTGACGCGCCTGAGCTCGAGGAGAGGCCCGCTCACTTCCCGCGCTTCCCCTCGGTCTTCCCGAGAATCCCCTGCGGCCGCGCGATCATGAGCACGATCAGGAGGAGCGAGTAGATGATGAGCCGCTCCGAGCTCGCGAAGCGGAGCGCCTCCGGGAGCGCGGTCAAGACCGTCGCGCCGAGGACCGATCCCAGGAGGCTCCCCATGCCCCCGAGCACGACCATCACGATGACCTCGATCGACTTCATGAAGGTGAAGCTGTTCGTGTGGAGATACGTGTAGTGCGCGAAGAGCGCGCCGGCGACGCCGGCGAAGAAGGCCGCGACCACGAAGGCGGTCACCTTGTAGCGTGTGGTCGGAACACCCAGCGCTTCGGCAGCGATCTCGTCCTCGCGGATCGCGAGGAACGCGCGGCCGTGATACGAGCGGAGGAGGTTCCGGAGCACCACCCACGTCGCGAGCGCGCCGGCGATCACCCAGGCGAGGTCGGTGCGGCGCGGGATGCCCGCGAAGCCGCGCGCCCCGCCGACGGCATCGATGTTCAGGATCGCGACCCGGATGATCTCGCCGAAGCCGAGGGTGACGATGGCGAGGTAGTCGCCGCGAAGCCGCATCGACGGGAGTCCGACCAGGAAGCCGGCGGCCGCGCTCGTCAGTCCGCCGACGAGGAGCGCCAGGAAGAGCGGCGCGACGACGACGAGGCCGCTTGCGTTCGGGTCGACGCCGAAGAGCTGCGGCACGGCGTAGACGGTGAAGGCCGCGGACGCGTAGGCGCCGACGGCCATGAAGCCCGCGTGCCCGATCGAGAACTGCCCCGTGATTCCGTTCACGAGATTGAGGCTCAGCGCGAGCATCACGTTGAGGCCGCAGAGGACGAGGATCCGGTAGAAGTAGGGATTCAACCAGTTGACGGCGAGCCGGTCGACCCCCAGGGAGAGGGCGAGCGCGGCGGCCACCCAGAGGAGGCCCCGCGCGAACCTAGACTTTCTCGGCGACATTCCTTCCCAGGAGCCCCGCCGGCCGGATCAGGAGGACGAGGATCAGGATGACGAAGGCGATCGCGTCGCGGTAGGTCGAGGAGATGTAACCGACAACGAGGTATTCCGAGACCCCCATCACCAGGCCGCCGATCACCGCTCCGGGAACGCTGCCGATGCCGCCGAGCACCGCGGCCACGAACGCCTTGATGCCCGGCATGATTCCCATCAGAGGCTCGATCTTGGGATTCGTGAGCCCGACGAGGACGCCCGCCGCGGCGGCGAGCGCGGAGCCGATCGCGAACGTGATCGTGATGATCCGGTTCACCGGGATGCCCATGAGGCTCGCGGCATCCCTGTGGAACGCGACCGCGCGCATCGCCTTCCCCGTCTTGGTTCGCTGGATGAAGAGCGTCAGCGCCACCATGAGGAGGATCGAGACGACCACGACCGTGATCTGGTGGTTCGTGACCATCACACCGCCGGCGAGCATGATCCGCTTCGGCGGGATAAGCTGCGGGAAGAACTTGGGATCGGCGCCGAAGACACGGAGCCCGAAATTCTCGAGGAAGAGGGAGACGCCGATCGCGGTGATGAGCGCCGTGATCCTCGAGGAGCGCCGGACGGGTCGGTAGGCGAGGAGTTCGATCAGCATCCCGAGGAGCGCGCACGCCAGCATCGCTCCGAGGAGGACGAGGAGCGCCATCGGTAAGGAAGCCCCGGCGCCGCCGGCGCCGGTCGCGCTCGCGATGTAGTAGGCGGCGAACGCGCCCACCATGTAGACGTCACCGTGCGCGAAGTTGATGAGGCGCAGGATGCCGTACACCATGGTGTAGCCGAGCGCGATGAGGGCATAGATGCTCCCCCACGCGATGCCGTTGGCGAGCTGCTGGAAGAGCTCCTGCACGCGCTCTGGGGCGGACCTTAGGGCTCGACCGCCGCCACGAACTCGTACTTGCCGTTCTTGATCCCGACGAAGACGGCGGGCTTCACGGCGTTCCGCGCCGCGTCGAGCGTGATGCGCCCGGTGACGCCCGGATAGTCCTTCGTCGAGGCGATCCGGTCACGCAGCTTCGCGCGCGCCGCCTTCTGCGCCTCGTTCCGCGGACCAAGGAGCGCCTTGAAGGCGGCGGGATCTTCGGTGCGGAGCCGGTCGAGCGCCGAGGTCAGCACGCCGGCCGCGTCATAGGCGAGTGCGGCGAGACCGTCCGGCTTCGCGTTGTAGCGGCTCTTGTACTCGGTCACGAACTTCTGGATGGCCGGGTTCGGATCCTCTTCCCAGTAGTGGTTCACGTGGTAGCAGCCGTTCAGCGCGTCCTGCCCGATCTCGATCAGCTTGTCCGAGACCCAACCGTCCCCGCCGACCATCGGGACGTCGAGCCCCATCTCGCGCGCCTGGCGCGCGATCAAGCCCACCTCGGTGTAGTAGCCGGGCACGATGAGGACCTGCGGCTTCTTCGACTTGATGACGGTGAGCTGCGCTTTGAAGTCCTGATCCCCCTCGGAGTAGGCCTCGTCCGCGACGATCGTTCCGCCGAGCGCGTGGTAGGCGTCCGTGAAGTAGTTCGCGAGACCGACCGAGTAGTCGTTCTTGATGTCGCGGAAGACCGCCGCCTTCGTGAGGCCGAGCTTCTCCTTGGCGAACTTCGCGATCATCTGTCCCTGGAAGGGATCGATGAAGCAGACGCGGAAGATGTAGTCGCCGATCTCGGTGACCTTGGGATTGGTCGAGGAGGGAGAGATCATCGGCACGCCCGACTGCTGGCAGATCGGAGCGGCCGCCATGCTGCGGCTCGAAGCCACCTCGCCCAGCACCGCGATCACGCCGTCCTGGTCGACGAGCTTGTTCACGGCCGTCGCGGCTTCCTCGGGCTTCGACTGATCGTCCTCGACGATCACCTTCACCTTGGTGCCACCGACCCCGCCCGCCGCGTTCAGATTGTCGAGGTAGAGCTCGATCCCGTTCTTCGAGGAGATTCCGAACGTGGCCGTGGTCCCCGTGAGCGATCCGTACTCGCCGATCACGATTTCGTTGCTCTTCTTGGCGCAGCCGGTCGGGAGGCCGAGCAGGAGGACGAGCGCGAGGGCGAGCCACCAAGGTCGAAGAGACCGGATCATGCTCCATCCTCCATGACGTAAGTGTTTGGCTTTCAATGTGATTGTCGTGCCCGATACCACCGGCACCCTAGCCGATGGGACCGGGCGTTTCAAGGGTCAACCGGCGCTTGGGCAAGAGGCACCGCCTTGCCGCCCTTGATCGTGAGACGCTCGGGGAACGCGGCCACCGCCGGCTTGAGCGAGCGCAGCGCGCGCTCCTCGTCGTCGTCGTACACCTGCGTGCGGAGCGCCTCCTTGAGCTGCGACGCGGTGAACGCGCCCGACTCGATCGCCCGCGCGATCGCAAGTCCCGTGAGATACCCACGCACCGACATCCGGGTCGGCGGCTCCTTGTTGACGCGCCTGTACGCCGACTCGAACGCGGTCTTCGGGTCGCCGTCCAGCGCGTACTCCGACAGGAAGAGGATCGCCCCTTCGAGCCCATGGCGGGACTCCTCGTTCAGGGGCTCGGGATCCATCGATTGGAAGCCGAGCACGTGCGCGTCCGGCCAGATCGACCGGAGCTGCGCTCCCGAGAGGCTGACGAACTGCTGCGAGCCGATCAGCACGAGAGCCGTCGGCTTCTTGTCCCTGAGCTTGGTCAGCTCCTTCGTGAGATCCGCGTCGCCCTCCCGCACCCGCTCGGTTCCCATGACCCGCACGGCGGCGTTGTCGCACGACCGCGAGACGGCCGCGGCGAGGAGCGAGTCGTCGTGCGTCTTCGCGACGAGGATCCCGACCGAGGAGTTCGGCGACTCCGTCGCGAGCTGGCGTGCGAGCGATTCGGCGAGCGGCTTCGTGCCGATGTGGAGCTGGAAGACGCCGTCGCCGAGGATCGCGAGCCGCTCGTTGGTGGCCGAGGGCGAGATGAGCACCGCGTCCGTCACCTGCGTGGCGGCCGCGAGGGGCGCTGTGTTCGCGCTCAGGATCTCCCCCACGAGGAGCGAGACGCCGTGGTCCTTGAGGAGCCAGCGCGCCTTGCGCGCTCCCACGAGCGGATCGCCCTCGGAGTCGTGGAGGATGAGGCTGAGCCTGGGCGCCCAGTCCCGGTTGTGTTCTTCCATCGCGACCCTGAGTCCGTTCACAAAGGTGCGGCCGAAGCGCTCGTATTTCCCGCTCAGAGGCACCACCACGCCGATGCGGGTGAGCCCTTCCTCCGCGCGCTTCACGGGCACCGAGTCGAGCGGGCACGAGCCGACCTGGGTCAGGATCGCCTCGAGCGCCGGACGCTCCGCGGTCGCGGGGCCGGACGCGAGCCCCGTGCGCGCGGCCCATGCCTGCTCGGCGGCGCGGGTCACGGGATCCAGGCGCGCCACCTCGGGCGTGCCGGCGTACTCGACCGCCCATGCGGCCGCTGCGGGATCCTTGGGGCGCTCGAGGAGCCGCGCCTTGAGCTCCGCCGCCCGATTCGTCGGATACTTCCGGGTGTCGGGCGTGTCGACCCGTGGCGCGGTCGCCGGCGCGGGGGTGGCCTTTGCATCGCTCTTCGGCTTGTCCGCGGACTTCGCG
>DASTKC010000119.1:0-5027 GCA_035716085.1 Candidatus Eiseniibacteriota bacterium | reverse complement strand
TTCCACATGAGACCGGACACGCTCTTGTAGTGATCGTCGTACTTCTGAAAGCGTTGGTCGCGCGTACGGCGGCCGATGCCCAGGAAAAGCCCCTCGTAGCGCGAGAACGCCTGATCCCGGTCCTCGGGAATGGGATGCCAGAGCGGATCGCCTTCGAATCGCGCCCAGCGCCACTGGCGCCGGTGCCGGTCCCAGTCGCCGATCGCGAGATCGAACAGCCGCGCGTACAGAAATTCGCCCGCGTCGATGTGCGTCGAGGGATCGGTCTCGAGCTTGAGATAGATCTCCTTGTACCCGACGATCTCCTTGAGACCGAAGGTTCCCGGGCGCTCGCCGGTCGGCGCGGTGGGATATTCCCCGAAGAATCCGATCGCCCCCTTGAACTCATCGCGGAATTCCCCGAGCGCGGGATCGTCCGGGAGCGCGACCAGCACCCATTCCTGCGTCCGGATCCCCGCCGCCTTCGCCAGGCTCCCGGCGATCAGCTCGCCGGCGGGATGCTGCGCCGCCATCTGATCCTTGAGGATGCTCTCGACGATCGTGCCGCGAAGTCCTTCGTCGATGAGTCCGGAGACATCCTTCGCCACGCCGCGGAAGGTGTAGCTCCGGCCGTCCGCGCCCGCGAGCGCGAGCGCCTGGGTCTGCCGGCCCCCGACGCGCCGCACGGGGCGGAGTCCTCCCGCTTCCCGGCTCATGTCCAGCACGGGGATGCGAATCGGCGTGGTCCAGACCTTCCGATAGTCGGAGCCGAAGAAGAATCGGTGGAAGCCGGAGCGCCCGTAGTGCGCCCCCGCGGTCACCGTGACGGAATCCGACTCGGCGGCTAGCGCGATTCCAACCGGCGTGGCCAGCGCGCTCAGGCCAATCAGGAATGAGACGACGGTCCCCAAGGTTCCGGTCATGGCGGGAGATTACTCCAAGGGGCGAGGCGGTGACATCGCGGTTATACTGACCCGCGCATGGAACCAGCCGCAGGGCATGGGGGTGTAGGCGCGCGTATCTTCGCTCCCGAAAACGCGCTCCAGCTCCTGCTCGTGTTCATCCCGATCGCGGTCCTGGCGGAGCGCCTCCACTGGGGACCGCTCGCGGTGTTCGGGTGCGCCGGGCTCGCGATCGTTCCGCTCGCCGGGCTCATGGGCCGCGCCACGGAACAGCTCGCGGCCAGGCTGGGCGCCGGCGTCGGCGGGCTCCTGAACGCCACATTCGGGAACGCGGCCGAGCTGATCATCGCGTTCGCCGCGCTCCAGCGCGGACTCTACGACGTTGTGAAGGCGTCGCTCACCGGATCGATCATCGGGAACGTCCTGCTCGTGCTCGGGGTGGCCATCTTCGCGGGCGGGTTGAAGCGACAGTCGCAGACGTTCGATCGCGCGGCCGCCGCTGTGAACTCGACCCTCCTCGCCTTGGCTGCGACGGGCCTCGTGGTTCCCGCGATCTTTCACCCGATCGCGATGAACGCGGTCGCCTCGAATCGCGTGACGCCCGAGCACGAGGCCATTCTCGAGACCGGGCTCTCGCTCGAGATCGCCGTGGTTCTCTTCATCGCGTACGGAGCGTATCTCCTCTTCAGCCTCGGCACGCACCGGCACCTCTACAAAGGAGGAGAGCACGAAGCCCACGGGCCGGCCGTGCCCACGTGGCGCTCGGTGGTCCTCCTCCTCGTCGCCACCGCGCTGGTCGCGTGGATGAGCGAGATCCTGGTCGGCGCCGTCGAGGAGGCGTCGCACGTTCTGGGGCTCACGGAGATCTTCGTCGGCGTGATCGTGGTCGCGGTGATCGGGAACGCGGCCGAGCACTCGACCGCCGTCCTCGTGGCCATGCGCAACCAGATGGACTTGGCGCTCCAGATCGCGACAGGCTCGAGCATCCAGATCGCGCTCTTCGTCGCTCCGGTGCTCGTGTTCGCGTCCCACTTCATGAAGCACGGACCCATGAACCTGCGATTCACGCCGTTCGAGGTGCTCTCCGTGCTCCTCGCGACGGCGGTGGTGAATCTGGTGGCACAGGACGGCGAATCGAACTGGCTGGAAGGGGCGCTGATGGTGGCGGTCTACGTGATCCTGGGAATCGCGTTCTACTTCATCCCATGAGCGCGGGCGCGCCCCCGGGGTGCTACGTCCAGCTTCGGTGCTGGACCAGGCGGAAGGGCTCGAGCTCCGGCTCCCTCTCGCGGCGCCATTTGTAGTCGCGCACGACGACCGGCACGCCTTCCTCGGTCGTCTTGTACTCTGGGCTCCAGCCCAGGCGCTCGCGCGCACGCGTGGAGTCGATCTTGGGGCAGGTGGTCATCGCCTCGAGGCCCCAGTCCCCCAGGATCGGGATGAGATCTTCCTCGGGCACGGCGACCGGCGCCGGCGCGCCCATCTCGCGGGCCACGAGCCGCGTGAAGGCTCCGTGCGTGCTCGGCTTGTCGTCGCCGATCAGGTAATCGTCGCCATCCACCCCGTGCTCGATGGCGAGCCGGTAGGCGCGGCCGACGTCGCTCCCTTCGACATAGTGCATCGTCTGATTGCCCTCGCCGATCATCCGCGATTCGCCGCGGCTCATCGGCTCGAGCATCGACTTCTCGAACCATCCGCCCGGCCCGTAGACGAAAGCGGGGCACATCACGATCGCCTTGAGCCCCTTCTTCCGCTGGCCCTGGATCGCCCGATAGATCTGGCGCTGGCGGATGCCGTAGCCCTTCCCCTCGGAAAGGCCGCTCGTCTCCGTCACCCAGCCGTCCTTGTTCGGCTCGAACAGGATCGCACTGGAGGTGGCGATGAGCCGCTTCTTCTTCTTCCGGACGGCCGTCGCGATGCCTGCGGCGATCGCGGCCAGCTCCTCGGCTTCGCGCGCGGCGTACGCGCGATCCTTGGGTCCCTTGGGAGCGGGCGGAATGGCCGCGTGGATCACGACGTCCGCGCGGGTGATCGCCGCCTCCCAGCGCCCCGGATCCCGGATGTCGCCGAGCACGGGGACGACCGCGTACGGAAGGCGCGCCGACTGGTCGGAGTTCCGGGCCAGCCCGAGCACGCGATAGCCGTTCTGAACGAGCTCGCGGCAGACGACGCGGCCGATGGCGCCGGTCGGTCCGGTCACGAGCGCCGCAGGCGCGTGGCCGGCGACGGGATCGTAAAGGGGCTTGAGGGGCTCGGGGTTGTTCTTGTCGTGCTCGGACATGGCCGGGCAGTGTACCGCGAGGACGCGGGCGGCTCAAGAGGGTCACGGGCTAAAGCCCGCGACGCTCAGGTCTTCTTTTCCTTCTTCTCCGCGGCGGGGAAGAGGACGTTGTTCAGGATGAGCCGGTAGCCGGGCGAGTGCTTGTGGAGGGCGAGGTCGGTGGGAGGATCGCCGACCGCGTGCTGGTAGTCCTCGGGATCGTGGCCTCCGTAGAACGTGAACGTTCCCTTCCCGTAGTGGCCGTGCAGGTACTTCACGTCGTCCGCTCCGGGCGTCTCGGCGAGGATGGTGACGCCGGGCTTCAGCATGGTCTTCTCGAATCCGGTCGTCTGCCCCATGAAGCCGGGGACGTTCGCGACGTGGTCCTGCACCAGCATGGACGGCACCGGATCCTGCTTGGCCGAGAAGTCGAAGAGCGTGAAGAAGTCGTTCCGCTGGCCGCGCGTCGAAGCTTTCGTCGTCGTGTCGATGTTCGAGAACTCGTAGACCAGCGGGTTCATCTCCAGCTCGAAGTTCTGGAAGGCGAGGCACTGCGAGAAATCGAGCTTGGAGTTGGCATTCGGGTCGAAGCCGTCGTGGTCGTACTCCGGTCCGACGATGTCCACCCCCTCGGACGCGAGCGCGATGTCGAACGTGTCCGTGGCCGAGCACATCGCGAAGAGGAACCCGCCATTCGCCACGTAGCTCTTGATGGTGCGCGCGATCGCCTTCTTGAGGTCGGAGACCTTGGCGAAGCCGTGGGTCTTCGCCATCGCCTCGTTCTCGGCCACCTGGCGGCGATACCAGTCGGTCGCCGCGAAGGCGGCGAAGAACTTCCCGTACTGCCCGGTGAAGTCTTCGTGGTGGAGATGGAGCCAGTCGTACTCGGCGAGCTTCCCGTCCAGCACCTCGGCGTCCCATAGCTTCGTGTACGGGATCTGCGCGTAGTCGAGCGCGAGCTGCACCGCGTCGTCCCACGGCGGCGAGCTCGGCGGCACGTAGACCGCGACTCGGGGGGTGGTCTCGAGCTTGATCGACTCCATGTTGTTGTCCGCGATCTCGGCCATGATCCGCGCCACGGCCGCCTCGTCGATCACCTCCATGCTCACGCCGCGCACGACCGCCTCCGACTGGAGCTGCGCGTTGTCCGGCAGGAGGAACGATCCGCCGCGGTAGTTGAGGAGCCACTCGCCGCGGAGGCCGTGGCTCAGCGCCCAGTACGTGAGACCGTACGCGCGGAGGTGGTCGGTCTGCCCCTGATCCATCGGCACGAGGATGCGCGCCCACGCCGACCCAGGCCCCAGGATCGCGAAAGCGACGAGGAGCGGCAGGAGCGACGCACGCGCGAGGAATCGCTTCATAGCTGGAGCTTCTTTCTCATGTCGAGGATCTGCGACCGGACGCCCGGCGCGAGCGGCGAGTCGGGGTAACGTTCCAGCAGCTCCTGGTAGATCTTGAGCGCCTTCTCCTGCCCCTGCCCCATCGCGATCGTCTCGTCCCCGGCGAGCTTGAGGGCCGCCGGCGCGAGCCGGCTCTTCGATGTGGAGTCGGCCACCGCCAGCGCCTGGGCCACCGCTTCCGTGTGATCGCCGCGCTCGCGCGCGAGATCCGCGAGCTGATAGCGGAGGTGGTAGCGCACCGCGGAGCCCGGCCAATCTCGAAGTGTCGCCTTGGCCACCGACGCCGCGGAATCGGGATGCCCCGTCGCGCGGAGCGAAAGCACGCGGCCGTACGCACGGAGCGGCTGGTAGTCGAAATCGCGGCAATTCTTCGCGAGGAGCACCATCTCGAGCGCCTCGTTCACCTTGAGGTTCCGCACATACGTCCGCGCGAACTGGTTCGCGGTCACCTGCGCCACCTCGATCTGCCCGTCGTAGAACGCCTGG
>DASTKC010000118.1:0-20084 GCA_035716085.1 Candidatus Eiseniibacteriota bacterium | reverse complement strand
CGCTTGCCGTCCGCTCGAGGCGCGACAGATGCGCCGGCACACCCAGCGCCGCGCCGAGGTCTCGCGCCAGCGAGCGTACGTAGTAGCCCTTCGAGACCGCAATCTCCAGGATCGCAGAGGCCTCGGAGTCGTTGCCCGCGGCTTGCCGGCACGCGTTCAGGCGGAGCGCCTTCACCAGGACGGGCCGAGGGGGAAGGACGACCTCCTCGCCGCGCCGCGCCCGCCGGTGGGAGCGCTGTCCGTCGAGTGAGATCGCCGAAAAAGCGGGTGGAACCTGCTCCGTTCTCCGCCGCTCGGCGTCGAGCGCCGCCTCGAGCGCGGCGGAATCGGGAAAGCCGTCCGGCAGGGCGCGCTCTTCCGTGGTTCGATCGCCCGGTTTTTCCGGCGGAGAGCTACGCGGGCCTCCTCTACTTCACGGTCGGCGTCACGATCGCCGCGCTCGCGATGAACGGCCTCTACCGGCGGACCGACTTCACCGACCGGATCGAGCGCGCCTTCCTCGTGGGGAAGTCGGTCGTCCAGGCGGTGCTCCTCCTCATGGCCGCGACGTTCCTCTTCCAGATGCCTCGCTATTCGCGCTTCCTCGTGCTGCTCGTGGGGCCGCTCCTCTTTCTCTTCCTCTACGTGGCGCGCGGAGCGCTCGCGAGCGCGGCCGCCGGCGCTCGGAAGCAGGGCTTTGCGTTTCGCCGGGTGCTCCTCCTGGGCTCGGGCGCCGAGGTCGAGCGGGCGCGCGCGGCGCTCGAGGGCTCGCGCCGCGAGGGCTTCGAGCCGCTCCACGCGCTGGCCTCGTCGGGTCCGGACGAGCCCCCGGAGGCCGCGGCCGCGCGCATCCGCTCCCTCGTCCTTGGGGAGCGGGTGCAGATCGTCTGTCTCGTGCCGGAGCCGGACGAGGTGCCATACCTCCTCGCGATGGGCGCCGCGCTCCGCGACTCGGGCGCGGCCCTCTGGTGGGCGGGCTCGGTCGCGCACCTGGCGGCGGCCGCGGGGGAATCGCGCCGTCTCGGGCCGCTCGACGCGGTTCTCCTCCATGCGCCGAGCCGCGGCCTCTCGCTCCGCGCGCGGAAGCGGGCGAGCGATCTCTTGCTCTCGTTCCTGATCGCCCCCTGGCGCTGGGGTCGCATCCGCTCGTATCTCGCGGAGCGCGGGGACGGTCTCGGCGCGGGCGAAGCGTGGCGCCAGGTCGTGACCGGGGCCCGGAGCTGGGTCGGACGGAGCACCTACGAAGCGGACCGCTGGACCGGAGTGCCGCCCTGGGCGCGGCTCGCGCTCGAGTCGCTCCGCCCCGGCGTCGTGTCCCCCGCGAACGGCTCGGGCGTGGACCGGCGGGCGCGCCTCGAGTCGGAGCTCGCGTATCTCACGCGCTTCTCGATCGCCGAGGATTTGCGCGTGTTCCTGCGCGCGACGGAGCGGAAGCGGTGAGGGGACACGCTCGCACGCGCGGAGCTTTGGTGCTCCTCGCCGGATGGCTTCTCGCCGCGCCCGCCGGCGCGGCGACACCGATCTTCATCACCAACCACGTCCACTCCGACCAGGTGGGAGCGATGGCCGTGTGGCAGGGGAGGATCGTCGCGGCCACGCTGGGCGGTTTGGTGTTCGTGGATCCCGCGACCCAGGTGCGGACGAAGCTCCTGGCGTCGCCCAGCGGGCTCCCGTCGAACCAGGTGCTCGCGGTCGCGGTCGGACCGAGCGGGATCCTCTGGGCGGGAACCGCGGACAAGGGCGTGGCGCGGCTCGTCCCGGGTGGGGGGTTCAAGCGCACCCTCACGTCCTTCGACGGGCTCCCGAGCGATCACGTGCAGACGCTCTACGTGCACGGCGACAGCGTGTGGGTGGGGACGAGCGGCGGGGTGGCCCTCTTCACCGAGAGTGCGGGCGGGCAGACAACTCTCAGGCGAAGCGACTCGCGGGCGAGCACCGGCGGGGGGCTCGTGTCGGACGACGTCCTCGCCTTCCAGCAAGTCGCGGACACGCTCTGGGTCGGAACTTCCGCGGGGCTCTCCACGTTCGCGAGCGGCGTGTGGCAGAACCGCGCGTCGACGCTCGCCGTGGCGGCGCGCGACCTCGCAGTTCATCAGGATACGCTGTGGGCGGCCACGGCGGCGGGCCCGCGCCGGTACGCGGGAGGAGCGTTCACCGTCGTCGCCGTCGGGCACATCGGATCGAGTCTCGCTCTCTTCACGGATGGCGTCCGGCTTCTCTCCGGCAGCGCCGTGCAGGGGGCGTATCGCTACACCGGCGGCGCGTGGTCGGCGTTCGGATCCATCCCGCCGGGCGTGCGGCTGTCCTCGTTCGTCACGGCGCCGGACGGAAGCCTCTGGGCAGGGTCGGATCGGGGCACCGCCCGCTACGACGCGGGGACGGACACATGGACGCTGTACCCGACCGACGGCCCGGCGGTGAACGGCGCGGAGCGCGCGCTCGTGGACGTGCGCGGCGCGTGGTTCGCGACCGGCAACGCCGTGCCTCCCGGAGGGAGCCTCGGGAACGTCCTCCACTACGACGGCACGACCTGGTCGCTCCTCTCGCCCGCGACCACCGGCGGCGCGCTCCAGTCGACCAGCGTGTTCGGGCTCGCGGAAGATCCGCTGGGAGCGATCTGGATGGGGCACTGCTGCTCCACGGTCGATCCACTGCCGCGGACCGATCGCTACGATCCCGACACCGGCGTGTGGAACGCACCAGGGAGCACCAACATCTTCGTGATCACGCGCGGTCCCGACGCGCTCATGTACGAAGGAAGCGTGGAGCACGGGAATGGAGTCTACGTCTACGATCCCACGGTGCTCGCCGTCGTCGACTCCCTCACGCCACTCAACACGCAGGGCTCGGCGATCGGAACCGGGCTCGCGAGCAACAACCTCCGCGGAATCTCGTTCGACACGACGGGGCGCGGGTGGATCGCGCACGCGGCCACCGGCCTCGACATCTGGGACGGACGAGGAACCCTCACCGATCATTCGGACGACGTCTGGAAGCATCTCGCCACCGGCTTTCCTTCCGTGCAGGCGACCGCGGTCGAGACCGACGGCGCGTCATCCGGCTGGGTCGGAACGGTCGCGGGGGTGGTCCGGATCGTGAACGACGTCGTCGTTCCCGGCACGACGACCGCAATCAACGCGGCGCTACCGTCGACGGCGGTTCGCGATCTCGAGCTCGACTCCGAGGGGAACCTCTGGGTCGCGACGACCTCGGGACTCGCCCGCGTGGCCTCGGGCTCGACCTTCGTGGAGCACTGGTCGACCGCGGAGGGGCTCGCGGGGGACGACGTGCGCGCGCTCGCGTGGGACGCGGCCAAGCGCACCCTCTGGGTGGGCACGACGTCCGGCATCTCCGAGGTCGTGGTGCCGAAGGCGGGCTCGACGACGTTCACGTCGCAGAGCTACGTCTATCCGAGCCCGATCGGGCCCGAGACCACCGCGCTTCGGATCGGCGGCATCACGGGCGAGGTGACGGGGGAGATTCGCGACGTGACCGGAGCCATCGTGCGGCGCTTCCGCTGCGATCCCGCGCACGACGTGGTCTGGGATCTCCTCCTCGCCGACGGCACGCGCGCCCGGTCGGGCGTCTTCGTCGTCGTCATCCGGGACCGCGAGGAGCATCGGATGCTGCGCGTTGCGGTGGTGCGTTGAAATCGGACGCGCTTCCGGCCGAGATCATGGCGCCCAATCCCGAAGCTTGGGACGATCTCGTCCAGGCGTCGCCGGGCGGGAGCGTGTTTCACACCGCCGCGTGGGCGCGCCTCTGGACCGGCCTCAAGTCCTCGACGAAGTGGGAGGCCGCGATCCTCGAGGAGGGAGGACGCTACGTGGGCGCGCTCGGCTGGATCGCGCGCCGCCACGGCTGGTTCGAATCCCTCGACGCGATGCCGTACGCCACGTACGGCGGCCCGATCGTGCGCGAAGGGCACTTGGACGCACCTCGCGCCCGCCGCGCGCTCATCGAGACGTTCCTCGCGCACGCCGCGCGACGACGCGTGCTCCGAGCCCAGCTCACCTGGTACGGCGGACGGCCCGAGGAATTCCCCGAGGAATCGCCGCCAGACGAGGGGTTCACGCACGTGCTCGCGCTCGAGGGCGACTACGAGCGCGTCGCGGATCGCTTCTCTCCGTCCACCAGGAGACTGGTGCGCCAATCGGACGAGAGCGGACTCTCGATCCGCGCCGCCGAGTCCGCGGCGGACGTCGCGCAGTTCATCGAGATCGCCGAGGAGACGGTGGTCCGGCGCGGCGGAAAGCCCAAGCCGCGCGCGCTCTACGAGCGAATCCAGGGGGATCTCGTGACCGCGGGGCTCGCGCGCTACCACCTGGTCGAGCACGAGGGCAAGGCGGTGGCGGGGAGCCTCCATCTCTTCCATCAAGGCGTGGCGACGAGCTGGCTCCCGGTCTCGCGCGAGTCGTCCTGGCCGCTCCGGCCGAACAATTTCCTCGTGGCGAGCCTCCTCGAGACGCTCTGCCAGGCGGGATACACCGAGTACAACTTCGGCGCTTCGCCGTCCGACGCCGCGGGGCTGATCCGCTTCAAGGAGGGTTGGGGCGCGAGGCCGCGCCCCGTCTGGACGCTGACGCGGAGGAGCGCGATCCACAGGCGGCTTCGTCCGTAGCGGCGTGCGCATCCTCCTCCTCGCGCACGCGCCGTCGACCCACACCGCCCTTTGGGCCCGCGCGCTCGCCGCGCGCGGACACGCGATCCGCCTCCTGTCGGCCGAGCCCGGCGCGCCCGGTCCGGTGCCTGTGCGCGTGGTGGGAGCGCGGGTGCCGGTGCGTGCCCTCCAGTACGCGAGCGCGCGCGGCGCGGTGAGAGAGGAGATCCTCCGCTTCAAGCCCGACGTCACGGTCGCGCACTTCCTTCCGAACTACGGCTTCCTCGCCGCCCTCGCCGGCGTCCGCCCCTGGATGCTCGTCTGCTGGGGATCCGATCTCCTCGTGAACGCCTGGAGGACGCCCCTCCATCGCGCGCGGGCGCGGTGGACGCTCCGGCGCGCGGATCGGATCCACGTGGATGCGGCCGTGCTCGCGCGCGCGGCCGAGGAGCTGGGCGCTCCGCGCGACCGGATCTGGACGCGCGCGTGGGGCGTCGACGTTCCGTCCCTCGCTCCGTCCGAGGCGTGGAGCGCGCGCCGCGAGCGAAGTCCAGCGCTTCGGATCCTCTGGACGCGGCAGCTCGAAGATCTCTATGGCCCCGAGACGTTCGTCCGCGCGCTCGGCGCGCTCGCCAGGCGCGGCGTCTCGTTCGAAGCGACCATCGCCGGATCGGGGCCGCTTCGCATGGGACTCGAGCGTCTCGCCAAGCGCGAGAAGGTCGCGGATCGGATCACGTGGACCGGGTGGGTGGACCGCCCCCGGATCACCGCGCTCTACCGGAGCCACCACGCGTACGTGTCCCTCTCGCGCTCCGATTCCACGTCGCAGTCGCTCCTCGAGGCGATGGCGGCGGGGCTCGTGCCGGTCGTCACCGACATCGAGGGCAATCTCGAGTGGGTGCAGCACCGCAAGGAGGGGCTGCTCGTTCCAGTGGGGGACGAGGAAGCGGTCGCCGCGGCGCTCGCGGAGGTGGCGCAAGGCGCGGCCTCCGCGGAAGCGATGTCCGAGCGCGCCGCGAGCGTCGCTCGCGAGCGGGGGAATCTTGCGGACACCGTGGACCTGATCGAGCAGCAGCTCCTCGACCTGGCCGGCGCCTCACCCGCGCGGGCGGTGTCGTGAAGCGGCTCCTCGCGATCGCCTACTTCTTCCCGCCGCTCGGAGGAGGCGGCTGCCAGCGGACGCTCAAGCTCGTGCGCTACCTCGAGCCCGAGGGGTGGGCGTCGACCGTGGTCACCACGCGCGACGCCGACTACTGGATCCTCGATCCGTCGCTCGAGGCGGAGGTGCCGCGCACGGCCGAGGTCATCCGCGTGGGCGGGCTCACCTCGCTCCGGCTCGTGCGCCTGCTCGCGAACGCCGGCGGCATCGAGAGGCGGCAGGGAGCGCGGGACGCGCGCGCGTTCCAGAGGCTGCGGCGCGCGCAGTCCTGGCTCCTCCTTCCCGATGGGTACCGCGCGTGGGCGCGAGAGGCGGAGCGCGCGGCCGTGCGCCGCATCGCGGCGGGAGGGATCGACGCGCTCTGGACGACCTCCTCGCCGGAGAGCGCGCATCTGGCCGGCCTCGCGGTGAAGCGGCGCTTCGGACTTCCATGGGTCGCGGATTTTCGCGATCCCTGGGTGGGACGCGTCACGTATGCGCCCCCGACGGCGTGGCACGACGCGCGTCACAAGGAGCTCGAGCGCGCGGTCGTGACCGCGGCGGACCGCGTGACGCTGGTGAGCGAGCCGATGACCGCGCTCTACCGGAAGCGCTACCGCGATCTCCCGGGCGAGAAGTTCCTCACGCTCCCGAACGGCGTCGATTCGGACGACTGGAGGCGGGCGGCGGAGCTTCCGCCTCGAGCCGGCGAGGGAGACGAGGGACGCTGCGTGCTCCTCCATGCGGGGCAGCTCGCGCATCGCCCCACGGTGCGCACGCTCCTCGACGCACTCACGCGCGTGATCGAGGCCGATCCGGGCGCGCGCGATCAGCTGCGCCTTCGCTTCCTGGGCGGAAACGAGGAGCTCCGGCCGGACGAGTGGGCCGCGCGCGGTCTCGACGGCATCGTGGAGCTGGAGCCGTCGCGACCGCATCTGGAAGCGCTCCAGGCCATGCGCCGCGCGTACGCCCTCGTGCTCCTGGGACACGGAGGCGACGCCGATTCGCTCCTCTACACCGGGAAGCTCTACGAGTACCTGACGAGCGGCCGTCCCATCCTGGGCGTCCTGGACCCGGGGCCGGCCGCGGATCTGATCCTCGAGGCCGGCGCCGGGACGGTGGTCCGGTCCGGAGACGTCGGCTCGACCAGCCGGGCCGTCGAGAGTCTCCTCCGGTCCTTCCGGGCCGGCCAGGATTCGGCGGTCCGCCCCCCGGCCGCCCTGGCCGCCGGATGGGAGCGAAAGGCCATGGCCGGCCGGGCCGCAACCATCCTCGAACGCCTCGCCGAGCCCGCCGCGGGCTAATTTTTACCCACCGCACCCCCCCCGATCCCACCCAGCGCCAAGGCTCTGGGCCCCAACCAAATAAAATTTCAGAAAAGTGACGATTGTTTGTTGACACCCCCCGCCGCGCCCTTCTAGGATGCGCCGCGTGGCAAATTGTGGGGTGAAGTGGGGAGCCATGAAACCTCTTCCTTCCGGCAACAACAGCGATCGAGAGCGAGGGCAATGGCGACGTTCCGGGGGAGCTATCAGCACTCCGTGGACCACAAGGGCCGCGTGAGCATCCCCGCCCGCTTCCGGCGCAGTCTCTCCGGCGACGCCGAAGGCTCGTTCGTCGTCCTCCGCGGTTTCGACGCGTGCGTGTCGCTCTTTCCCTCCGACGAGTTCAAGAGCTACGAGGAGCGGCTCCGCTCGCGCTCCTTCGGCGACGAGGCGGCGCGGCGCTTCCAGCGCCTGTTCCTCCTCGACTCGCGCGACGAGACGCTCGACGCGCAGGGGCGCGTCGCGATCCCGCCGCGCCTGCTCGAGCACGCGAAGATCACGAAGGACGTGCTCGTGAACGGCGTCCTCGATCACATCGAGATCTGGGATCCCAAGGTGTTCGAGCAGTACCTGGCGTCCTCCAATCGCACGTACGAGGACATCGCCGGGGAGATCCTCCCGTGATCGCGATCCCGAACGGGCGCACCGCGCTCAAGATCGACCGCCCCACGTGCCAGTGGGAGCTGTCGCGCGCGGGCGGTCCGGTCCGGCTCCGGCTCTATGGCGTGCTCGGCGCCCGCGATCTGGACCGCGTGGTCGAAACGCTCCGGGAGCGCTGCCGCTCGCCGCGCGATCTCGCGTGCCTCGACTTCGATGAGGTCGAGCACCTCGACTACCGGGCGCTCCCCGAGTTCGTGTCGCGTCTCGGACGCCAGCGCGAGCGCGGGGCGTCGCTCTGGATGGTGGGGCTGAGCCCGTACCTCCGGGCGCTCTTCCAGGTGGCGGGGCAGGGCCCCGCGCTGGCGCGGCTCGAATGGGGCGCGGCCGAGGGGCCGGCTCCGAGCCTCGAGGACGGAAGGATGTCCCATGCCGAGGCGTGGGACGGGATGGTGGCCTAGAGAAAGATGCCGGGACACGTCCCGGTCTTGAAGCAGGAAGCAATCCGGTGGCTGGTCACCGATCCCGAGGGCGTCTACGTCGACGTGACCCTGGGCCTCGGGGGCCACTCGAGTGAACTGGTGGCGGCGTTGGGAGGAGGAGGAAGGGTGATCGCGTTGGACTGCGATCCGGCGGCGGTTGAGCGCGCGAGCGCGAACCCGCCGGCGCCGCCACCCCGTTTCACCCCCGTTCGGGGGCGTTTTTCCGATCTCGATTCCCGACTCGATCAAATCGGAATCACGGAAGTCGACGGGATCCTCGCCGATCTGGGCCTGAGCTCGGACCAGCTGGACGATCCCGCCCGTGGACTCTCGTTCGCCACCGAGGGACCGCTCGACATGCGACTCGATCCGTCCCGGCCGATGTCGGCCGATGCGCTGATTCGCGGCGTCGACGATCGAGCGCTCGAGCGGATCCTCGGATCCTATGGCGAGCTGCCGCGCGCACGGTCCGCCGTGCGCGCGATCCGCCGTGCCGAGCGCGCCGTGCAACCCCTCACGACCGGGGCCCTGCGCGACGCGCTCGCTCCCATCTATCCCGGCCCCCAGCGTCCCCGCCGCCTGGCGCAAGCGTTCCAGGCCCTCCGCGTCGCCGTGAACCACGAGATGGAGGAGCTCGAAGCGCTCCTTGCCACGGCCGCGCGGCGCACGAGGACCAAGGGCCGTCTCTGCGTGATCGCCTATCATTCCCTGGAGGACCGGATCGTGAAGACCGCATTCCGCCCTCCTCGCCCTCTCGACGTCTGGGAGGAGCCGGCCGAAACCCCGTGGATCCCCCTCACGCGGAAGCCGATCCGCCCCACCGACGAGGAGATCGCCGTCAACCCCCGCGCCGCGAGTGCGCGCCTTCGGGTTGCGGAGCGAAAGGAGAACCGCCGGTGAGCCTCACCCTGGAGCGCGGCCTACCACGAGACGTGACGCCGGGCGCAAAGGAGCGCCCCGACCAGGCCTATCTTCGCCGCTACACCGTTCGCGGACGCCGCGTGCGCTATGGCAAGACGCTCCTGATCGGCCTCGCGGCGCTCCTCCTTCTCTTCGCGCGGGTGTGGGAGAACACCGTCGCGCACGCGACCGCGATGGATCGCGACCGCCTGCGCCGCGAGGTGCGCGCCCTCGAGAACAGGCTCCAGCTCTCGTCCGAGGTGAGCGAGCAGTCGTCGCTCCTCTCCGGCGTGGATCCCCGCTCGCTCCGCGCACTCGGGTTCGTCGCTCCCGATCCCGCGCACATCGTGGACATCGACCTGAAAGATTCGCTCCCGCACGCCATGCCGGGCGGCGTCGCCGCGCGCGTGAGCTCCTGGTTCCAGGGCCTGAAGCGTCGCAACGCCACGCCCGCGGTTCCGGGTGTGGACGCGGTGCCGGTGCGCGCGCAGGTGGGTCCGTGATTCCGAACGACGCCCGGCGTCTCCGCCTTCTCGCGGTCGTCGGGTTCGCGGCGTTCCTCATGCTCCTCACCCGGCTCGTCCAGATCCAGGTGGTCCAGCACGAGAGCTTCGCCAAGGCGGCGCGGCAGCAGCAGACGCGGCGCGTCCTCCTCGAGCCCGAGCGCGGGCGCATCTTCGACCGCCATCTCCGCTCCCTCGCCGACAACGTCGCCCTGAGCCGGCTCTCCGTGCGTCCTCGCGACGTGAAGAACGCGCGAGCCATCCAGACCTTCCTCGCGAAAGCGGCGGGGGCCAACGCCGTGAGCCGCTTCAAGGCCGGACGGAGCCGCCACGCGGCGTACATCCGCCTCTCCTCGCAGCTCTCGCCGCAGCAGGAGCTCGCGCTCCAGGCCACGACGCTTCCCGAGGGGTTGCGCGTCGAAGCCGTGCCGGGGCGCGTCTATCCGCTCGAGACGATCGCGCGCTCGGTGGTGGGCGTGGTCGGGAGCGAGGGCGACGGGCTCGAGGGGCTGGAGCGCGTGTACGACCGCGAGCTCAAGGGGAAGAGCGGGTGGGCGACGCTCTTCTGCGACGCCCGCGGCGCCGCGTACGAGCTGCCGCGGAGTCTCGTGAAGCTTCCCGAGTCCGGCGAGAGCATCGTCAGCACGGTCGATCTCGACGCGCAGTCGATCGCCGCGATCGAGCTCAAGAAGGCGGTGGAGAAGAACGGCGCCAAGGGCGGCATGGCCGTCTTCGCCGATCCGCGGACCGGCGACATCCTGGCGATGGTGACGGTGGACGCCGCGGGACGCACGGACTCGGACCACAATCGGAACCGCGTCATCGCCGACCAGTACGAGCCCGGCTCCACGTTCAAGGTCCTCGCCGGCTGCGCCGCGCTCGAGGAGCGGCTCCTCCAGCCGTCCGATTCCTTCTACGTGGACAAGGGGGAAGCGGACGTCGGAGGCTTCACGATCCACGACTCGCATCCCGAGACCCGCTGGTACACCTTCCGCGACGCCACGGCGCTCTCGAGCAACGTCTGCTACGCGCACATCGGAACGAAGGTCGGCGCGAAGACGCTCTACGGCTACGCGCGGCTCTTCGGCTTCGGGCAGCCCACGCGCATCATGCTGCCGGGCGAGGCGCCCGGGCAGATTCGCCATCCCGACCGCTGGTCCGGGCGCTCGCTCGCGACCATCTCGATCGGCCAGGAAGTGCTCGTGACGCCGCTCCAGATCCTGATGGCCTACTGCGCGATCGCGAACGGCGGCGAGCTCTTGCGCCCGCGCGTCGTCTCGACGGTGGTGGACGATCAGGGCGCGCCGATCCGCGAGGTTCCGGTCGAGCACGTGCGGCGGGTCGTCTCGTCCGAAACCGCGCGCACGTTCCGTTCCTTCCTGCGCGACGCGGTCGTGTCGGGCACGGCGACCGAAGCGGCGCTTCCGTGGTGCGAGGTGGCGGGGAAGACCGGCACGGCGCAGAAGGCGCTCGAGAACGGGCGCGGCTACGGCGCCGGCAGCTACATCTCCTCGTTCGTCGGCATGGCCCCCTATGAGAATCCATCCGTCGTCGGGCTCATCGTGATCGACGAGCCGCGCGGCGGTCTCTACTACGGCGGCTCCGTCGCCGCCCCTGTGTTCCGCGACATCCTCGCCGCGTGGGCGCTCCAGGGACGCGGCCCGATCGCGCTCCCTCCGTCCTCGGTGGTGCGCGGTGAGGACGAGCCCAAGGCGCGCATGGCGGTGCCGGACGTGCGGCTCCTCGAGCTCGACCGGGCGCGCGAGGTCCTCGCGCGGGCGGGCGACGGACTTCGCGTCGCCTCCGGCGGCGCCGTCGGCGGCCGCGTGATGGCGCAGACCCCGGCTCCCGGAACGGAGATCGGATCCGGTGCGGTGATCGAGCTCGCGCTCGCGACGGGAGGGGACGGCGAGACCACCGTGCCCGACCTCCGCGGGCTCGCGCTTCGAGACGCGCTCGCGCGGCTCACCGCGAGCGCGATCGAGGTGGCGCGCGTCGAGGGAAGCGGCACCGTCGTCCGCCAGTCGCTCGAAGCGGGCAAGACCGTCAAGAAGGGGACCCGATGCACGCTGGTCCTCTCGCCCCGAGGCGCCTGATCGAAGCGTCCGCCCGGCACGCCGCCCAGATCGCCCGGATCGTGGGTGCGGTCGAGGTGCATGGATCTCCGCGCGGCGTCTGGGAGCGCGTCCAGTACGACTCGCGCGCGGTCGGATCGGGAGACATCTTCGTGGCCATTCGCGGACAGAAGACGGACGGCCACGCGCACTTGAGACAGGCGCGCGACCAGGGAGCGGTGGCCGCGGTCGTCGAGACCGTGACGCCGGGACTCGACCTGCCGCAGATCCGGGTCACGGACTCGAGGCGCGCGCTCGCGCTCCTGGCCGCCGAGGAGACCGGCCATCCGTCACGCGAGCTCGTGATGATCGGCGTGACCGGCACCAACGGCAAGACGACGACGACGCACTTGATCGCGGCCGAGCTCGAGGCGCGCGGCGAGCGCGTCGGCGTCATCGGCACGGTCGGCTATCGCTTCGGCGACCAGACCGAGCCCGCCCCGCACACGACCCCCGAGGCGCCCGATCTCGCGCGGCTCCTGCGCCGATTTCGCGACCGCGGCGCGACCGCCGTCGCGATGGAAGTCTCCTCGCACGCGCTCGCGCTCGACCGGACGTACGGGGTCGCGTTCGACGCGGGCGTGTTCACGAACCTGACGCAGGACCATCTGGATTTCCACGGGACCATGGAGGCCTACCGGGACGCCAAGGCGCGGCTCTTCCGCGCGGAGACGCGCGGGGATAGCTCGAAGGCGTTCACCGGGGCCGTCAACACGGACGATCCCGAAGGGCGCTGGATCCGGGAGCATGGAGACCCCCCCATGCTTGGATTCGGCCTCGAGCCCGGAGCGGAGGTGACGGCGGAAGATATCCGGTGGGAGCGATCTGGAACGAGACTCCGGATCCGAAGCCCGCAGGGAAGCTCTTCGGTCGCCCTCCGGCTCCGTGGCGCGTTCAACGTGATGAACGCGCTCGCGGCCTTCGCCGCGGGGCTCGCCGTCGGCGTTCCGGTCACCGCGATCACGGCCGGGCTCGAATCGGTCGCGTCGGTGCCGGGCCGGCTCGAGCCCGTCGAGGCGGGGCAGCCCTTCCTGGTTCTCGTCGACTACGCGCACACGCCGGACGCGCTGCTGCGCGCGCTCGACGCGGTCCGCGCGACCGGGCCCAAGCGCCTCCTCTGCGTCTTCGGATGCGGCGGCGACAGGGACCGCGGCAAGCGGCCCTTGATGGGCCGGGTCGCCGCGGAGCACGCGGACGAGGTCTTCCTGACGTCCGACAATCCGAGGAGCGAGGATCCGCGCGCGATCCTGGCCGAGATCGAGGCCGGCGTGCGCGGTGCCGCCCACGTGCACACGATCGTGGATCGCACGGAGGCGATCGGGGCCGCGATCCAGGCGTGCGCCGATGGGGACGCGCTCCTGATCGCGGGCAAGGGACACGAGACGTATCAGATCCTCGGCTCGCGCACGATTCCGTACGACGACCGGGAGGTCGCGCGCAAGGCGCTCGAGACGCGGGAGTATCGCGCGTGAGCCGCTTGGCCGGGATTCCCTGGATGACGGTGGAGGACGTTCTCGCCGCGACCGGCGGCACTCTGAAGCGGGGCGCGGCCGGAACGGGACTCACGTTCCGGGGGTGCGCGATCGACAGCCGGACGATCCAGGACGGGGAGCTCTTCGTGCCCCTTCCGGGATCGAACGTGGACGGCCACGAGTTCGTCGCGTCCGCGCTCGAGGGGCGCGCCGCGGGGAGCCTCGTCGCGCGCGGTGCGTCGTGGAGCTCGGGCTCGGCCCCGTCGTCGAAGCCGGTGATCGAGGTCGAGGGCGCACTGGCGGCGCTCCAGGCGATCGGCCGGCATTGCCGCGAGCGTGCGGGCGTGCCCACCGTGGCCGTGACGGGATCGAACGGCAAGACGACCACGAAGGAGATGATCGCCGCCGTGCTCGGCGCGCGGCTCCACGTGCACCGGAACGTGGGGAATCTCAACAATCACATCGGCGTGCCGCTCACGCTGTCCCACTTGACCCCGGAGCATCAGGTTCTCGTGATCGAGATGGGGATGAGCGCGCGCGGCGAGATCGCGCTCCTCGCGTCGCTCGCGAGCCCCGAGGTGGGCGTGATCACGAACGCCTCCGCGGCGCATCTCGAGCAGCTCGGCTCGGTCGAAGAGATCGCGCGGGCCAAGAGCGAGCTCGCCGAAGCGCTCCGCCCGGACGGACTCCTGGTCGTGAACGCCGACGACGCGCTACTCTGGGCGATGAATCGCGGCCGTCCGGTGACGGTGCGCGGCTACGCCCTCGACAACCAGGACGCCGACTTGAGGCCGGACTCGGTGGTGGAGAGCGGCGACGGCGGCACCCGGTTCATCCTGCCCGACGGAACGGAGGTCACCCTGGCACTCCTCGGACGCCACAACGTGAGGAACGCGCTCGCCGCGATCCTGGTCGGCGACCGCTTCGGCATTCCGCGCGGCGAGGCGGCGCGCGCGCTCGGCGCGCTCCGCCCGGCCAAGCACCGGCTCGAGCGCGTGACGACGCCGGGCGGCGTGAACGTGATCGACGATGCGTACAACGCGAACCCCGCGTCGATGAAGGCGGCGCTCGCCCTGCTCGGCTCGATGGACGCCCGCGGCGCTCGCCGCGCGGTGCTCGGCGACATGCTGGAGCTGGGTCCTGAAGCGGCGCGGCTGCACGAAGACGTCGGACGCGCGGTGCCCAAGGGCGCCTGGCTCTACGCGGCCGGCGGACACGCGGCGGATCTCGAGCGCGGCGCCCGCGCGGCGGGGGTGGATGCCGCGCGCATCCGCCGCTTCGACGACGTGCCCGCGATGGCCCAGTCGGTGGCGCGGGACGCGCGCGCCGGGGATCTCGTGCTCGTGAAGGCGTCGCGCGGGATGCGGCTCGAGCGGGTGGTGGAGGCGCTCATGGGCGCCTCCGGAACGGGGCATGGCGCGGCGTCGCCGGCGCCGGCAGGGCGGGCCTGATGCTCTATCACTTCCTCTATCCGCTCCACGTCTACTTCACGCCGCTGAACGTTTTCCGCTACATCACGTTCCGCTCGGCCTACGCGCTCGCGACCGCGCTCGTGATCGCGCTCGTCCTCGGGCCTCCGGTGATCAAGAAGCTGCGCGAGCTCAAGATCGGACAGAAGGTGCGCGACGACGGGCCGCAGAGCCATCTTCCCAAGGCGGGCACGCCGACCATGGGCGGGATCCTGATCGTGATCGCGATCCTGGTCTCGACGCTCCTCTGGGGGAATCTCGGCAACCGGAACGTGCTGATCGCGCTCGTCGCGACGCTCTGGATGGGCACGGTCGGCTTCATCGACGACTACCTGCGCGTCGTGAAGCACTACCGGAAGGGACTCCTCGGCCGGTACAAGCTGGCGGGGCAGATCCTTCTCGGGATCGGGATCTTCTTCGCGGTCTACTTCTACCCGTCGCCCGGGATCCTCAACCCCGGCGAGACCAACATCCCGTTCCTCAAGCAGACGGTGATCCACCTGGGCTGGCTCTACCTCCCCTTCGTGGTCCTCGTCGTGACCGGCGCGTCGAACGCCGTGAACCTGGCCGACGGTCTGGACGGCCTGGCGGCGGGGCTCACTGCGTTCGCGGCGGTGGCGCTCGGCGGCATGTGCTACATCACCGGCCACGTGAAGTTCTCGGGATACCTGCAGGTGCCGTACATCGCCGACACCGGCGAGCTGACCGTGTTCTGCGCGGCCGTGATCGGGGCGACACTCGGCTTCCTCTGGTGGAACTGTCATCCCGCGGACGTCTTCATGGGAGACACGGGCTCGCTCTCGCTCGGCGCCGCCCTCGGCACGGTGGCGGTGCTCATCCGGCGCGAGTTCCTCCTCGCGATCATCTGCGCCGTGTTCGTGGCCGAGGCGCTCTCGGTCATGGCGCAGGTCCTCTCGTTCAAGATCATGGGGCGCCGGATCCTCCGAATGGCCCCCTTGCACCATCACTTCGAGCTGTCGGGCTGGAAGGAGTCGCGCGTGGTCGTCCGCTTCTGGATCGCCGCCGCGCTGGCCGCGCTCGTCAGCCTGAGCACGCTCAAGCTCCAATGACCACCACCGCGCGCACCCAGGCCCCGTGGTTCGCGGGCGCGCGCGCGCTCGTGGTCGGAGTCGCGCGGAGCGGCTCCGCGGCGGCGCGCCTGCTCCTCCGACACGGCGCCAGCGTGCGCGCCATCGACCGCCGGCGGCGCGACGAGATCGCGGGAGACGCGGCGGAGCTCGAGGGGCGCGGCGTCGAAGTGCGCTACGGCACGATGGACGCCTCTGCACTCGAGGGGTGCGATCTCGTGGTGACGAGCCCGGGGGTTCCCGCCGACCTCCCGCTCTTCGTCGAGGCGGCGCGCCGCGGCATCCCGGTGGCGCCGGAGCTCGAGCTGGGCTTCGCGGTGGCGCGCGCCCCGATCCTCGCGGTGACGGGAACCAACGGGAAGTCGACGACGGTGGAGCTCTTAGGCGCGATCGGCCGGAATGCCGGCAAGCGCACCGAGGTGCTCGGGAACATTGGAACCGCGCTCTCCGAGCGAGCCGAGGACGTGCCCGAGGACGGCTGGCTCGTGGTCGAGGTGTCGAGCTTCCAGCTCGAGCTCTGCACGCGCTTCCGTCCCCACGTGGGCATCCTCCTCAACGTGACTCCCGACCATCTCGATCGCCACGGCTCCATGGAGCGCTATGCCGAGATCAAGGCGCGGCTCTTCGCGTTCCAGAACGAGCACGACTTTCGGGTGCAGCCGCTCGGCGATTCCCGTCTCACGCGGCTCCTCGAGCCGATGCGCTCGGCTCCGATCTGGTTCGGTTTCGCCGATCCGACGGGGGACGGCGTGTGGGAGGAGAAGGGCGTCCTCGAGTTCCGGTTCGAGGGACGGGAAGGAATGATCGTGAAGCGCGAGGAGGCGCTCCTCCGCGGACCGCACAACACCGAGAACATCTGCGCCGCGGCCGGAGCCGCGCTCGCGGCGGGCGTCTCGGAGCGCGTCGTCGCGAAGACCTTGAAGGAATTCCGCGGCCTTCCGCACCGGCTCACGCTCGTCGCCGAGATCGAGGGAGTGCGGTACATCAACGATTCCAAGGCCACGAACGTCGACGCGATGAAGCGCGCGCTCGAATCGTTCGCGGATCCGATCACCTTGATCGCGGGAGGACGGGACAAGGACGGGGACTTCGACGCCATCGCGTCGCTGGTCCACGAGCGGGTCCAGCACGCCGTCTACGTCGGGGAAGCGACGTCCAAGCTCGAGCGCGCCTTCAGCCAGGTGCCTTCGACGCGGGCGAAGACCCTCGAGGAGGCGGTCACGCTGGCCCGGTCCCACGCGACCCCAGGAGGGGTCGTCCTCCTCTCTCCCGGCTGCGCGAGCTTCGACATGTTCCGGAACTTCGAAGAGCGCGGTGCGCGCTTCGAGGCGGCCGTGATGGAGCTCAAACGGTCGATCGAGCGGGGGCGTCGATGAGCCAGCTCGCCGTCCCGCGGATCGACCGCACGCTCCTCCTGACCGTGGCGGGGCTCACCGCGCTCGGAATCGTCATGGTCTACTCGTCGAGCGCCTTCTTAGGCGCGGAGCGGTTCCAGTCGGAGTACTTCTTCCTCAAGCGGCACATCGTCCGCGTGGTTCTCGGCCTTGCCCTCCTCTTCGCCCTGGCGCGCGTCGACTATCACGTCTACGCGCGCTTCGCGCCGTGGGCGTTCGGGGGCAGCGTGGCGCTCCTCATCGTGCTCGTGGCTCTCGGGGGCGAGGGCATCCGCGGCGCCAACCGCTGGCTCTCGCTCGCGACCATCAACATCCAGCCGACCGAGCTCGCCCGGGTGGCGTGCGTCGTGTACCTCGCGCGCCTCCTGGACCGGAAGGGGGACCGCATGGCCTCCTTCCGGGACGGCGTGCTCCCGGCCGTCCTCACGCTCGGCCTCCTCTCGGTGCTGATCCTGCTCCAGCCGAACCTCGGGAGCACCATCGCGCTCCTCACGACGGGGTTCGTGATGCTCCACCTGGCGGGGGCGCGGACCCGCCACCTCGGGATCCTGGTCCTCTGCGGCGTCCTCGCGGCGTGGGTGCAGGTCCTGCGCCACCCGTATATGATGGAGCGGGTCGCGGCGTGGCGCGGGCTTTGGGGAGGGTCGATCGACGCCCTCGGCCGGAACTGGCAGCTGTCGCAATCGATCCTCGCGCTCGGGTCCGGGGGTGTTCTCGGGACCGGGCCGGGGCACGGGCTCCAGAAGGTCTTCTTCCTTCCGGATCCCCATACGGATTTCATCTTCGCCGTGATCGGCGAGGAGCTCGGCTTCGTGGGAACCGCCCTCGTGCTGGCGGCGTATCTCGCGCTCTTCCTCCGCGGTCTCAAGATCGCGGGATCGGCGCCGGACCGCTTCGGCTTTCTCCTGGCCGCCGGGCTCACCGTGAACCTGTCCGTCTATGTCGCCATGAACATCGCGGTCGTGACCGGCGTGATTCCGACCACCGGCCTGCCGCTTCCGTTCCTCAGCTACGGGGGCTCGGCCCTCGTCGTGAACCTGGGAGTCATCGGTGTCCTACTCAACATCGCGAGTCAGATGGAATCCGGCATCCGAGCACGTGCGTTCGACGCCCCGATCCGAAGCCGGCGACCAGGTGGCCGATAGCGCGGTCCCCGTGCGCCTCCTGGTGGCGGCCGGCGGCACCGGCGGCCACGTCTATCCGGGAATCGCCATCGCCGAGGAATGGATGCGCCTGCACCCCGATTCGCAGGTGACCTTCGTGGGCACGGCCCGCGGCGTGGAAGCGAAGGCCGTTCCGGCGGCCGGCTTCACGTTCCGCCCGATCGAGGCGCGCGGGTTCCCGCGCCGTCCGACGCCCGCGGCGCTCGGAGCGCTCTGGTCGTTCGGGCGGGGCTTCATGCAGATGGCCGGCATCATCAAGGAAGTGAAGCCGCACGTGATCCTCGCGACCGGAGGCTACGTGAGCGGCCCTGCGGCGATCTGGGCGCGGCTCCTCTCGATCCCGCTCGTGCTGCAGGAGCAGAACTCGGTGCCGGGCGCCGCGAACCGGTGGCTCAGCCTGATCGCGAGCCAGGTGCACATCAGCTTCGTCGAGTCGCGGAACTACTTTCGCCGGAAGAACCACCTCAAGGTGACCGGCAATCCGATCCGCCGCTCGCTCCTGCGTCAGGACAAGGCGGGCGCCTACGAGGCGCTCGGCCTCGATCCCTCGCGCCGCACGCTCCTCGTGTTCGGCGGGAGCCGCGGCGCGGCGAGCATCAACCGCGCGGTGGCCGGGGCGCTCCCGCTCCTCGCGCGCGTGCCGTCGCTCCAGGTGCTCTGGCAGACCGGATCCGAGGATGAGGCGGCCATGATCGAGGCGAGCCGGACCGCGCCCTTTCCGGTGCGCGTGCGCGCCTACGTGGATCGCATGGAGGAGGCGTACGCGGTCGCCGATCTCGCGATCTGCCGCGCCGGGGCGATGACCATCACGGAGCTGACCGCCTGCGGGGTGCCGGCGATCCTGATCCCGTACCCGCACGCCGCGCGCGACCACCAGACGCAGAACGCGCGCGGGCTCGTGGATCGCGGCGCCATGGAGATGATCGAGGACAAGGACCTCAACCCGGCGGAGGTCGCATCACGGGTGGAGGCGCTCTTCCGGGACGAGTCGAGACTTCGCCGCATGGCGCGGAACGCGCGCGCCTTCGCGCGCACCAACGCGGCCGAGAAGATCGCGCGTTCGATCGAAGCGCTGGCCGGGCTCGCGGGCCCGGTCGACGAGATCTAGGAGAATGTACGGGCGGATCCGTCGGATCCATCTGGTGGGCATCGGGGGCAGTGGGATGAGCGGGATCGCGGAAGTGCTCTTGAATCTCGGCTACGAGGTCTCGGGCTCCGACGTCAAGGAGGGCGAGGCCGTGAGCCGCCTGCGCGGGCTCGGCGCGCGCATCGCCGGAAGCCATGCGGCCGCGAACGTGGACGGCGCGGACGTGGTGGTCGCGTCCACGGCGATCGGAACGGGGAATCCCGAGGTGGACCGCGCGCACGCGCTCGGCATCCCCGTCATACCCCGCGCCGAGATGCTCGCCGAGCTCATGCGCATCAAGGTCTCCGTCGCGGTCGCGGGGGCGCACGGCAAGACCACCACGACCTCGATGGTCGGCGACATCCTCGCGCGCGGCGACCTCGACCCGACCGTCATCGTCGGCGGGCGGCTCAAGGCGGTCGGCGCGAACGCTCGGCTGGGCCGCGGCCCGTTCCTCGTCGCCGAGGCGGACGAGAGCGACGGCTCCTTCCTCCTCCTCTCGCCCACGATCGCGGTCGTGACGAACATCGACCTCGAGCACCTCGACTTCTACAAGAGCCTGGACGACATCCGCGGCGCCTTCCTCCGCTTCGCGAACCGGGTCCCGTTCTACGGCACGGTCGTGCTTCCCGCCGACGATCCGCATGCGGCCCTGATCCGCGGCGACGTGCATCGCCGGGTCGTCACCTACGGCTTCGAGCACGAGGCGGAGTTCCGCGGCCACGACCTCGAAG
>DASTKC010000117.1:0-10652 GCA_035716085.1 Candidatus Eiseniibacteriota bacterium | reverse complement strand
CGCTCGAGCAATTGCGCCGTATTGGTCCCGAGCTCCCCCCCGCGATCGTGCTCTGGTCGGAGGAGTGGCATCCCGGCGTGCTCGGCATCGTCGCGTCTCGTCTCACGGAGCGCTTCCACCGCCCGACCGTGCTCATTTCGGCCGACGAGGACGAGGGGAAGGGCTCGGGGCGGAGCATCCCCGGATTCGACGTCTGCCAGGCGCTTCAAGAATGTCGCGAGCACCTGATCGGCTTCGGCGGCCACAGCTACGCCGCCGGGCTCACAATCCGCGCGGAGCAGATGCAGGCCTTTCGCGTTCGGCTCTGCGACGTCGTGACGCGCCGGCTCATGCCGGACGACTACGTTCCCAAGCTCTCCATCGACGGCCCGCTCTCCCTCGACGACTGCAACGAGGAGCTGGTTGAGTTCCTGGACCGGCTCTCCCCGTTCGGCATCGGGAACGCCGAGCCCTTGTTCATCGCCAACGACGTGCGGCTCGCCTCGCCTCCCATGGTGGTGAGCCGGAATCACCTCAAGCTGAGCCTCCGCCAGAACGGCCGCGAGATCGATTGCATCGGCTTCGGGATGGGCCACCTGGCGGGACCGATCCAGTCCGATCCGGGCCGGGTTTCGATTGCCTTCGTTCCCACCATCAACGTCTGGCAGAATCGATCCCGGCTCCAGCTGAAGCTCCGAGACATCCAAATCCGATAGCCATGGTTCCGGTCCCTGCCGATCTCCCGGGACCGCTGCTCGAAGCACTCCAGCGGTCCAACCGCGCCCTCGATCTCGAGAAGATCGCGGCCGCCTATCTCTTCGTCGTCGACGCGCACGGCTCCCAGGTCCGGAAGAGCGGCGAGCCCTACGTCACGCACCTGGCCTCGGTCGCCACGATCCTCGCCGATCTCCTCGGGTCCGGCGTCGACGAGGTCCTCATCCAGGCCGCGCTCCTCCACGACGTGGTCGAGGACACTCCCATCACGCTTCCGCAGCTGGAGCGCCGGTTCGGGCGCGACGTCGCCGCCCTCGTCGACGGAGTCACCAAGATCGGCCATCTCCACTTCGAGCGCCCCGAGCAGGAGGAGGCCGAGAACTTCCGCAAGATGCTCTTCTCGATGGCGCGCGACCTCCGCGTCATCCTGATCAAGCTCGCGGACCGGCTCCACAACATGCGCACGCTCCAGGCGCTCGGCCCCGCGCGGGCGCATCGGATCGCGCGCGAGACGCGCGAGATCTACGCGCCGCTCGCACACAGGCTCGGGATCGCGCGGATCAAGTGGGAGCTCGAGGATCTCTGCCTCAAGCACCTCGACCCCGACGCGTACCGGGAGATCCGCGACAAGGTCCAGCTGAAGCGCGAGGAGCGCGAGCGGCAGATCCAGGACGTGATCCAGCCTGTGAAGTCGAGGCTGGTCCACCTCGGCATGAAGGCCGACGTCGTGGGACGGCCGAAGCACCTCGAGTCGATCTACCGGAAGATGCAGGCGCAGGGTCGGAAGTTCGAGGAGATCTACGATCTCTTGGGCGCACGCGTGATGGTGCACGACAAGGCGGACTGCTATCGAGTGCTCGGCGTGGTGCACGATCTCTTCACGCCGGTCCACGAGCGCTTCAAGGACTACATCGCGACTCCCAAGAGCAACCTGTACCAGTCGCTCCACACGACCGTGGTCGCGCCGGGCGGTCTCATGGTGGAGTTCCAGATCCGGACGCAGGCGATGCACCAGATCGCGGAGCTGGGCGTGGCGGCGCACTATCGCTACAAGGAAGGGGGCGCCGCGGGGGATGCCGAGCTCCTCGCGAAGCTCGCTCCCGTGCTCCGGAATCCGGAGTGGCAGTCGACCAGCTCGGATCCCGTCGAGTTCCTCGACCTCCTGAAGACGTCGCTCTACCAGGACGAGGTGTTCGTCTTCACGCCCCGGGGCGAGCTCCGCAGCCTGCCGCGCGGGGCGACGCCCATCGACTTCGCCTACCAGGTGCACACCGAGGTGGGGAATCACTGCGTCGGCGCGAAGGTGAACAACCGCATCGTTCCGCTCCGCTACGAGCTAAGGAGCGGCGACAAGGTCCAGATCATCACCTCGCCGATGGGGAAGCCGAACCGCGACTGGCTCAAGGTCGTGAAGAGCCCCGGCGCGCGAACCAAGATCCGCCACTGGCTCAAGGTCTCGGAGCACGCGGACAGCGTGACCCTGGGGAAGGAGATGCTCGAGCGCGAGCTCAGGCGCCGCCGCCTCACGCCTCCGGCAACACCCACCCTCGACGATCTCGCTCGCGGCTTCGGGCACGGCGACGCCGATGGACTCTATGCCGCGCTCGGCTCGGGCACGCTCGCGATGGCGCAGGTCATTCAACGCTGGTTCCCGGCGGGGCTCGGTCCGGTGCAGCGGCTCAAGGAAGCATCGCTCGAGGCGGTCCGAGCGATCACGGGGCGCCCCGGACGCGGCGTCCGCATCCAGGGCGTCGACAACCTGATGGTGAGCTTCGCCCGGTGCTGCCAGCCGGTGCCGGGCGACTCGGTGGTCGGGATCGTGACGCGCGGTCGCGGCGTGACGGTGCATCGCACCGATTGTCCCAACACGTTCGAGGACAGGGTCGCCCCGGAGCGGCGCGTGATCGTCGACTGGAGCGCCGCGGAGGAGGATGCGTTCTCGGTCAAGCTCTCGATCTTCGGCGTGGATCGGAAGAGCCTCCTCGCCGACATCGCCAAGGCGATCGCCACGACGAATACGAACATCCGCACCGCCGGCATCAAGGCGAACGACCGGAACGCGCGGGGCGCGTTCGTGGTGGAGGTCCGCGACCTGGCGCATCTGCGTCAGGTGATGCGGGCGGTGGAGCAGGTCGAAGGGGTCGAGGCGGTGGAGCGCGAGCAGGTGTTCGGCCGGTCGCGTGGGGGCGAATCGGGGATGGCCTCGTGAGGGCGCTCGTCCAGCGCGTGTCGCGCGCGGCGGTGCGCGTGGACGGAGCGGAGATCTCGCGCATCGGGCCGGGACTCCTCATCCTCCTCGGCGTGCGGGCCGGCGATCCGGAGGGCGCGGAGGAGCGCCTGGCGGAGCGCTGCGCGGAGCTCCGGATCTTCGAGGACGAGGCCGGAAAGATGAACCGCTCGGTGCGCGATCTGGGGGGCGAAGCGCTCGTCGTGCCGCAGTTCACCCTCTACGCGGACACGTCGCGCGGACGGCGGCCCGGCTTCGAAGCGGCCGCGGCACCCACGTTGGCGGAGCCCGCGTGGCGCCGGTTCTGCGACGCGCTGGCCGCACGCGGCGTTCCCACGCAGGGGGGACGGTTCGGCGCGAGCATGGAAGTCGAGCTCGTGAACCGCGGCCCTGCGACGTTCCTGCTCGAAACCACGGATTAGCGGCATGCAGACCAATCTGATCAATCCGCTCGGCCCCAAGCTCATCCTCGCCTCGCGCTCGCCGAGGCGCGTCGAGCTGCTCACCCTGGTGGGCGCCCGATTCACGACGTTCCCCGTGGACGTGGACGAATCCGCGCTTCCGGGGGAGCGTCCCGATGCGCACGTGCAGCGGCTCGCGGAAGCCAAGGCGAGAGCCGCGGCCGAGGCTCGGGGCGGCAACGGTGCCGACGACGAGGCGGTGGTCGTGGGCGCGGACACCATCGTCTCGCTCGACCGCGCGATTCTCGGAAAGCCATCCGGACCCGAGGAGGCGGCGCGCATGCTCGAGCGGCTTTCGGGCCGGATCCACGAGGTCTGGACGGGCCTCTTCCTCCTGGATCCCGTCGCGGGACGCGCGGTCGGCGGCGCGCTCCGGAGCATCGTGAAGTTCGCGCCGCTCGATGCCGACGACGTCGCGCGCTACGTGGCCACAGGCGAGCCGCTCGACAAGGCGGGCGCCTACGCGGTGCAGGGGAAGGGGGCCGTGTTCGTGGAGGCGATCGAAGGGTCCTACTCGAACGTGGTCGGACTCCCGCTCAGCTACTTGAAGCATCTCCTCGGACTGCTCGTCGAGCGAGCCGGACGCGTGTGAGCCGGGATCCTTTTCGCTTCGAGGGCGACCGCGTTCTCCTCCTCGACCAGACGCTCCTCCCCGATCGCGAGGTGATGATCGAGATCAGGGACGCGCGCGCGATGGCGGACGCGATCTCCCGGCTCGCGGTGCGCGGAGCGCCGGCCATCGGCATCGCGGCCGCGCTCGCGCTCGCGGTCGAAGCGACTCGAGAGGGGAGCGCCTCCAAACAGCTCGAGTGGCTCGAGGACGCCGGACGGCTCCTCGTCGCCTCGCGCCCCACCGCGGTCAACCTGGCCTGGGCGGTCGATCGCGTGCTCGGCGCCGCGCGCCGGGCCGTCGCGAAGGACTCCGAGAACCTGACCGCGCGGGTGCGCGACGAGGCGCTCGCGATCTGGGACGAGGATCGCGCGGCCTCGCGCGCCATGGCGGAGCACGGGGCATCGCTCTTTCCGACCCAGACCCGCTTCCTGACCCACTGCAACACCGGCGCGCTCGCGACCGGTGGAGGGGGCACGGCGCTCGCGGTGCTCCTCGAGCTCCACCGGAGGCGACCGAACGGCATCGAAGTGTGGGCCACCGAGACCCGGCCGCTCCTCCAGGGCGCCAGGCTCACCGCCTGGGAGCTTCGGGAGGCGGGGGTGCCGTTCCGGCTGATCACGGATTCCGCGGCCGCCCACACGATCCTCCGCGGGGGGATCGAGGGGGTCCTGGTGGGGGCTGACCGGATCGCCCGGAACGGGGATTCGGCCAACAAGATCGGGACGCTGGGGCTGGCCCTAGCCGCTCATGCGGCGGGGATCCCGTTCGTGGTCGTGGCCCCGACGTCCACGATCGACCCCCGGATCCCCGACGGGGCGGAGATCGCCGTGGAGGCGCGGTCGGCCGAGGAGGTCACGGCCATCCGGGGCATGCGCCTCGCCCCCACGGGGATACGGGCGGAGAACCCCGCCTTCGACGTGACCCCGGCCCGCTGGATCGGGGCCATCGTCACGGAGCGGGGGGTCCAGAGGGGACCGGCCTACGATCTGGGGGGCGTGGTTGACACCAAAACCCGCCCCTGATAATCTCTTGCGCTCGATTCGTCTCACACTTGGAGGAAGGGAATGGGCACGTATTCCGTGCGCGCCGCGGAGATCGTACAGGACTGGTACGTCGCGGACGCCGAAGGACAGATCCTGGGCAGGCTTGCGAGCGACATCGCGAGCGTGCTCAAGGGGAAGCGCAAGCCGACCTATTCGACGCACCTGGACGTGGGTGATCACGTCGTCGTGATCAACGCGGAAAAGGTGCGCGTTACCGGACGCAAGCGCGATGACAAGACGTACTTCCGCCACTCGCTCTATCCGGGCGGACACACGCTCACGCGCTTTCGCGATCTTCAGGCGCAGAAGCCGGATGAGATCATCCGGCTCGCGGTGAAGGGAATGCTCCCGAAGAACCGCCTCGGCCGCGCCATGATCAAGAAGCTCAAGGTCTACGCCGGATCCGACCATCCGCACACGGCGCAGCAGCCGCGTCCGTTTCCGTGGTTGGATGGCCGGCTCAAGGGAGGAGAGTAACTTTGGCGAACCATGTTCAGGGCACCGGGCGGCGCAAGACCTCGGTCGCGCGCGTGCGCCTCGTGCCGGGCACCGGCAAGAGACTCGTGAACGGCGTCGACCTCGACCGCTACTTCTCGCGGATCACGCTGAGCCGGCAGGCCATCGGCCCGCTGGTGGCGGGGAATCTCGTCGAGAAGTACGACATCCACGCGACGGTGCACGGGGGCGGACACGCGGGGCAGGCGGGAGCGATCTCGCTCGGCGTCGCGCGGGCGCTGCAGACGGCCGATCCGAGCCTTCGCGGGCTCCTCGGCAAGGAAGGCTTCCTCACCCGCGACGCGCGGATGAAGGAGCGCAAGAAGTACGGACAGGCTGGCGCCCGCAAGCGCTTCCAGTTCTCCAAGCGGTAATCGCAGCACAGTCGTAAGCCGCGGCCCCGCTCGGGGCCGCTACTTCACACGCTCCGGGCCGCGACGGCCGGTCTCCCGACCTTCGGGACACCGCGCGGATCGATGGGGCGGAGGATCAAGACCGGAGGGTGTTCGTTTGGCCGATATCGGAATGAAGGAACTGCTCGAGGCGGGAGTCCACTTCGGGCATCAGACCCGCCGCTGGAATCCCAAGATGAAGAAGTTCATCTTCATCGAGCGGAACGGCATCTACATCATCGATCTCCAGAAGACGCTCAAGGCGCTGCACGACGCGCGCCAGCTCCTCGAGGGCATCGGGAAGAAGAGCGGCAGCGTGCTCTTCGTGGGCACGAAGCGCCAGGCCAAGGACGCGATACTCGAAGAGGCCGGGCGCTGCACCATGCCCTATGTGAACGAGCGCTGGCTCGGCGGCATGCTCACCAACTTCAAGACCATCAAGTCGAACATCCGCCGCTTCAAGGAAATCGAGAAGATGGACGCGGACGGGACGCTCGAGAAGCTCTCGAAGAAGGAGCAGGCGCAGATCAACAAGGAGCGCACCCGCCTCGTGAAGATCTTCACCGGCATCAAGGAGATGGCGCAGCTCCCGTCGGCCGTGTTCGTCATCGACACGAAGAAGGAGCGCATCGCGGTGGCCGAGGCGAATCGCCTTGGGATCCCGGTGATCGGCGTGGTGGACACGAACTGCGACCCGGACGTGGTGGACTATCCGCTCCCGGGCAACGACGACGCGATCCGCGCGATCCGCGTGTTCGCGCGCTTCGTGAGCGACACGCTCATGTCCGCGCGCCAGGAAGCTCAGGAAGGCGCCGACATGGCCGCGGAGCTGGCCGCGAAGGAAGCGCCCGCGGAGCCGAGCGCGGTCGCGAACGCCTGACGTCCTCTCCCGTAGCACCAACCGACTGAAGGAAGGAGTTTTCGAATGACGATCACCGCCTCGCTCGTCAAGGAGCTGCGCGAGCGGACCGGCGCCGGGATGATGGAGTGCAAGAAGGCCCTGTCCGAGGTCGCGGGCGACCTCGAGAAGGCCATCGACGTGCTCCGCAAGTCGGGCATGGCCCGCGCCTCGTCGAAGGCCGGCCGCGAGGCCCGGCAGGGCCTCATCCACGCCTACATCCATCCCGGCGACCAACTCGGGGTGCTCCTCGAGGTCGACTGCGAGACCGACTTCGTGGCCCGCACGGACGACTTCCGCGATCTCGTCCGGAATATCGCCATGCAGGTGGCCGCGACCAACGCGCAGGCCGTGGATCGGAACAGCATCGATCCGGGCATGATCGAGCGCGAGCGGGCCATCTTGATGGAGCAGGCTCTCACGACCGGCAAGCCCGAGGCGGTGCTCCAGAAGATCGTCGACGGCAAGATCGAGAAGTACTACGAGGAGATCTGCCTCCTCGAGCAGCCGTACATCAAGGATCCGGACCGCAAGGTGAAGGAGCTGGTCGACCAGGCGATCGCGAAGATGGGCGAGAACATCGTGGTCCGGCGCTTCTCCAAGTTCCGGATCGGGGACGCCTGATCCCCGTGGAACCCGCGCGGCGCGTTCTCGTCAAGCTGAGCGGCGAGATCCTGGCCGGTGACCAGGGCATGGGGATCGATCCCGATGCTCTGGGACGCGTCGCCGACGAGATCAAGGAAGGGCACGACGGGGGCGCCGAGATCGGCATCGTGATCGGCGGCGGGAACCTGATGCGCGGCGCGACCGCAGCCGCGGCGCACGGCGACCAGATCGACCGGACCACCGCCGACAGCATGGGGATGCTCGCCACCGTGATGAACGCGCTCGCGCTCCAGGACGCGCTCGAGCGCCGCGGGATCGCGACGCGCGTCCTCTCCGCGATCGAGATGCGGACCCTCGCCGAGCTCTACATCCGCCGCCGCGCGGTGCGCCACCTCGAGAAGGGGCGCGTGGTCATCCTGGCCGCGGGCACGGGGCATCCCTACTTCACGACCGACACCGCCGCGGTTCTTCGCGCGGTCGAGATCGGCGCGGACGTGCTCTTGAAGGCGACCAAGGTGGACGGAGTGTTCACCGAGGATCCGCGCCGCAATCCCGCGGCGCGCCGCTTCGACGTGCTTCAGTACAAAGAAGCGATCGATCGCAGGCTCAGCGTCATGGATCAGACGGCGTTCACCATGGGGATGGAGAACCACCTTCCGCTCCTCGTGTTCAACGTCACCGTTCCGGGCAATCTGGCCCGCGCCTTGAAGGGAGAAGCGGTGGGCACCCGGGTGGCCGTGGAGGTCTAAGGGATGGACCCGAATTTCGTGAAGCACGCCGAAGAACGGATGAAGAAGGCGGTCGAGACGATCCGGCACGAGGTCGCCTCGATCCGCACCAGCAAGGCCACGACGTCGCTCCTCGATTCCATCCGCGTCGAGTACTACGGCAATCCGGTCCCGCTCCAGCAGGTCGCGAGCGTGAGCGCGCCCGAGGCGCGGCTCCTCGTCGTCCAGCCGTGGGAGCGCAACATCGTCCCCGAGGTGGTGAAGGCGATCCAGAAGTCGGACCTGGGGCTCAATCCCGTGGACGACGGCACGGTCATCCGCCTGGCCCTCCCGCCCCTCACCGAGGAGCGCCGCAAGGACCTGGTCAAGGTGCTCGGCAAGATCGTGGAGGACGGGCGGGTACGCGTCCGAACCGTCCGCCGGGAGAGCAACGACGAATTGAAAAAGCTGGAACGGGAGCACAAGATTTCCGAAGATGACGGCAAGAAGACCCATGACCAGGTCCAGAAGGTGACGGACCGGTACATCGCGGTTCTCGACGAGATCTTCCACAAGAAGCAGGCCGAGGTCATGGAGGTCTGATCCTGCTACCGCGACGCGCCGTCCTCCGCCAGCCCCCGGGCCGGGACGATGAGACGGCCGCCGCCCCCGTGTCGGACGAGGCCACAGCCGAGCCCGTCGCGGCCCTCCAGGTGCCGACTTCGATGAAGCCTTCCAGCCACGCGGTCACGCTCGAGCAGGTCCTGCGGCGTCCGGTCCCCGGTCACATCGCGATCATCATGGACGGGAACGGACGCTGGGCGAAGCGCCGCGGGCTGCCGCGTCTGATGGGGCACCGCGCGGGACGCCGCTCCGTGCGTGAAGTGGTCGAGGGGTGCGTCGAGCTCGGGGTCAAGGTCCTGACCCTCTACACCTTCTCGCTCGAGAATTGGGAGCGGACGAAGGGCGAGGTGAAGGGGCTCATGCGAATCCTCGAGCAGGTGCTGATCGAGGAGCGGGACGAGCTCAAGAAGAACAACGTCCGGCTCCGCACGATCGGCCGGGTGGACCTCCTCCCGGAGCACAGCCGCCAGATCCTCGAGGAGACCCGCACGTTCCTCGACTCGAGCACCGGCATGACGCTCGTACTCGCACTCTCCTACGGGGGGCGTGCCGAGATCGTGGACGCCGCGAGGCGCATCGTGGAGGCGGATCGCGAGCGCCGCATCCCGCTCGCCTCGATCGACGAGGAATTCTTCCGCCACCGGCTGGATACGGACGGACTGCCCGACCCCGATCTCCTGATCCGCACGAGTGGGGAGCTCCGGATCTCGAACTTCCTGCTCTGGCAGGCCGCCTACTCCGAGTTCTGGGTCACGGATACCCTGTGGCCCGACTTCCGTCGGAAACACCTCTACCAGGCGGTGTATGACTTCCAGCACCGGAGCCGGCGCTTCGGCCGCGCCGATTGAACCGCCGCGGGTCGCCGCGGCGACCCGGGACGCCTCGCTACCCGCGCGGCTCCTGAGTGCGGCTCTGTTCCTGCCGCTCCTGGTCCTGCTTGCGTGGATCGGCGGCGTGCCGTACCTCCTCTTCACGATGGCCGTGGTCGGACTCGGCCTCCGCGAATTCTATCTGCTCCTCGAGGCGAAAGGCCTCTCACCCCACTGGAAGTCGGGCATGCTCGCCGTGCTCCTCCTTCCGATCGGGGTCTACCTCCGCTTTCGCACGCATCGGGTGGAGGAGTGGCATGTCGGCGGATTCTTCACGATCCTCGTCGGCGCGGTCCTTCTCGCGGAGCTTCGGCGCGGTGCAGGGAAGCAGGCGGTCGCGAACAGCGCGGCGACGCTCCTCGGATTCCTCTACATCGGCTGGCTCGGCACGCATCTGGGTGCGCTCCGCGAGCTCCCGTTCCCGACGCGTCGCCCGTACCACGAGGGGATGTCCTACGCGCTCCTCCCGTTCATGCTCGTCTGGTCCTGCGACACGGCCGCCTACGTGGTGGGGCGCGCATTCGGACGGACCAAGCTCATGCCCTCGGTGAGCCCCGGGAAATCGCTGGAAGGAGCCATCGCCGGCCTGCTCGCGTCGATCGGAGCCGCCTTCCTGGCGCGGATCTGGTTCGCGCACTACCTGACGGCGCTCGACGCCGTGGTGCTCGGCGCGCTCGTGGGCGTGTTCGGCCAGCTCGGCGATCTCGTGGAGTCGCTCTTGAAGCGCGACGCGGAGCTGAAAGACACCTCCAGGTTGATTCCGGGACACGGCGGTGTGCTCGACCGGTTCGACAGCCTCCTCTTCGCCGCCCCCATCGTCTACTACTACCTCCTCTTCCAGGTGGTGACGCCGTGATCAAGGTCGCCCTCCTCGGCGCGACCGGATCGATCGGCGCCTCCGCGCTCGCCATCGCGCGCGAGTTCCATGACCGGATCCGGCTCGTCTCGCTCGCCGCCGGCTCGAATGCCGAGGCGCTCGTCGCCGCGGCGGAGGAGTTCGATGTGCGCCGGATCGCCCTGGGGA
>DASTKC010000116.1:0-11777 GCA_035716085.1 Candidatus Eiseniibacteriota bacterium | reverse complement strand
CCTCGGGCTCCGAGAACGAAAGATAGATCAGACGGTCCCGCTCGAACGAGGGACTCAGCGCCACATCGAGGAGACCGCCCTGGCCTTGAGCGAACACACGCGGCACGCCCGAGAGCGGCTCGGAGAGGCGGCCGTCCGGTGTGACGATGCGGAGCCTGCCCGGGCGCTCCGTCACGATCATGCGTCCGTCGGGAAGGAACTCGAGGCCCCAGGGATGCTCGAGACCCTCGGCCACAGTCTCGACGCGCACCGGCGCGTCGATGGACTTTGGCGTCGGAGAGCGCGGCGCCTCCGCGTCGACATAGGAGGGCGTGGCGCAGCCCACGAGGAAGACCAGCAACAGCGCGAATCTCATCGCCTCAGTCTACGACACGTGGGCGGTCGCCGCTCCAAGCCCCGCGGCGCGACCCGTGGCCCACGCCCACGCAAAGTTGTAGCCGCCGATCGGCCCGAACGCGTCCAGGATCTCGCCACAGAGGAAGAGCCCGGCGGCGACGCGGCTCTCGAGCGTGCGGGGATCGACCTCGTCCAGCGCCACGCCACCGCCGGTGACCTCGGCCTTCACGTATCCCTCGTCCCCCGACCACGGGAGCGGATGGCGCGTGAGCGCCTCGATCACACGGTGGCGCTCGTCCTTCTTGAGCTGCGCGAGCGGCGTCGCGCCGTCCACGCGCGCGTCCTCGAGGAGCGCCTCGGCGAGTCGCGCGGGGATCCGCATGCGAAGCCTCGCGAGCACGGTGCCCTCCCCGGAGCGAAGCTCCTGATCCCATCCATCGGCGTCAAGCGGCGTCCAGCGCACGGTGAAGCGCTGCGCCGGCCCTCCCGCGCGCCGCGAGAGGATCGCGAGATGGGACGCGTTCAGGACCGCGGGCCCGCTGTAGCCCTTGTGGGTGAAGAGGAATCCTCCGTGCGTCACGAAGGAGCGTCGCTCGAGCGGCGCCTCGAGGGTGACCGGAAGGGACACGCCGGTGAGCGCCGCGTAGCGATGCGGCCGCGCGGTGAGAGGCGTGAGCGCGGGGTAGGTGTCGTGGATCGTGTGGCCGAGACGGCGCACCAGATCGAGTCCCGTGCCGTCGCTCCCGGTCGCCGGGACCGAGAGACCGCCGGTCGCGATCACGACTCGAGACACGCGGATCTCGCCACCGCCGGCGAGCCCGATCCTCCACCCGTCCTCGCGCGGCGCGAGCGACGTCACCAGACAATCGAAACGGAGATCCGCCCCCTCGCGCGACGCGAGATCGCGCAGGCGGTCGCGCACGTCGCGCGCTTTGTTGGAGATCGGGAAGAGCTTCCCCGTCTCCTCCTCGAGCGCGAGCGGCATCCCGAGCTCCTCTTCGAAGAAGCGGCGCTGCTCGCGAAGCGGCCACGACAGGAGGATCTTCTTCATCGTGTTGGGCGAGGAGGCCGTCACGAATCGCCGCGGATCGAGCTCCGACGGGAGCACGTTGCACCGGCCTCCCCCGGACATGAGGATCTTCCGCCCGCCTTCGTGCGTCCGCTCGAGGAGGAGAACGCGGCGTCCCGCCTCCCGCGCGCCGCGCGCCGCGAAGATCGCGGCGAGAAATCCCGCCGCTCCCCCGCCGATCACGACGATCGGATCCCGTCCGTTGGCGGTCATAGGCGTACGCTTGAGGGATGGAGCCGCGCCCGTTCCGCTTCTATCTGAGCCGCACCGCCCGCCTGATCCTGGCGGGGGTCGCGCTCGTGCTCGCGGTGGTGGCCGGGTTCCAGCTCTGGCGGCGGCTCGACGAGTCCTATCCCCTCGTCCAGTTCGAGCGCAGCCGCGCGGCGCAGGAGATCGTGAGCTTGAACCTCTATGCCGCGCGCGAGCGCTTCGGCTCGCTCCTTCCGCAGGGGGACGCCCAGATCGCGCTTCGCGAGGTCTTCCTGCGCGACGTCCTCGAACGGTCGCTCCCCATCCACCGCACGTTCGAGGACGGGCGCTACGAGGCGGTCCTCACGCAGGCGAGCCTCGACCTCAGGAACGGGCTCGCGCTCATCACGCTCCGTGGCCGCGCGCGGATGCTGGGCCAGAACGCATCGCCGGTCGAAGCGGTGCTCGAGCTCCAGACCCACATCGACGTCCTGGAGTTCCGACCCGGCGCGGGCACGCTCCGGGCCGGGCTCGCCGTCACGGGAGCCCACGTGGTCCGGGCGGGAACCGGCCTGGCGCAGCGCTTTCTCAACCCGGCGGCGCGCTTCTTCGGCGGCCTTCGGATCGAGGACTGGAATCGCGACCGCTTCAGCCTGGAGATCCCGATCCGCCTGGAGGAAGCGATCACATTCCCGCATCTGACCGGCGACATCTCGCTGCCGCAGCGCCGGGTTCCCCTCGCCGTGAGCGTATCGGCCTACACCGTGCTCGAGAACCGCTTCGTGCTGAGCCTCGCCCTGGAGCCCGACACCGCGTCGGGCGAGCCGCATCGCCCGCACCCCGCCGAGTGGATCCCGTTCACCGATGCGAACCGGGCCGGCATGGAGCGCCAGGCGCGCCGGCTCTACGAGAGCGGACGCGGCGCCGCGATGCGAGACACCCTCCTCTCGAAGGCGTTCGATCTCGCGTCGCACGATCCGCTCTGGAAGGGTCTCATCGCCTCCGACCGGGACATTGTCGTGGTCGTGCCCCGCCCCGTCCTCCAGACGCTCTGGAATCGAATCGCTCGCACGTACCTCCAGGGAGCGCGGCTCGACTTCGATCCCAACATCCACAAGCACCTGGACGAAACCCTCCGCGTCAAGCTGCTCGGGGGCAAGGTGGAGGCGGGACGCATCAAAGGGAGCCTTCGAGTCACCCATCTCGTCGGGCATCTTCGCGTGACGGGCGATCCCGAGATCAGACTCCTTCCGCCCGACGGTCTCGAGATCGCCGGGCCGATTCAAGTGCAGGAGGGACACGGACGGGTGGATCTCGATTTGGAATGGGACCCGAAGGCTCTCGTGAGCGTGGTCTGCCGCGGCTTCGAGTACGCCGACACGCTGGTGGGCCAGGTCCAACCGTTCACGCACACGCTCCGCACCACCATTCGCTTCGCGGCGGCCGACTCGAGCGTCGCGGGCCGTCCCGTGGTGCAGCGCGACCGCCTGTCGCTGCCGGTGGAGCTCACCGATTCCTCGTTCGTCAGCATGCGCGACGCGTTGGTCGAGCAGGACAAGCTCTTGAAGTGCGGCATCGCCATGGACCCGGACACCGTCATGGCGAAGGTCCGGCGCCTGGCGCGCACCAAGATCTCCTTCCGGCTCCCAGCGGCGCTCTTCAAGCCGTTCACGCTTCCCCTCTCGCTGGAGAAGGAGTACGAGGCTGGGGACGTGCGGATCGCGGCGTCCGTGCGACAGCCCGAGGTCGTGGTGGAGCGCGATTATCTTCGCTTCGGCTTCATGGCGGTGCTCGCGGTGCGTCCCGCGGGCCAGGCAATGAACGAGCCCCGGCGGCCGGAGCCGCCGGGGCTGTCTCTTCATGCGAGTGCTGCTGAGCTTACTTCGAAGCCGCCGGAGCGTTCCGCGGGTCGTCGTTCGGATTGACGTACGTGATCCCGAACGGTCCCATGCCGTGGATCTGAACCACGCACGCGGTCTTCGCCATGGCGTAGTGGTGCATGGTGGCGGGAAGGATCCCGAAGCTTCCCTGCGGCATCGCCTTCATCGTCTTCTGGTCGAACGTGTCGCCCATCCCGATCAGGAACTGACCCGAGATCACCGTCAAGTTCTCGTCGGTCGGATGGAAGTGCGGCATGACCTTCGTGTTCGCCGGAATGCGCAGGCGCACGGTGAACTGTCCGGCCTCTCCCGGATTGCCCTGGAGCACGGCCGCGGTCGCCACGGTCGGGAGACCCGCGGGAGCGGCGCCCCACTTGATGTCGGGCGGCGTGAGCACGACATGCGTGCTCGACGCGGCTGGCGCCGCCGCATCCTGCGCGATCGCGATCATGGGAACTGCGAGAACGAGTGCCAGGGCAAGCAAGGTACGCTTCATCTGTCGTGCCTCCTCGGTGTGGGTTTCGACGCCGGACCCCCGTCGGCGACGGCAAGGGCCACCTATCCTACTCCAGCCAGGCCCCGTTGTGACCCCTTAGATGACCCCGAAATGCTTGAGGAGGGTGCGGGCGCTCAGGAGGATGACGAGGCACCCCACAGCCACCATCAACGGCCGTGGCCGCACCCGCTTGCAGGCCCAGGCGGCGAGCGGCGCCGCCGGGACCCCGCCCAGGGCCAGACCGAGGATCATCGGCCAGTTCGAGACCCCGATCGTGACGAAGAAGGTCACCGACGCCGCCACGGTGACGAAGAACTCCACGGCGTTCACGGTGCCCACCGTGTTCTTCACGTCGTGGCCCCGCACGATGAGCGTGCTCGCGACCACCGGGCCCCAGCCGCCGCCTCCCATCGCATCGACGAGAGCCCCGAAGAAGCCGAGCACGCCCAAGTGCGTGGTCGCGGCAGTCGGGGGGAACGGCCGGAACGCCTTGAGAATGATCACGGCCCCCATGACGAGCAGGTAGGCGGCGATGAACGGGCGAAAGCGATCGCCGGGGATGGACGTGAGGAGATACGCGCCCACGACGGCTCCCACGATCCCGGGCCAGAGGAGCTTTCGGAACATGGCGCCGTTCACGTTCCGGAACCAGTGGTGGGACAGCCCCGACACGCCGGTCGTGAAGCACTCGGCCGCGTGCACGGTCGCGCTCGTCGCGGCAGGAGGAACGCCGTACGAGAGGAGGAGGCTCGAGGCGGTGACGCCGTAGGCCATCCCCAGCGCGCCGTCGACGAGCTGGGCCAGGAATCCGGCCAGGACGTACAGCAGGAATTCGGGTGGCAGTAGGGCCTCGCGGTCGGGTGGGGATGGCTACGGCCTGGACATGATAACGGGCGCGGCGTGCCGGGTCACCGGCCGCCGCGCCCGTTCGAAGGGGCCCTGGTCCTAGGTCAGCGCGTCGCCGCGTCCGGCACCACCACGCCGAGATCCACGTCGTCCACCGCGTCCATGTTCACGAGATCGTCGCGCACCGAGCGCGAGCTCTGCGTGAGCGCCGCGAGAGCCAGATCGTCGGCCGGCGGGAGATCTTCCATGAAGACGAACGCTGCTCCCGCGGCGAATCGAGGCAGAGCCTGGCGGGCGTAGCGGCCCGACGAGCCAGCGTTCCTACGCGCTTCGAGCACCTGCACCAGCGTGGTGCCGGCGCCGCAGGCGTCGCTCCAGCGGGTCTCGATCTCCTTCGCGCGATCGGGATGCGCCGAGCGGAAGGATTCCGACACCAGCACGTAGCTCGACGGATCGCCGTCGAAGCGGTCGGAAGTCCAAACCACGCGCGCCGAGCTCGAGCGATCGAGATGCCGGTGCACGAGGGACGTTCCGCTCCGCGTGTCGATCACCTCGTAGTCCACCGCGACCTTCACGTCGCGCACGCGAGCGACGACCTGGATCGGCACCTCGACCCAGCGGGTCACCTCGGTCCCGTTCGGACCGCGCTCCACGACGCGACGCCAGACGTTGTCCTGGAAGAGATGGAGCTTCGTGGTCGACTTCACGGCCCCGACCGATCCCCACACCACGCGCTCGGCGCCGGACTTCCTCCCCATACGGATCGCCTGCTCGCGCGACACGTCGTCGAGATCGGCGAGGGTCATCGAGCGGCGCACCGCGTCCCCCGAGACGACGCGGGTGAACTGCGTCGTGGGCGGCGCCAGGTTCTCGACGAGATCGTCCTGCCACGCCTGGGCCAGCTCGGCTCCGAACGAGCGATCGTCCGACATCGCCCGGAACGGCATCACGGCCACGCGCGTCATGGCGTCGCTCGCCGCGCGGTCTTCGCGTTTCACGACGTCGCGGTAGTCGCTCACGTAGTTGCGCGCCTCGGAGAACTCCGTGCACGCCTTCTTCGGACGGCCGGCGTTCTCGGCCTCGACGCCGAGGTTGTAGTGGATGCGCGCGCCGGCACGCCGGAGCGTGCGCTCCTCGGCGGCCCAGCTCTCGCCCACCGGGATCGTGGCGTACCGCGCTGCCTCACCGCGGAACTCGGTCAGCGCGAGAACCTCCGCCGCCGCCTTCGCGCTGTCCAGCTCGGCGTACGCGCGGATCTTCCGCTGCCAATCCTGGACGATGGAGGTGCCGGCCTTGGTCGCGGCGGTCTGCGCCCGCGGGTTGCCCGGCTCCTTGTCGAGCGCGCGGATGGCGAGCTGCCACGCCTTCCACGCGTCGCCGGACGCGAGCTTCTCTTCACTCTTCTTCGACAGCTTGGCGGAGCCGGCGCATCCGGCCGCCAGGGATACGGCGATCAACAATGCGAGTATCGATCGAGACATGGGAGGGCCCCCTTTCGCGACTCCTTATCGGCAGGGGGAGGGGCGTTCTCGACTGAAGCGGCGGGTCAGGCCGAGGGGGCCACCTGGAGCTCGAGGACCCGGCAGGGAGGGCGGTCCGGCCGGGTGCGCCGAAGAAGCGGCAGGGAGACGTTGTAGACCGGGATTCCGGTCGACGTCCGGCCTTCGGGACGGCCGTGGTGGGCATGGCCGTGGAAGGCGGCGCGAACTTGATGGCGATTGAGCGGCTCCTCGAGGCGGCTGCTCCCCAGGAAGGCATGGATCTCCGGTGGCTCCCCGTCCACCGTGCCGACGACCGGAGCGTAGTGGAGGAGCGCGATCCTGTGCTCACACTTGAGGCGCGCCAGCGCTGACCCGAGCTTGGTGGCTTCGTCCACGGAGACGCGCACGAATTCCTTCATCACGGCCTCGCCCCAGGGCTCGAGCACGCGGCGCCCGAATCCGCTCCCGAACCCCTTCACCCCCGCGAAGCCGACGTCCCGAACCACGGCCACGTCGCCGTCGAGGACCTGGATCCGAGAGCCGCGGAGCGCGCCCTTGATCGCCTCCTCCTGGCCGGAATGGAAGTCGTGATTGCCGAGGACGGCCAGGATGGGAATCGAAACGCGCTCCGCCGCGCGCGCGAGGGCCACCGCTTCCTCCACGAGACCGTGGTGGGTCAGGTCGCCGCACACGAGCAGGATGTCCCCCTGGTCCGCCACCTCGTACAGCGTTGGCACGACCGATGCCTCAGCCTCGGGTGTGTAGTGCAGATCGGCGACGGCGACGACCTTGACGGTCGTAAGCCTAGCGGTGTCAGTCATCTGGCGGAGCCTCCGGGTTTAACGGAGCTAGGGGATGTGTATGACGGTGAAGCAGAAAACGGGCCCGACGGCCAAGATGTTCTTCACGGAGGCCCTCCGGCTCCTCCTCGAATCGCGCATTCCGTTCATGGTGGGGGGCGGATATGCGATGAAGCGGCACACGGGGATCGGGCGCGCACCGCGCGACCTGGACGTCTTCATGACGCCCGAGGACGCGCGGCGCGCGCTCAAGCACTTCGAGGCCCTGGGCTATCGCACCGAGGTCACGTTCCCGCACTGGCTCGGCAAGATTCGCAAGGGACGCGCGTACGTGGATTTGATCTGGAGCTCAGGGAATGGAATCGCGAACGTCGATCCGTCCTGGTTCGAGTACGCCGTCGAGGGCTCCGTGCTGGGACACACCGTCTTCTTGAGCCCGCCCGAGGAGATGATCTGGTCGAAGGCGTTCGTGATGGAACGCGAGCGCTTCGACGGAGCGGACGTGCTCCATCTCATACTCGCGCGCGGGCCGGAGATGGACTGGTCGCGACTGCTGGAGCGATTCCGGCCGCACCGGCTCGTCCTGTTGAGCCACCTCGTGCTGTTCCTCTTCGTCTATCCCTCCGAGGCGGAGCGCATCCCCACCTGGGTGTGGGACACGCTCGTAGGCGCGCTCGAGGCGGAGCGCCGCGGATCCTCCGATGCGCCGCGCGTCTGCCGCGGAACGCTCCTCTCGAGGAGCGCCTACCTGGACGCGCTCGCGCGCGGATTCCGCGACGCTCGCCTCCCACCCGAGGGCACGATGCGATCCAAGGACGTGGCCACATGGACGCGCGCCGGGCGCGAGGAAGCCGAGCAAGCGCAGTAGGTCAGGCCTTCCCCGCCTTCATCTTCTCGACGATCTCCTGCATCTCCTCGCGATTCGGCCCGTAGATTCCGGGCGGCCTGCCACCTGACATCCGACAGAGAAGCACGAGCTGGGCGCGGTGATGGATGTGGTGGTGAAGGAGCACATTCCAGAGCACGTCCCGGATCGTCATCGGAGTGCCGTCGAAGAACGTGACGCGCTCGTCGAGCTCCTCGTTCCGCACCTTCTGCAGCCGCTCGATGGCGAGCTCGTGCACGCGGCGATAGCCGGGCGCGAGGAGCTTGACCTCCTTCGGACGTACGAGCTCCGGCAGGGTGTCCTGCAGGTCGAAGCGCCGCTCCACGACGCCGTAGCTGATGCATCCGTCGATCTCGCTCAGATGCCAGGCCATCTCTCCGATCGACCGTCCCTTCGGATCGGGACGGAAGTCGTACTGGTCGGGCGGCAGCGCCTCCATCGTGCGGATCGCCTTCTGGGCCTCGCGTTCCCAGGTGGCGCGAAACGTGTCGATTTCGTTCGGGTGGGTCATGACGGACCTCCGGTGGTATCGTGGACGGAACTTCGAGGCGTTCGGCTCGTCGAGCCTACGCCACGCGGATGGGCCTATCCAGGAGGTTCTCCATGCCCCGGATTCCAGGATCCCTCGCAACGCTCACGCTCGCCGCCTTCGTGGCGGGGGCTGGCTGCGGCGGAGGTGGGAAGGCGCAGCAGGCGTCGCATGAAGCAGCGCCCCAGCCTCCGGCCGGCAAGGCCGAGCACGTCGTCGTTTCCTACTACTACCTGCCTGGCTGAGCGGTCTGCGCGAAGCTGAAGCCCGCCGTGAGCGGGCTCGCGCAGGAGTTCCCGGGCGAGGTCAACGCGCGAAACGTCGACGCTTCGGAGCCCGAAGCCCGGAGCGAGCTCAACGCGCTCGACATCAAGTCGCACGGCCTGGTCATCCGCGCCGACGACGGACGCTTCCTCTGGAAGGAATCGGGCCACAACGTCAACATGGACGACGTTCGCGGGGCGCTTCACCAGATTCTCGACTGATACCCTTGGAGGTGTGACGTGACCGGTTTCCGTCGTTCGCACTCCGCGGCCATGGCCGCCGCGATCGCTCTCGCCCTGTGCGCCTCGTCCGCTACGGCGCGTCCCGCTCAACCCTCGGGACCTGGCCACACGTTCAAGCAGGGCGGTGCGACCATCTGGTACGAGGTGCGCGGGAAGGAGGGCGGACGGCCCCTCGTCATGGTGAACGGCGGACCGGGGTTCGATCACACCTATGTGCTGTGCTCGGACGCGTGGGATACGCTCGCGAAGAAGCGGCGCGTCGTCATCTACGACCAGCGCGGAAACGGCCGCTCCGGTGCGCTCGCGGCGGGTCAATCCTGCACGCTGGCGGATCAGATCGCCGACCTGGACGCCCTCCGCGCGGAGCTCAAGGCGGATCGCATCGATCTCCTGGGGCACTCCTGGGGCGGCTTCCTCGTGATGGCGTACGCGACGCGGCATCCCGATCGCGTCGCGCATCTCATGATCGTCGACTCCGCGGCGCCCAAGTGGACGGACACCGAGTTCATCTTCAAGAACATCTACCCCGAGGCGATCGACAAGCAGGCCCGGCTCGACTTCGCGCAGATGGTAGGCGACAGCGCGGCGGGCGACGAGAGCCTGAACGAATACCTGAAGATGCTCTTCGTTTCGGACGCCAAGCGGGACGAGTTCATGTCGAGGGCGAGCACGTACAAATTCTCGCGGTCGGTGAACGAAACCCTGAATGCCGACCTCGGCAAGTACGACATGTGGCCGCTCCTCCCTACCTTGACCATGCCCACGATCGTGATGACCGGCCGCTACGACTTCAACGTCGCGCCGAGCACCGCGTGGAAGATCCACAACCTGATCCCGAACTCGAAGTGGGAGGTGTTCGAGAAGAGCGGCCACCTGCCCTACTACGAGGAGCCAGAGAAGTTTGTGCAGGTGGTGGAGCGGTTCTGCGGATCGCCGCTGGGGACGGAGCGAAGCTCGCGGTAGCCTCGCGCGGCGCGCCTACATCTCCATCCAGAACGAGCTGCCGTGTCGCTCGACGGTCTGGAGCCGGCTCCAGATCGGCTCGAGGATCCGCGACAGCTCCGGATCCGCGCTCACGAATGCGTTCGGCAGCGTGACCGTGGCACCCTTGGCGCCACCCAGCAAGTACGCCGCCAGAACATACTGCTCCGAGTAGTAGCGGTCTTCCCATCCGAGCGGGTAGTCGTACGGCAGGCAGATATCGTGGATCTGCACGCGCACCCCGCGCGCGAGCCGCGGCAGGATCTCGAGGAACGCGACCGTCACGTCTGAATTCATGAACACGCGGTGCGATCCGTCGAGGAAGAGGATGTCGCCCGGCCCGAGCGCGAGGATAGGCGTGAGATCGACGGCTTCGAGCGGCGAGCGGATGACCTGATCCGAGATCGAATCGATCTCGACCCTGGGATGTGGATCGATCGAGACGATCCGCGTGCTCAGGCCATGATCGCGGATGGCGCGCCGCGCGAACCGGGTCGAGTTCCCCGATCCCACCTCCAGGTATGTTTTCGGCGGCTGGAGCGCGAGCATCCCGTAGAGCGCAGCCGAATCGAGCCCCGGCAGGAATCCGTTCACCCACGCCGGCTCCATGGAGCCTGGGTCCGGGAGCACCGGGATCCTTGCCAGCTCGTCCTTCAAGCCTGCCACGCGCTCGAGCAAATCCCGGTAACGCGCCCGCCCTTGCTCCAGTAGCTGGAGAAGCTCCGGGTGCGCCGGCTGTCCGTGCCCGTAGCGCTGCCGGGACTCTACCGGGTAGTCGAGGAAGATCCCCTGATGTCCGCGGAGGAGATGGCGGATCCAGCGCGCGATGCTGTTCCGCTGAACGGCTCGGGTGACGTCGGCGCGGTCCATGGGCCGCGAATCTAGCACTGGGCCGAGCAGGCGCGAAGCCCGCGCGCGCGGCGCGTCATCCGGAAGGAGCATGGCAGCCCTGAACGCCCGCCGCTATGCTCCCCCCATTCGAGCCCAGTTCGTCCCGTTGAGGAGACACCCATGGATCAAGCGCTCGCGGTCCACCGGCTCCACTTCGCGTTCACGGTGACGTTCCACTATCTCTTCCCCCAGCTCACGATGGGGCTCGCGCTCCTCCTCGTGGTCCTGAAGACGATCGCGCTCCGAAACGGAGACGAGCGCTACAACCACGCCGCGCGCTTCTGGGGGAAGATCTTCGCGATCAACTTCGCGGTGGGCGTCGTGACCGGCATTCCGATGGAATTCCAGTTCGGGACCAACTGGTCCGAGTTCTCGAAGGCGTCGGGCGGCGTGATCGGGCAGTCGCTCGCGATGGAGGGGGTCTTCTCCTTCTTCCTCGAGTCCTCGTTCCTCGGCCTCTTCCTGTTCGGCGAGAAGCGGCTCGGACCGGTCGGCCACTGGTTGAGCGCGGTGGCCGTCTTCGTGGGTTCCTGGCTGTCGGGCTTCTTCATCATCGTGACCGACGCGTTCATGCAGCATCCCGTCGGGCACGAGGTGCTCCCGGGCGGCGTGATCGCGCTGAAGAGCTTCTGGACGTTCCTCCTCAATCCCTGGGGACTCTGGCAGTACTGGCACAACATGAACGGCGCGCTCCTGACCGGCTGCTTCGTCATGGCGGGGGTGGGCGCCTTCTATCTCATCACGCGCCAGCACGAGGAGCAGGCCCGGCTCTTCGTGCGCGTCGGTGTGGTCGTCGGGGCGATCGCGTCGGTGATCCAGATCTTCCCCACCGGCGACGGCCAGGGAAGGATGCTGGCGAAGCACCAGCCGGCAACGCTCGCCGCGAT
>DASTKC010000115.1:0-2614 GCA_035716085.1 Candidatus Eiseniibacteriota bacterium | reverse complement strand
GACCTCGCCATAGAGGGTGTTGAACTTGCGCGCGATCTCCCGCGTCAGCTCGACGTGCGGCACCTGGTCCTCGCCCACCGGGACGAGGTTCGCCTTGTAGAGGAGGATGTCCGCCGCCTGGAGAACGGGATACCCGAGATGGCCGTAGCTCACCGTCTCCTCGAGGTTCAGATCCCGGACCTGTTCCTTCACGGTGGGATTTCGCTCGAGACGGGCCGTGGTGACGAGCATGGAGAAGAGCAGATGGAGCTCCGCATGCTCCTTCACGCGGGACTGGATGAACACCGGGCTCTTCTCCGGGTCGATGCCCGCGGCGAGCCAGTCGATCACCATCTCGCGCGTGTTCGGCTCGAGCTGGTCGACGTGCTCGTAGTCGGTGGTGAGCGCGTGCCAGTCGGCGACCATGTGGAGATTCTCGGAGGTGTCCTGGAGCGCGACCCAATTCTGGAGCGCGCCGAGGTAGTTCCCGAGGTGGAGCTTCCCCGTCGGCCGCATGCCGCTCAGGATGCGCGGGCGCGCCGCCGTCACAAGATGCCTCCCGTGAAGAGTCGTCCCAGCGTGCTCGTGAAGGGCGAGATGATCGTGCCGATCACGCTCACGCCCGAGAACGAGCCGATGAGGATGAGACCGAGAAGGAGGATCGGGCCCACCGGCTCCAGCTGCTGGAAGCGCGCCGCCGCCGTCGGACTCAGAAGCCCGGTCAGAACCTTCGAGCCGTCGAGCGGGAAGATCGGAATCAGGTTGAACGCCGCGAGGCTCAGGTTGAGAACGACGCTCCACGCGACCATGTTGACGAGCGCGCGCTCGGCGGGGCTCGTGAAGTCGTGCGAAACGGCGTTCATTCCCCGGAGGATCATTCCGAAGGCGAACGCGAGGATCACGTTCGAGACTGGACCGGCGAGCGCGATCCACATCATGTCCCGCCGGGGGTGCTTCAAGTAGCGGACGTCGACCGGCACCGGCTTGGCCCATCCGATGTGGGGCGGGATGATGAAGATGAGCGTGCCGAGCGGGTCCAAATGCGCGAGCGGATTCAGCGTGAGGCGGCCGAGCAGTTTCGCGGTGGGATCGCCCAGCCGAAGAGCCATCCATCCGTGGGCGGCTTCATGGAACGTGAGGGCGAAGAGCAGCGGCGGCAGGAGAAGGATCAGGCCGACCGGATCGTTCACTCCCCCTCCCCTCGCCCCGCCACGCGCCGAATGGCGCTAGGGGCGGGACCCACTCTGCGTCGGTACGAGCATGGCCTCGACGGAGTGCGTGAACCACTTCTCGGCGGTGGCGCGCACGTCCTCGGGTTTGAGCTGGAGCAGCCGGGTCTCGAAGCGCTGGGGATAGTCGAGCCCCACGCCTTCGGTCTCGTAGCGGGACAGATTGCGCGCCCGGACGAGCGGATTCGTTTGATCGTCGAAGAAGCTGTTCTGCACGCGACGGATCTGGACGCCCCACTCCCCTTCGTCGAGCGGATTCTTCGTGAGCCCGCGCATCACCGACAGGACCGTGTCGCGCGCCGCCGGGAGGTTGGCCGACGTGGCGCCGTAGTAGACCGCCACCGAGGAGCGCTTGGGATACGGCGGATAGAGGACGCCGACTCCGGTCGCGAGCTGCCGCTCGGGGAGCCAGTAGGTGATCGGAGAGCGATCGCCGGACCGCAGGTAGGAATCCACGACCATGAAGGCGGGATAGTCGGGGTCGTCATATCCGGGAGCCGGGAAGCCGAACGTCACCGCGTTGGCGAGGATCGGCCGCTCTTCCTGGACCAGCGTGTCCGTGGTCGCCACCGCGGCGTCGCCGCTGACGCGCGCGGGAGCTGCGCCGTCGGGCAGTGCCTCGAACGCCTTCTCGAGCTGCGCCATCAGCTTCTTGCCGTCGAAGTTACCGACGAACGCGACGGTGACGTTTCCACCGACGAAGAGCTTACGATAGAGCGTGACGATGTCGCTGCGCCGCGCCGCCGCGATCGAGTGCACCAGGCCATAGGCGGGACGCTCGAACGCGCTACCGCGGTACATCGTGTTGAGGAACAGGGCGTACGACGCGGCCAGGGGGCTCTCGAGCTCATCGGTCGCCTTGCCGAGGTAGAGCGCCTTGGCCGATTCGAACGCCGTATCGGGGAACGCCGGGTGGAGCACCACGTCGGCGAGGAGCTCGACCGCCTTCGACGCGCGCTCCCGGGTGGTGCCGATGGAGATCTGGCCGATGTCGGATCCGGCGCCCGAAGCGAGCTTCGCGTTGTCTGCGCCCGTCAGCTCGAGCTGCATCTGCACCGGCGTCCGGCTGCCGGTGGCCGCGAGCATGGACTTCATGAGCACCTGGCTGAGCCCGCTCTCGTCCTCGTTCTCGTACAGGGTCCCCATCCGGAGGGCGACCACCCCGCCGACCCGCTCGCTGGTCCGCTGCTCCTGGACGATGAGGCGCACCCCGTTCTTCAGAACCTTCCGCTCGACCGGCTGCCCCGGATCGTAGATGGGCACCCGAGGCTTGGCCGGGGTGTTCGGCACCACCCGGTCCTGGGCCTGGGCCGGCAGGGCCGTGGCCAGGGTCAGGGCCAGACCAGCCAAAACCGAGGAAAGTCGTTTGGAATGAATGGGATTCGACCTGTGGAGCATGAGCCTGC
>DASTKC010000114.1:0-6463 GCA_035716085.1 Candidatus Eiseniibacteriota bacterium | reverse complement strand
GCGTGCCGCCCTGGACCGGTTCTTCCAGTTCCAGGCGCCCTGCATCATCGTCGCCAAGGGCCTCGAGATCCCGTCCGAGCTGGTGGGACGCGCCAACGACCACGAGATCCCGGTGTTCCGCACGCCCCAGGACACGACGCCCTTCATCCACCAGCTGACCGCCTTTCTCGACTTCGTCTTCGCCCCGAACACCACCGTGCACGGGTCGCTCGTCGACGTGTATGGGATCGGCCTCCTCTTCACCGGACGGAGCGGGATCGGGAAGAGCGAGACCGCCCTCGACTTGGTCGAGCGTGGCCACCGCCTCGTGGCGGACGACGTCGTCCGGATCACCCGGCGGCACGGAGACATCCTGATCGGCGCCTGCAACGAGGTGCTCAAGCACACGATGGAGGTGCGGGGGATCGGAATCATCGACGTCCAATCGATCTTCGGCATCCGGTCGATCCGGGGCCAGAAGCGGGTGGAGGTCGAGGTGCATCTCACGGAGTGGAACGACGCGCGCGATTTCGAGCGGGTGGGCCTCGAAGACCAGATGGTGAGCTCTCTCGACGTCCAGATCCCGCTCGTCACGATTCCGATCTTTCCGGGGAAGAACATCACCGTCATCGCGGAAGTGGTCGCACTCAACCACCTGGTCAAGGTCTACGGCTACCATCCCGCGCGCGCGCTCAACGACCGATTGATGGAGAGCATGCGCATGAAACAGCTCCTGGCGAACCCGCTCGTGCGGGACGACGTCGAGTAGGCCGCCATGGCCGGCCCGCGCCCCTTCGCCCTCCTCGTGACCCACGGAGTTCTGGGGGAGGAGCTCGTCCGGACCGTCGGCGCCATCCTGGGGCCACAGACCGATACCATCACGATCAGCAATAACGGGCTCTCGTCCGATGCCCTCACCGCGGCGATCGAGGGCCGGCTCTCCGAGATCCCGCCCGACGCGCCGGTCGTCCTCTTCACGGATCTCGCCGCGGGGAGCTGCGGCATCGCGTCACGGCGCGTCGCACCGTCGGAGCGCCCCTTCCGCCGCATCACGGGAGTCAATCTGCCCATGCTGCTCGAGTTCTTCCACTACCGGGATACGCTCTCCATGGACGAGCTTCTGCCGCGAATGGAAGCGAAGGCCAAAGCGGGCATCCTCGTCCTCTAGACGGTGCCGCTCCTCCTCGCGCGCATCGACGATCGCCTCATCCACGGCCAGGTGGCCTACGGGTGGGGCCGCGCCCTCAAGCCGACCTTCTACCTCGTCGTGTCCGACGCGCTGCGCGCGGATGCGCTGCGCGCGGAGGTCTGTCTGTGCGGCGTTCCCGACGATGCGCGCGGGCGGGTCGTCTCCGTGGCGGAGGCGCTCACGCCTTCGGTCCAGAGCGAGATCGAGTCGGAGCGGACGATCCTCCTCATGCCCGGAACCGATGAGGCGGTGCGGCTCCTCGAGGGCGGCTTCCCGCTGACCGAGCTCAACGTGGGCGGCCTCCATCACGCGCCGGGAAAGCGCGAAGTCCTTCCGTACGTCTTCCTCGACGACGCGGACAAGGAGCGTCTCCGCGCCGTCCTTGGGCGCGGCGTGCGCGTGGCCGCGCGCGATCTTCCCGCCAATCCATCGCATCCCATCGAATCCTGGCTCGACGCTCCATCGAGAGGCTCGGAGCGTTGAATCTGATCCCCGAGATGGTGCGCGTCGCGATCCTGGGCGGCGTGCTCGCGGTGGACCGCGCTGCGGGCTGGAGCACGATGCTGAGCCAGCCGATCGTGGGCGCTTGCCTCGCGGGCGCCCTCGTGAATCCGGGGCCGGAGTGGGAGCTCTGGGCGCTGCGGGTGCCGATCGGCGTCGGCGCCATCCTCCAGCTCCTCCTCACGGACGCGTCGCTCCCGGCGGCGCAGCGTCAGCACGACACCGCCACCGCAGGCGTCGTCGGGAGCACGGTCGCGCTCCTCGGAATGGTTCGCCTGCACAGCCAGATCCCGGCCGCGCTCGGCGGCGGCCTCTGGGTTCTCGTGGGCGTGGCGGCCGGGCTTCTCTCCGCGGTCGCGGGAGGGTGGGTGATGGGGTATCACCGCGCGCGGAGCCGCCGCGACGTGGCTCGCGCGGAGGAGCTCGCGGGCAGCGATTCGGCGGAGGGCGAGGCCGCCCTCCTCGATGCCCTCGAAGGAGTCAGGGCCGGGAGGAGACCGGCCGCCAAGTTCGAGCTCCTCTACTGGATGGCCATGGGTCGCGTGTTCCTGGTCGGCGCGTTCTGGTCATGGGCGGGGTCCTTGCTCGGGCTCATGCTCGCGATCGCCGTGCTGCCCATGCTCGGCGAGTGGCTCACGGGCCGCCGGATCGGGTTCGTGTTCGCGACCACGCTCGGTGCGGCGCTCGCGGCGGGCTATCACGCGCACGTGCGGAGCCGCCGGGCCGGTGGACGCTGGATGGCGCTCGGCGCGGCCGCGGCGCTCGTGCTCCTCGCGATGGCGAGGCAAACGAACTCGTGAGCGACTTGAACGAGGTGAACGAGGTCCGAGAGGCTCCCGCCGCGATCCGGGTCCGTTCCGAGGATCTGGTGCGCACCGGCGCGCGCGCGCTCCACATCCAGACCCTGCTCACGCCGGAGCGAATGCAGGGGCCGGGCTTCGCCTTCGCACTGTTGCCCGTCCTCGAGCGGCTGTATCCCGCGCGGAACGATCTGGCTCGCGCGATCCGGCGGCATCTCGTCTACTTCGCGACGCACCCGATCCTCGCCGGCTACGTGCTCGGCGCCGCGGCGCGCTGGGAGGAGCGTCGCGCCAACGGCGAGCCGGTGGAGGCCGAGGCGATCGATACCTGGAAGCGCGCGCTGGCGAGCCCGCTCGCCGCGATGGGGGACCCCTTCTTCTGGGTCACGCTCCGCCCGCTCGCGGGTCTCGTGGGCATCATCGCGATCGGTCTCATCCCCGCGCCCACCCTGGGACCGGACTGGCGCGTGCTCCTCTGCCCGCTTCTCACCCTTTTGACGTACAATGCCTTCGCGCTGCCGTTCCGCGTCGTCGGGACCCACGTCGGATACATCGAGGCGGACCGGCCCGCGGCGCTTCTGCGATCGCTCCGCCTCAGGGAATGGGGCCACGCGCTGGGATGCGCGGGGGCGCTCGGGTACGGGGCCCTCCTCGCGCTCGTCATCCGATTCCTCGACTTCGGCTCGATCGATTGGGGTCTGGACGCCACGGCCAAGATCACGACAGCGGCGCCGCTCGTCGTTGGGGCGGTGATTGGCTGGGCCGGTCTTCTCAAGTGGCCGGGACGCGTGGTCGAAGTGGCGCTCGCGGCGCTCGCCGCAGGGCTTCTACTGGGAGGGCTGCTCTAAGAGCGCGATGGTCGAGCAAAACGTGATGATCCAGAACCGGCTCGGTCTCCACGCGCGCGCCTGCTCGGTGTTCGTGAAGGAGGCGGCCCGGTTCGCGTCGCACATCGTCGTCGCGCGGGACGGGCTCGAGGTGAACGGGAAGAGCATCCTCGGCGTCATGATGCTCGCGGCGGAGCGCGGGGCCGAGATCACGCTGCGCGCCGAGGGCTCGGACGAGGTGCAGGCTCTCGCGGCGCTCGTGAAAGTCGTGAACGACAAGTTCGGCGAGGAATGATGACCACGCTCTCCGGCATCGCGGCCTCCCCAGGCATCGGCATCGGCCCGGTCCACGTGCTCGATCCCGAAGAGATCGAGGTGAAGGACGGACTCATCCCGGCCGAGGAGGTTAAGTCCGAGCAGGACCGCTTCCGCGCCGCCATCGAGGCGAGCCGCCGCGAGGTCGCCGAGCTCCGGAGGAAGATCGCGCTCGAGACCGGGGAGGAGCACGCGCACCTCCTCGATCCCCAGCTCGCGATTCTCGAGGATCCCGAAGCCACGTCGCAGGCCCTGGCCGCGATCGAGCGCGACCGCCGCTCGGCTGGCTACATATACCGCAAGATCCTGGGCGTCGTGGCCGCCGCGCTCGAGGAGTCGGACGGCGAGTACATCCGGGAGCGCGCGCTCGACATTCGAGACGTGCGCCGCCGCGTGCTCGGCCATCTGGGCGGCATCCGCTCGCACACGTTGAGCGACCTCCGCGTTCCGTCGCTCGTGGTCGCCTACGACATCGCGCCGAGCGAGATGGCGCTCGCCTCGCGGGAGAAGATCCTGGGCCTCGCGATCGACCTGGGCGGACGCACGTCGCACACCGCCATCATGGCCCGCGCTCGCGGCATTCCCACCGTGGTCGGATTGAAGCAGGCCATGGACGCAGCTCGCGAAGGGGCCACGGCCGTCGTCGATGGCACGCGGGGCGTCGCGATCTTCGATCCGGAGCCGGAGGTGCTCGAGGAGCACCGGCTGAAGCAGCGCCGCTACCGGGAAATGGCCGCGAACCTGGCGTCGATCAAGGACAAGGACTGCGTGACGCAGGATGGCGTCGATGTCCATCTGGGGGCGAACCTCGAGGTGCCCGAAGAGCTGCCGTCCGTGATCGAGAACGGCGCCGAGGCGATCGGCCTCTACCGGACCGAGTTCTTCTACCTCTCGCGCTCCACGCTTCCGACCGAGGACGCGCAGTATCAGGCTTACCGCACGGTGGTCGAGGCCATGGCGCCGCGCCCCGTGACCATCCGCACGCTGGACGTGGGGGGCGACAAGTTCGCCTCGTATCTCGGAACGCCCGAGGAGCGGAATCCGTTCCTCGGCATGCGCGGACTCCGCTTCTCGCTCCAGCGCGAGGACATCTTCCGCACGCAGCTCCGCGCGATATGCCGCGCGACCGTTCACGGCCGGGTGCGCGTGATGTTCCCGATGGTGATCGGCTTGGAAGACTTCCGGCGCGCGCGGCAGATCGTGCTCGAGGTGCGGGCCGACCTCGAGCGGGAGGAAGTGCCGATGGCCACGCACGTCCCGCTCGGCGTGATGGTGGAGACGCCCGCTGCTGTCTTCGCGATCGACCTCCTCGCGCGCGAGGCCGACTTCGTGAGCATCGGAACGAACGATCTCATCCAGTACACGCTCGCGGTCGACCGCGGCAACGAGGAGACCGCGCCCATCTACGAGCCGCTCCACCCGGCGATCCTCCGCGCCCTCCAGGCCGTGGTCGAGGCCGGGCGGAAGGCCGGGATTCCGGTCGGGATCTGTGGCGAGATGGCGGGGGAGCCGCTCTACGCCGTGCTCCTCCTCGGGCTCGGCCTGACCGAGTTCAGCGTGAGCCCGTTCCTCGTGCCCGAGATCAAGACCATCCTGAACGCATCCACGCGCTGCGACGCCGAGGAATTCGCTCAGCGCTGCCTCGCCCTCGACACCCCCGCCCAGGTTCGCGCGCTCGTGACCGAGGAGATGTCGGCCCGGTACGGCGCCTACTTCATCGCGTGACGGACCCGAAGATCCTCGATTCCGCGGAGGCGATGGCGCGGATCGACCGGGACGGCATGGGCGATCGGATCGATGCGTTCGCCGCGCAGCTCCGTGCGGGCGCCGGCATCGCCGGCGAAGTCTTCGACCGGCTCGACCCAGGGCGCCCGGGACGCGTGGTCCTCTTCGGCATGGGGGGATCGGCCATCGCCGGCGATCTCGCGCGCGGGCTCGTCGATCGCGAGGGGGCCTCGCCGCTCCACGTCTGCCGCCACTACGAGCCGCCTTCCTGGATCGCGCCGGAGGACTTCCTGGTCTTCTCGTCCTATTCCGGGGAGACCGAGGAGACCCTCGAAGCGTATCGCCGGATGCGGGGACGCGGCGAGGACGCGCTCGTCGTGTCGACGGGGGGCGCGCTCTCGAGGCTAGCGGCGGAGGACGGCGTGCCCGTGGCCAAACTCCCCGCCGGACACCCCCCGCGCGCGGCGCTCGGCTACTCCGTCTCGACGCTCCTCCACGTCCTCGGCCACCGGGGCCTTCTGACCGACGGCTCAGCCAGGATCGAAGCCGCAGCCCAGGCCGTGGAAGTGGTCGCTTCCGCCTGCGGGAGGGGTGTGATACAATCGCGCAACTCTGCCAAACAATTGGCATTACGTTTGGTCGACCGGGCTCTGGTCCTGATCGCGAACGAACGCACGCTGGGGCCGGCGTCGCTGCGTTGGAAAGGGCAGCTGAACGAGAATTCGAAGCACCTGGCCTGGGCGTCGCCGCTTCCGGAAATGAATCACAACGAAGTGGACGGGTACGCGTCGCCGGCGGGATGGGTCGGCAGCGTCGCGGCCGTGCTCCTCCGAGATCCGGGGGACCATCCGCGCGTCGTCGCGCGGTTCCGGTGGCTCGAGCGCTACCTGGCCGGACGCGGCGTGCAGGTGGAGACGGTCGAAGCGCCGGACGGCGATGCGATGAGCCGCGTGCTCGGGTGCGTGGCCATGGGGGACTGGGTGAGCTACTACTTGGCACTCCTCCACGGCTCGGATCCGAGCGCGCTTCCTGGCGTGACGTCGCTTAAGCAGGCGCTCTTGAAGTGAAGCCGATCGCGGTGATCCCGGTGGCAGGGGCCGGCACGCGGCTCCGGCCGCACACGCACA
>DASTKC010000113.1:0-8552 GCA_035716085.1 Candidatus Eiseniibacteriota bacterium | reverse complement strand
CGCTCGCGGAGATCGAGGTCGAGCCGGCGGACATCGAGGCAGGCATGCGGCGCCTCGAGGAGGTCGCCGGCGAGGTGGCGGCGCAGGGGAAGATCCCGTTCACGCTGGGCGGGGAGCATTCGCTCACCCTGGCGCCGGTGGCCGCCCTCCTCCGCCGCTATCCCGGGCTCTCGGTGCTCCAGCTCGACGCGCACCTCGATCTTCGAGACTCGTATCAGGGCACGAAGCTGAGCCACGCGTCGGTCATGCGGCGAATCCGGGACCTTGGGGTCTCCACGGTCGCCGTGGGCATCCGAGCGGTCTCGCGCGAGGAAGCGGATTACGTGCACGCCGAGAAGGCGCCGGTGCACCTCGGCCGCGAGATCCGCGCGCGCGGGCTCGACGTCGACGCCGTGCTCGCCGACCTGGGCAATCCGGTCTATGTCACGGTCGATCTCGACGCGTTCGATCCCGCCTGCGTGCCGGGCGTGGGCACGCCGGAGCCGGGCGGCCTCACCTGGGACGAGGGGCTTCGCCTCCTCCGCGCCGTCTGCGAGCGGCGGCAGGTCGTCGGCTGCGACGTGGTGGAGCTTTGTCCCATCCCGGGGCAGCCAGGTTCCGACTTCTTCGCTGCCAAGCTGGTGAACAAGATGATCGGCTATCTCGGTCTTTCACCGGATCTGAAGCCGCGAACCTCTCGCCGCGGCGCCTGAGCACGGCATGGCGCGCATCGTCCTGGCCAAGAACCAGGATCGGCGCCTTCGGTCCGGGCACCTCTGGGTGTTCAGCAACGAGATCGCGTCGATCGAGGGCTCGCCCGAGCCGGGCGGGGAAGTGCTCGTCGAGGACTTCCGCGGCGGCACGGTTGGCACCGGCCTCTACAACCCGCACTCGCTGATCGCGGTTCGCCTCTTCGCGAGGCGGGCGCGCGCGATCGACGACGCGCTCTTGCGCGAGCGCCTCGAGCAAGCCAAGGCGCTTCGCGAGCGCATCCTGCCCGTCGAGTCCACCTACCGCCTCGTCTACAGCGAAGGAGATTTCCTCCCCGGCCTCATCGTGGATCGCTACGGCGATTATCTCGGCGTGCAGAGCCTCACGCTCGGCGTGGAGCGCCGTCTGGACGCGATCCTCGATCTCCTCATGGACGTGATGAAGCCGGCGGGGATCTGCTGCCGGCGCGATGCCCCAACCCGCGCGCTCGAGGGCCTCCCGATGCTCGAGCAGCTCGAGCGCGGGACCGTGCCCGACCGGATCGACGCGCCCTATGAAGGCTACGTGATCGAGGTGGATCTCCGGGGCGGTCAGAAGACGGGCGAGTTCCTCGACATGCGGGACAACCGGAAGCGAGTGGCCCAGGAGGCGCGCGGACGCCGAGTGCTCGATCTCTACTGCTACACCGGGCTCTTCTCGCTCCACTGCGCGGCCGCGGGAGCGGCCGAGGTGGTGGGCGTGGACCGCTCGGGCGCGGCCATCGAGCGCGCGCGGCGGAATCTCGCGCGAAACGCTCCCGGCAAGAGCGTCACGTTCGTCGAGGAAGAGACGGAATCGGCGCTCACGCGGTTCACGGGGGACGGGGCGCAGTTTGATATGATCGTCCTCGACCCGCCCTCGCTCGTGAAGAGCCGCAAGGCCTACAAGGAAGGGGCGGCCAAGTACGAAAAGCTGAACGCGACGGCCATGAGACTCCTCCCGCCCGGAGGCGTCCTGGCGACGGCGTCCTGCTCGCACCACGTGGACGCGCCCGTCTTCCTCGACATCCTCCGCTCCGCGGCCAAGCGGGCCGGCGCGGCGTTTCGAATGGTCGACGTGCGCGGGCAGAGCCGGGACCATCCGGTGCTCCTCGCGGCGCGAGAGACGTCCTACCTGACGCTGGCGCTCCTGGAGCGCATTCACTAGATCCCGCGAGGAGAGACGCGCGATGAATCAGGAAACGACGGCGGGCGGCGGAACGCCCGATGCGGCGCCAAGGGAGCTGACCCGGAAGGAGATGTTCCTCGGGCTGATCCACTCGTTCCAGGCTGCCGCCATGCAGCAGATGGGGAAGATGCCGAGCCCGTTCAGTCAGCAGATCGAGCGCGACCTGCCGCAGGCGCGGCTCTCGATCGACATGCTGGAGATGCTGGAGGAGCGGACGTCGGGAAATCTGACCGGCGAGGAGGCGCGCTTCCTGAAGCACGTGCTGACCGAGCTGCGCCTGAACTACGTGGCCGAGATCGAGGAGGACAAGAAGACCGCGGCCAAGACAGCGGAGCCTTCGTCCTAGCCCTTTCGCTCCTCCCGCTTCGCTTCCTCCCACAGCCGGTCCATCTCCGCGAGGGTCGCCCGCTCGGGCGACGTGCCCTCGCGACCCAGCGCGTCGACCATGCGATCGAAGCGCCTCTTGAATTTCTCGGTGGCGGCCCTCAGGTGCGCTTCGGGATCCGTCTTCACGAAGCGCGCGAGATTCACGACCGCGAAGAGGAGATCGCCGATCTCCTCGGCGACGCGCGCCGGATCCTCGGTCGCGAGCGCGGCCCTGGTCTCGTCCACCTCTTCCCGGATCTTCGCCAGCACGCCCTCGACGTCGGGCCAGTCGAAGCCCACCGAGGCCGCCTTCTCCTGCACGCGGTACGCCCGGAGGAGCGCCGGCAGCCCCGCGGGACTCTTCCCGAGGATCGACGCATGCCCCGCCTCGCGCTGCTTCCCCGCTTCCCACTGGCGGAGCACTCCCTGGGCGTCGAGGTCCTTCCGCTCGCCGAACACGTGCGGGTGCCGCGCGATCATTTTCGCGATGTTCGCCCGCGCGATCGACGACGGCGACGGACCGTGCTCACGCTCCAGCCGCACCGCGAGGAAGGTCACCAGAAAGAGGAGATCGCCAATCTCCTCGGCCGCGGACCGCGCGTCGTCCGCCGCGATGGCGTCCGCGATCTCGTGCGCCTCCTCGACCACGTAGGGGGACAGGGTGCGCGTGGTCTGCTCCTTGTCCCAGGGGCAGCCGTCGGGGCCGGAGAGGTGCCGGACCAGGTCGAGGAGGGCCGCTGCGGAGGCGGCGAATTCGTCCCGGTCGGACGCCGGGGGCGATGTGGAGCCGGGGTCGTTCTCGTCGCGCGGCATCGGGCGAGTGTAGGGTCCGCTTCGAGGGAAGTCCAATCGCCCCGCGCTTGCCTTCCCCAATCGCCGTATGATAGGGGTGGAGCGGCCGGTTAGGCCGATACGACATGGAATTCCCAACCTGGGTAGAAGTCGACCTCGATCGGTTCCGCCGAAACCTCGGCGCCATCCGCTCGGCGATCGGCGAGAGGAGAAGGATCCTCCTCGTCGTGAAAGCCGACGCGTATGGCCACGGCGCGGTCGAGATCGCCCATCACGCGGTCAGCGCCGGCGCGGCCATGCTCGGCGTCGCGACCCTCCACGAAGGCATCGAGCTCCGCTCCTCCGGCCTCTCCGCCCCGATCGTGATCCTGAGCCCCACGCTCCTCGGGGAGGTCGACGAGATCCTCGAGCACCGGCTCACGCCGTCGGTCACGAGCGTGGAGTTCGCCGAGCGGCTCTCCGCCCGGTGCGTCGCGCAGCAGCTCCTCGCCCGGTTCCACGTGGAGGTGGACACCGGCATGGGGCGGACCGGCGTGTCCGACAGCGAGGCGGTCGAGTTCATCACGGGCGTCGTGCACCTTCCGAATCTGAAGCTCGAGGGCGTGTACACCCATTTCCCGGACGCCGACCGTGGAGACACCGCGGGGACCGAGGAGCAGGTTCGGAAGTTCGAGACGATCCTGCGCGCCTTGAAGCTCCGGAACATCGACGTGCCTCTGCGCCACGCGGCGAACAGCGCGGGACTCCTGAGCGTGCCGGACTCCTTTCTCGACATGGTGCGCCCCGGCATCCTGGCGTACGGCTTCTACCCGACGCGCGAGGTTCCGCGATCGGTCGAGGTCGAAGGCATCCTGTCCTTCAAGACGCGCGTGGTGCAGCTCCGCGATCTTCCCCCCGGACGCAACGTGAGCTACGGGCGGACGTACACGACGAAGCGCTGGACCCGGATCGGCGTCTTGCCGGTCGGCTACGGTCACGGCTATCCCTGGCAGCTCTCCAACCGGGGCCAGGTCCTGATCCGCGGGCAGCGCGCGCCCATCGTGGGGCGGGTCACGATGGATCTCACGATGGTGGATGCGACCGACATCGAAGTGGCTCTGGGCGACGAGGTGGTGCTCTGGGGCGAGCAGCAGGGGGCGCGTCTGGGCCTCGACGAGGTGGCGGAATGGGCGCAGACGATTCCCTACGATCTCCTCTGCAGCATGGGGAAGCGCGTCGTGCGTTTGTACGTTCAAGAAGGGAGCGCGCCCAAGGTGCTGACGCTGATCGGCGAGCGGCAGGAGGTCGAGGTGGCGGAATCCGGCTCTGCAGCCGGACGGAAGCGCCGGCGCAAGGTGCAGTACAAGACCCGCGCCGGAACGGGACGGTAGAACCGGGCCAGGGAGGGACGACCGGCATATGAGCGACGAATTCCGCGTTGGAGAGTGGGTGCGGCATCCCGAGTTCGGAGACGGACTCGTGCTCGAGGCGCGCGGGAGCGGGGAATCGCATTCCGTGCTGGTCTCGTTTCCGGACAATTCACGGCGCCGGCTGATGGTGAAATTCGCCCATCTGAGCAAGGTGGAGCCGCCCGAAGGGCATCACGCGAAAGTCCCCGAGACCGACGGGAAGCCGAAGCGGGCGCGCAAGAAGACGAGCGGAGGCTCGTGAGCGCTCGCGACCCGTCCGGCGCAGCTCAGGCCGAGCGCCTCCTGGCCGCGGCGCGCGCCTCGATCGGGAACGCGATCGCACCCTATTCCGGTCTCAAGGTCGGCGCCGCGCTCGAGGACGCGTCGGGCGCGATTCATCCCGGCGTCAACGTCGAATCCGTCAGCTATAGCCTCACCCTCTGCGCGGAGCGGAACGCCGTCTTTGGCGCCGTCGCGCGGGGCGCCCGCGAGTTTCGAAGACTCGCGCTCGTTTCGAACGCGACGACTCCCATCCTGCCCTGCGGCGCATGCCGCCAGATCCTCTACGAGCGCGCCCCCGATCTGATCGTGATCGTGCCGAAGGACGGAGGGTACGAAGAGATCCCGATCGCCGATCTCCTGCCGCGGCCGTTCCGCGATTTCGAGCCAGCGCGCTGATCGTCGCTGCGCTGTGCTGACGCCCGCGCTTCCATGAAGGAGCTGATCCGGAGGAAGCGGGACGGCGAGGCGCTGACGCCCGAGGAGATCGAGCGCTGGATCCGAGGGGTGGTGGACGGCTCCGTCCCCGACTATCAGAGCTCGGCGCTCCTCATGGCCATCACGCTCCGCGGGATGACGCGCGCGGAGACGATCGCGCTCACCGAGAGCATGCTCCGGTCGGGCCGCGTGCTCGAGTGGTCGCGACTCGGTCGTCCCACCGTGGACAAGCATTCCACCGGGGGCGTCGGGGACAAGGTCTCGCTCGCGCTCGCTCCCTGGGTGGCCGCGTGCGGGGCGGTCGTCCCCATGATCGCCGGGCGCGGTCTGGGGCATACCGGCGGCACGCTCGACAAGCTCGAGGCGATTCCCGGCTTTCGCGTGAAGCTCTCGATCGACGAGTTCACGGCACAGGTGGAGCGGATCGGTCTGGTCATCGCGGGGCAGACCGCGGAGCTCGACCCGGCGGACCAGGAGCTCTACGCCCTCCGCGATGTGACCGCGACCGTCGAGTCGATCCCGCTGATCGTGGCGAGCATCCTGAGCAAGAAGTTCGCGTCAGGCACCGAGGCGGTCGTCTTCGACGTGAAGCGCGGCGGTGGGGCGTTCATGCGGACCGAGAAGGAAGCGCGCGCCCTCGCGCGCGAGCTGGTCGACGTCTCGCACGAGCTCAAGCGGCGCGGTTACGCCGTGATCACGTCCATGGAGCAACCCCTGGGACAGGCGATCGGAAACGCGAACGAGACCGCCGAGGCGTTCTCGCTCCTCCACGGCCAGGCTCCGCCCGACCTCATGGAGGTCACGAAGGAGCTGGCGGTGCGCATGCTCCTCGTCGCGAAGATCGCGCGCGAGCGCTTCGAGGCCGAAGCGAGGCTCGACCGCGTGCTCGAATCGGGCGAGGCGGTGCGCCGGGCGGAAGCGTGGGTGCAGGCGCAAGGGGGCGATCCGCGCGCGGTGAACGACGCCTCCATCCTTCCGCGCGCCGAAGTGGAGACGCCGGTCCCAGCTCCGCGCTCCGGCTACGTGACCGGGATCGACGCGCGCGCTCTCGGAACGCTCCTCGTCGCGATGCGGGGCGGACGAGCGCGCAAGGAGGACCAGGTGGATCCCGCCGTCGGTGTCCGGCTCCTCGCGAAGCGAGGCGACGCCGTTCGCGCGGGGGAGCCGATGGCCCTCGTCGAAGCCCATCGCGCCGCCCCCGAGTGGGCCGAGGCGGCGCGGCGCGCGTTCGCGATCGGCGACGCCGCGCCCGCAAAGGAGCCGGTGATCCTCGAGGAAGTACGGTGAGGAGGACTGCCGCGATCCGCGTGGCGCCCGCCACGCCGGATCGATGGGACGATCTCGAGCAGCTCTTCGGCCCGCGCGGGGCCTGCGCGGGCTGCTGGTGCATGTGGTGGCGGCTTCGCCGCAGCGAGTGGAGCCAGGGGAAGGGAGAGGGCAATCGCCGCGCGCTCCGCGCGCTCGTCCGGAGCGGAGAGCCGAGCGGACTCATCGCGTACTCCGGGAAGGAGCCGGTCGGCTGGATCGCCGTGGCGCCGCGCGCGGCCTACCCAGGGCTCGATCGCTCGCGCACGCTGAAGCCGGTGGACGAGCGCCCCGTCTGGTCGGTGACCTGCTTCTTCACCGCGCGCGAGCACCGGCGGCGGGGTGTCACGGTGAAGCTTCTCGAGGCCGCCGCCAAGCACGCACGCTCGCGTGGAGCCGATTGTCTGGAGGGCTATCCGGTCGAGCCGCGGAAGGATTCGGTGCCCGACGTGTGGGTGTTCACGGGACTCGCCGGGGCGTTTCGGAAGGCCGGGTTCGTGGAGGTGGCGCGTCGCTCCGAGACGCGGCCGATCATGCGCCGCGAGCTCCGCGCCAAGCCGCGCGCGTCGCGCGGGCGGAAGGCCGCTAGAGCCTGAGGCGCTCCTCGGGCGGAGCTTCGCTGTCCGTCTTCTGCAGGTCGTAATTCTCGGGCGTCGGCGTCTGGCCCGTGTGCACGTCGCAGTAGCTCGTCGGCTGCAGCCCCTCGTGGAAGAGCTCGTACTCGGTCTCCGGGCACGACGGGTTGGCGAGGAGCCCCGTCTGTGTGCAGATGAGCACGCTCACCACGCCGCTCGGCACCGGGAACTCCTGCGGCGCTTTCCCCTTGGTCGCCGCGCCGATCACGTCCACCCAGATCGGCAGCGCGGCCGCGGCGCCGGTCATGCCGGGGCCGATCTTCTGCTTCTGGTCGAAGCCCACCCAGACGCCCGTGACGAGGCTCGGCGTGAAGCCGACGAACCAAGCGTCGGAATAGTCGTCGGTCGTCCCCGTCTTGCCCGCCGCGGGCACGTTGAGGCCGAGCGCGTGCGCCGCGGCCGCCGTGCCGTTCTCGATGACGCTCGAGAGCATGCTCGTCATCGTGAGCGCGGTCTCGGGGCTCAGGACTTCCTCCGCGGTGAGTCGCGTCTGCTCGAGCACCTTGCCGTTCTTGTCCTCGATCTTGAGCACGTAGCTCGGCGGCACCCGGATTCCCTGATTCGCAAACACGCCGTATGCCGACGTCAGCTCGAGAAGGTTCACCTCCGACGTTCCGAGCGCGAGCGACAGGTCGTTGCCCAGGCGGCTCCGCACGCCCATCCGCCGCGCGTACGACGTCACGACTCCGGTCCCGAGCTTCTGGAGGAGCTTGGCCGCCGGCACGTTGACCGAGTGCGCGAGCGCGGAGCGTAGGGTCACCGGGCCGCGGAACTTGTGGTCGTAGTTCTGCGGCGACCAGTCCATGCCGTTCCCCGCCTTGAACGACACCGGGGTGTCGAGGATCACGTCGGTCGGGGAGAACCCGTTGTCGATCGCGGCGGCGTAGATGAACGGCTTGAACGCGGAGCCCGGCTGGCGGCTCGCCTGCACGGCGCGGTTGAAGTTCGACTCGTTGAAGTCGCGGCCACCGATCAGCGCGCGGATCTGGCCGTTCGTGGGATCGAGCGAGACGATGGCGCCCTGAAGGTAATCGGTCTTTCCCTTGGTCTTCGGGTCCTCCGGGTTCTTCGCCTTCGCGGCGGCCGCGGCGAGCGCGGCGCGCGTGCGCTTGTACTGATTCCTCGCCTCGAGCGCGGTGAGGCGCTTCTCGAGCGCCTCCTCGGCCGCCATCTGGAGGTCGATGTCGAGCGTCGTGTAGATCTTGAGTCCGCCTTCGTAGAGCTGGTTCGATCCGTAGCGCTGCTCCACGTACTGCCGGACCATCTCCATGAAGTAGGGGGCCGCCTTCGTGTCGATGCGCGTCTTCGTGACGCCGAGCGGCGCCTCGCTCGCGGCCTCGTACTGGGAGCGGGTGAGGCGCTTGTTGTCGAGCATGGCGGCGAGGACGAGATTGCGGCGCCTGAGCGCGCGGTCCGGCTCGCGGCGGGGCGAGTAATCGCGCGGATTCCGCGG
>DASTKC010000112.1:0-17256 GCA_035716085.1 Candidatus Eiseniibacteriota bacterium | reverse complement strand
CACCCTGATGCTCCAGGTGTCCGCGATCCAGGGCTTCGCGGCCTTCTCCTCGCGCACCGCGCGCCTGCGCATCCCGTTCACCAAGCAGGTGGCAGGCGTGACCGTCCCCGACACCGTCAGCACGACGGTGACCTTCGATCTCTACCTGCACCCGCCACTTGTTCCAACGGCCACGGGATCGGACACCGCGCTCGTCCTCGGTGGTCCGTTCGAGTCGAGCATCGCGATCCGCGGGCCGATTCCCGCGATTGGCCCGGGGGCCTCCATCAACGATCTGAGGCTCGTCTTCGGCGTGATCGATTCGATTCCCGGGTATGCGGCCGCGAGCGACAGCGGCGCCGTGGTGCCGTTCACGATCGAGATCTATCAGGTGACCGGACCATGGTCCGAGACCGCGACCGATCGTTCCCAGGTCCCGACCGGATCGAAACCGGTCGCCCTCGTGGTGCGCTCGTTCCCGGTCGGAGACACCCTCTCGATCCCACTCCCGCCCGATCTCGCGCGCGGCTGGACCACGCTGAACGAAGGAGTCGTCCTCTCGATACGGAACGCGAGCGTGAAGCAGGGGCTCAGGCTCGGTTCGCGCGAGTCCGCGGTCCTGCCGCTCTTGCGCGTGGGTACGACCAGCGCGCCGCCGGGACGCTTCTGATGCGCGCGCTCACGGTCACGCGCGCGGCGCGAATGGGCCTCGGCCTGGCGGCGCTTCTATGCCTCACGCTCGCAGCTCCGTCCGCGCGCGCCAACTCCGTCTTCTCCTCGGCCGGGCTCGGCGAGCCCACGCTGGAGGAGAGCGCTCGGCTTCGAGCCCTCGGCGGCGCGGGTGCGGCGGAGCACGGTCCCTCGAACTTCTCACTCGTCAATCCCGCCTCCATCGCCGAGGCGGAGCATCTCATTCTCGAGGCGACGCTCCTCCAGACGCGCCGCCAGGTCACCACGCTCCACTACGGCGACGAGACCGGAAACGAGTCCTCGTTCCCCTCGGTCCGCCTCGTTCTGCGGCTCCCCAATGGCCTGGTGCTCGGCGGGAGCTACTTGATCGGGACGAACGGTGAATTCCAGGTGACGAGGCCGGAGAGCACGGGGGCCGCGTCGGTGCTTCGCATCGACGGCCGCGGCGGGATCAATTTCCTCCGCGTCACCGCCGCCGCGAAGGTCGGCCGGAGTCTCCGGGCAGGGGTGGACTACGAAGTCGCCGGGGGCAGCTTCCACGAGGAGTGGCAGCGCCAGTTCGTCGATCCCAACCTGGCTGCCAATCGCGACACGCTCGACGTCTCCTGGGACCGGCTCGGCCGGTGGCGCTTCGGAGCGCAGTGGGTGAAGTCCTGGATCTCGCTCGGGGCTGCCTACGAGACCGGACGGCGGCTCCCGCTCACCGAGCGTCAGAAGGCGGCCGGCTCGCTCACGGAGACCGCGAACTCCCTCGGCCTTCCCGAGGGCATCGTTCTTGGTTTCGAGCTGAAGCCGCGCGAGCGCACTCGATTCGTGGGGCAGTACCGGCGTCAGAACTACGGCGAGTCGACGATCCAGAGCGATCTCGTCACCTTCCGCCCTCTCGAGCGGTACTCGATCGGCTGGGAGCGGATGCCGGTGAATGGGGGACGCGCCGGACTCGGCCTCCAGCGCATTCCACTTCGCCTCGGCTTCATGGTGCTCCGCTGGCCGGATCTACTTCCGGTCGCCGGCGCCACCGACATCGGCGGGGGCGCGGCCGCCGTGGAGGAATGGGCGGCCTCGATCGGAACCGGCCTTCGCACGAAGGACGGTGGGGGCGCGATCGATCTCAGCCTCGAGGGAGGACAGCGGGGCGACAAGGACAAGCTGGGCGCGATGGAGACTTTCTTCCGGCTCGGCCTCTCGCTACGAGTGAGCGACGAGACCTGGCGCTAGCGGGTCCAGGAGCGCCGCAACCCGCTTCTCCCGCCCCGTTCCCGCCGGCGCCCCGCACCGCTCGCACCGCCTGAGCGTGCGGAGACGCTCCGCGTAGTCCACCACCGTCGAGACGAGCCAGGCGTGCGCCTGGAGCGACGGCGCCGCCGAGGTCGTGGCTCCGCGGTAGGGATGGAGTCTCTCGGGGAGCGCTCCCCAGCCTTCCGCGCGCGCCGCGCACCAGAGGAGAAGCGTCCGCGCGGGATCGAGGTCTTGCGCGCGGCGCGCGGTTCGGATCCCGTGCTGCGCGAGCCAGAGCGTGGCCGCGACCGACGGGCTTCCGGGCACGTCCGGCAGATCCGTGCCCACCGCATCCACGGGATCCCGCTCGTAGCGCGCGATGCCTCCAACGCCGGTTCTCACCCACAGCGATTCCTTCACGGCGTCCACCGTCGCGCGCACGCGCGCGTCCTCCGCTTCGGCCTCGCCGAGGAGCCCGAGCCAGAGGAGCGACGCGTCGAGCCGGGACTCCGCACGCCAGGAGCGCCCGTCCCGCGCGAGGGAAGTCGCGAAGCGTCCCCATTCCGAACGGAAGAGATGCTTGGTCATCGAGCGCGCGATCGTGTCGGCGGCTCCGGCCCACGCGCGGGCGCGCGGCGCGTCGCCGAACGCGGCCGCGAGGCGCGCGGCGCCGAGGAGGCCGGACCGCACGACAACCGCCGTCCAGGCGTGGCTTCCCCCTCGCTCGTCCCAGAGGTCGGGCGATTCCGGAAGCGCGGTCGCCGGATCGAGCGAGGACGCGAGGAGGTCCGCCGTGGGGCGCACCGCGTCGCGAAAGAACGGGGCGGTGAACTCCACGTCGCGCTCCCGCTCGAAGTGGCGCGCGGCCGCCCACAGCACGAGTGCCGGACCCGCAGGATCGCCGCCCGGTCCGACGGGAGCGCCGTCCGCGTCGGTCGCCGGGGGAATCACACCGATCTCGCGCGCCGCGCGCGCCGCGTGCTCGAGATAGCGCCTCGTCGCGCCGTGATAGCCCGCGCGTCCGAGCGCGTCCGCCGCGATCGCGGCGTCGCGATGGCGGCAGGTTCGCGGCGCGTACCCGTCGGTGCCGGCCGTGCCCGGGGCTTCGAGGTCCGATCCGATCGAGCCGCTCGGCTCCTGATGCAGGCGGAGGAGCACGAGGCTCCGGTGGTAGAGCGCCTGGACGTCCTCCGGGAGGTCCGGGAGGTCGCGCGAGCCCTGGCTTACCCAGAGATTCCAGTGCCCGCGCGTCCGCGCGAGGGACTGGGGCACGCCCCCCTTTCTGAGCGCGGCGTCCTTCTTCCGCGCTTCGCGAAGCGTGGGGGCGAACACGATCCACGCCGTCACGAGCCCCGACGCACCCGGTGCGAGCGGCAGGGGAGCGCCGGCGATCGAGTCGCAGAGTCCGCTCGCCTCGGCCGGACCTTCGAGACGCACGCCTCCCGGGAGCGCCTCCGCCCCGGCGGCGCTCGCGGATGCACGCGAGGCGACGCGCGCCATGGGCACGCCGGATCCGTCAGCCGTCTCGAGAGCGATCAGGGCCACGCGCCGTCCGGCGCGATGCACGACCGCGCGGCTCTCGGCGTCCCACTGGACGGTTTCGCGCGGCTCGCCGGGCGCGAGTGCGAGATCGTGATGGAAGACGACCCTGAGGTCGCGCGTGCGCTCCGCGCGGTTGGTCACCTGCACGCGTCGGACGATCGCATCCAGGAGCACGTCGACGTAGGTCTCTTGCCACACCTCGATCTCGAGCTCTTCGGACGCGAGCGCTAGATCGACGATCGGAGCGTCGCCGCCCTCTCCGAGCCGAGCTGCGAACGAGTCGTCGATCCAGCGGAGCGTGCCGTCCAGAAGAAGACCGATCCTGGCTGGACGGCGCAAAATCTGATGACCGGGGGAAAGCGAGGGTAGGAAGAGCTCGCGGAGCGAGCCCGAGATGTCGGCCGTGGCGAGGACCGATCCGTTTCCGACGACGAACGCGCGTGCCAGTGTGTGCCTCCCAGCCTCCCGACCCTCTCCCAATGCGGCGCGTCGCACGCTAACAGAGCGCGCGCCCCGCGGTCAACGATCGCGAGTTCGACTTGACACGATTCCGGCAGGTTTCATGATGGTCGCGGTGAACCATACGCTCACGGACCTCGGCCACGCCTCGGGATCGAACGCGATTCTCTGGTTCCATCTCGCGGTGTGGATCGTGCTGGCCGCCTACGGCCTCCACCGGCTCCATCTCATCTGTCTGTATCGAAAGCGCCGGCCCACCGCGGTCCCGCCCGAGCCCGCGGAATGGCCCCGCGTCACGATCCAGCTCCCGATCTACGACGAGCGCTACGTGGCGGAGCGGCTCCTCGAGGCCGCGGCGGCCGTGGACTATCCGCGTGAACGCCTCGAGATCCAGGTGCTCGACGATTCCGAGGACGAGACAGCCGGCCGGATGACGCGCGCCGTGGCGGCGCTCCGCGATCGCGGCGTGGACGCGGTTCACATCCGCCGCGGGAATCGCGCGGGATACAAGGCGGGCGCGCTCGAGCACGGTCTCGCTCGCGCGAAGGGCGATCTCATCGCCATCTTCGACGCCGACTTCGTGCCCCAGCCCGACATGCTCAAGAGGATGGTCCCGCACTTCGCGGATCCGAGGGTCGGCATGGTCCAGGCGCGGTGGAAGCATCTCAATCGCGACTACTCCCTCCTCGCCCGGCTTCAAGCCATCTCGCTCGACGCGCACTTCCTGGTGGAGCACACCGCCCGGATGAGCGCGGATCGCTATTTCAACTTCAACGGCACCGCCGGCATCCTCCGGCGGACGTGCATCGAGGACGCGGGCGGGTGGCAGTCGGACACGCTGACCGAGGATCTCGACCTCAGCTATCGCGCCCAGCTCAAGGGATGGCGGTTCGTATTCGCGGGGGACGTCGGCTGCCCGGGCGAGCTCCCGGTGGAGATGAACGCGTTCAAGGCGCAGCAGCACCGGTGGGTTCGAGGCTCGATCCAGGTCGCGCGCAAGCTCCTTCCGCGGATCTGGAAGAGCGAGGCGCCGCTCGGCGTGAAGCTCGAGGCCACGTTCCACCTCACGTCCAACGTCCCGTACGTGCTGCTCCTTCTCCTCTCGCTCATCGTCTATCCGGTCGTGCTCGCGCGCTACTCGAGCCGGAGCGTCTTCTTCCTGGCGGCGGACTCGGTGCTCCTCATCGCCGCGACCGCCCCCGTCCTCGCCTACTTCGCGCAGGTCGAGCGCGGCTCCGCGCTCAAGCGGCTTCGGTGGGTGCCTCTCGTGATGACGCTCGGAATCGGGCTCGCGGTGAACAACACGCGGGCTGTCCTCGAGGGTCTCTTCTGCCGGGCGGGAGCCTTCCACCGGACGCCGAAGTTCCGGCTGGAAGCGCGGCGCGACCGCTGGCGCGGCAAGCGGTACCGGTCGCCGCTTCGCGTGCACGTGCTCCTCGAGCTCGCGTTCGGACTCTATTTCGCATGGGCGATGCTGGCGCTCGCTCGCGCAGGCCTCTGGGCGCCGCTTCCCTTCTTCGTTCTGTACCTCTTCGGATTCCTCTACGTGGGCGGGCTTTCGGTGGCCCACGCCTCGCGCCGCTCCTGAGATCCGGCCGGGGTCGCGGCCGCGCGCGTCCTTAGCCATGCCGCCAAGGCGACGAGCGCCCAGACTCCATATTCGATCCACGGGATCCAGGACGGCAGCGTCCACTCGCCGGTGGCCCGGAAGTGCGGCAGGGGAAGGTACGTGAGCGCGACCAGACCGGTCGCGGCAAGGAGGCCCGCGTCCGGATGGAGCGGCAGGAGCGCCGCGAGCGGCACGAGGTACCACGGAAACACGGTGGGGCTCGCGATGAGGTAGGCCGTGAGGCACGCGAGCGCGGCGCCGCTCACGGTCCTCGCGCGAATCGAGATCGCGGTGACCGCCACGACGAGAAGCGCCGCCAGGAGGAGCCGCGCGGCATCGCCCGAGCCGAGCACCGCCCGGAAGAGCGGGAAGAGAGGTCCGTTGAACTCCCAGTGCGCCGTGTAGGCCCCTAGTCCAAGGAAAAGCGTCCGTCCCGCTCCGAGGAAGGGGAGCGTGAGGAGCGCCATGGTCAGAGCGGCCGACAATAGGAGCGCCCAGGCCCTCTTCCGGACGAGCGTGGGACCGAGGAGAAGGGGCGTATACTTGCTCAGAGCGGCGATGGCCCACGCGACGCCGGCCGGAACACGGCGGCCGGCCTCGAGGAGCGCGATCGCAACGACGAGAGCTGCCGCGGCCAGGAGATCCACGTGGCCGCTCCCGTAGCTCTCGACCAAGACGAGCGGATTCCACGCGAAGAGGAGGATCCGTTCGGGAGCGAGGCCGCGGCGCCGCAGGAGCGCGAGAAGCGCGATCCAGGCCGCGATCTCGATCGGGAGGTACGCGGCCTTGAGCGCGGCCGGCGTCGCACGCACCGATGCGACGGCGCCGAAGAAGAGCTGCGCCGCGGGCGGATAGATCGTGGGGACGTCGGCGTGGTTGAGCCGGGCGAAGAGGTCGTTCCGGCGCTCCGCGAGCGCGGGATCGGAGGGGGCGTGAACGAAGGGATTGATGCCGTCTCGCGTCAGCGAGCCGTCCCAGAGATAGCGATACGCGTCCTCGGAGAGCGTGGGCGCGGCCGGAATGAGAAGGAGCCGGGCCAGGAGCGCCATGCCGAGGATCCAGCCGAGTGCGCGCTTGGACGCGGCACCCGCAGGGGCCCGGAGCGCGCGATACGCGGCCAGGAGATAGGCGGCGTGGGCGATCGCCCAGAGATAGAGGAGCAGGTGCGCCTTCGATCCCAGATCGCCGAGCCGTGGAAGCACCGCCGCAAACGCGACGAGCACAATTCCAGAAATGAAGAAGAGAATCATGGGCTGTTTTTGAATGATGGAGAGGATGTGCGATGCACGATGGTGGAATTCCCTCGTCCGTGAGTCGAACGGGCGAGTCGCATCCTAGGAAAGCGGGGCGGATCGGTCAACGATCCGGGTCCCGAGTCGACGCCGGCGTGGAGGAGGCGTCGCGCGCCGCGCGCACGGCCGATTCCGCGGCGGAGCTCGAGGCGCGAGATCCCGCGTCGCGCGGCCTCTGGGAGGCGACCGTCCAGACGGACGAGGAGCGGAAGCCGAGCGGGATCACGCAGGAGATCGTCGGGGTCAGTCCCCGGATGCAGCGCGTGTTCCGCCTGGTGGAGAAGGTGGCCCCGACGGAGTCGACGGTCTTGATCACCGGCGAGAGCGGCACCGGAAAGGAGATGGTGGCCGCCTCGATCCATCTCCAGAGTGCCCGCGCCCACAAGCCCTTCGTCACCGTCAACTGTGCCGCCATTCCGGAAACGCTGTTCGAGAGCGAGCTCTTCGGCCACGTGCGCGGATCCTTCACCGGTGCGATCTCCGACAAGGTGGGCCTCCTGAAGCGCGCGGACGGAGGCACGATCTTCCTGGACGAGGTCGCCGAGATGCCGCTCTCCGTCCAGCCCAAGCTTCTGCGCGCCCTCCAGAACGGCGAGATCCGGCGGGTCGGGGACGCCGAATCCAGCCGCATCGACGTGCGCGTGATCGCCGCCACGAATCGCGACGTGAAGCGCGCCCTGGCCGAGGGCCGGCTCCGCGAAGATCTGTACTACCGCCTGAGCGTATTCCACATCGACCTTCCGCCGCTGCGCGACCGGCGCGAGGACATCCCGCTCCTCGCGAACTATTTCCGCCAGCGATTCGCGCGGAGGCTGAAGAAGCGGGTGGAGCGATTCAGCGAGCGAGCCCAGTACGCGCTCCTCCACTACGACTATCCGGGCAACGTCCGCGAGCTCGAGAACGCGATCGAGCGGGCGGTGACCCTCGCCGAGGGTCCCGAGATCGGCCACATGGATCTCCCCCCTTCCTTCCGCGAGCCGTCCGTCCTCGTGCTGGGCGAGGGGAACGCGTTTCCCTACTCGGAGACGATGAGCCTGGCCCAGATCGAGCAGGAGCACATCCGCCGTGCGCTCTCCCACTTCGCGGGGAACACGACCCGCACGGCTCGGAGCCTCGGAATTTCCCGCTCGACGCTGTGGAGGAAGATGAAGCAGTATCGAATCTAGGCTCGGTTCCATTATGGAGCGAATCGAGTTTCAAAATAGGTCATCTGTACGATTATGACACTGCCTCGTGGTCGGGTAAGATAGAGGTTAAATCTCATAGCATCAGCGAGATAGCTTCCATGGGCCTTCTGGCACAGCAGGTGCTTTGCCTCTCGGCAGGAACAGGGAGCGGCCCGAACCGCTCCCGAGAGAAGCCAACAACGTTCATGCACGAGGAGGAGAGTACGACCATGGCACTCATTCGTTGGACCCCGGCGCGGGACCCCTTCGCTTTTCAGAACGATCTCAACCGCCTATTCGAAGAGGTTCTGGGGGTGAGCCGAAGCCAGGGTAGCCCCGTGGCGTGGCAGCCCGCCGTGGATGTCGAAGAGCATCCCGAAGGCTTCACGATCCGGACCGAGCTTCCGGGCATGAAGCTCGAGGACGTCAAGATCACCTTCGCCGACAACCAGCTCGTCATTCGCGGCGAGAAGCGGCGCGAGGAAGAGAAGAAGGAAGCCAACTACATCCGCACGGAGCGCGTGTACGGCCAGTTCGAGCGGGCCTTCACGCTGTCCCACGCGGTTCAGCCGGAGCGCATTTCCGCGACCTATCGCGACGGTGTGCTCGAAGTGAACGTACCGAAGGCCGAGGAGGCCAAGTCCCGCGAGATCCCCATCAAGACCTCGCAGGGAACGCAGTCGTAGCGCACGATCCGTCTCGGATCGGCGTCTGAAAAAAAGCCAGAGGGCGCGGGGAGGCGCATGCCTCTCCGCGCTTGGCCATGGGAGGGACAATGGGCAAGACCATCGGAATCGACCTGGGCACGACCAACTCGTGCGTGGCCGTGATGGAAGGCGGGGAGCCGGTCGTGATCTCGAACTCCGAGGGCACGCGGACCACCCCCTCCGTCGTGGCATTCACGAAGACCGGCGAGCGGCTCACGGGCCAGGTGGCCAAGCGCCAGGCCGTGACCAATCCCAAGAACACGATCTACTCGATCAAGCGCTTCATGGGCCGCCGCTATGCCGAGGTGGCCGAGGAAGCGAAGAACGTTCCGTACGCGGTGAAGGACGGCAAGAACGGCGAGGCGGTCATCGACGTCGAGGGGAAGCAGTATTCGCCCCCCGAGATCTCGGCGATGATCCTCCAGAAGATGAAGCAGACGGCGGAAGACTATCTCGGTGAGAAGGTGACGGAAGCCGTCATCACCGTGCCGGCTTACTTCAACGACACGCAGCGCCAGGCGACGAAGGACGCGGGCAAGATCGCGGGCCTCGACGTGAAGCGCATCATCAACGAGCCGACCGCGGCCGCGCTGGCCTACGGACTCGACAAGAAGAAGGACGAGAAGATCGCCGTCTACGACCTGGGCGGCGGCACGTTCGACATCTCCATCCTCGAGCTCGGGGACGGCGTGTTCGAGGTCAAGTCGACGAACGGGGACACCCACCTGGGCGGCGACGACTTCGACAAGCGCGTCATCGATTGGCTCGCGGACGAGTTCAAGAAGCAGGAAGGCATCGATCTCCGCAAGGACGCGATGGCCCTCCAGCGCCTCAAGGAGGCGGCGGAGAAGGCCAAGATCGAGCTGTCGACGGTCATGCAGACCGACGTGAACCTGCCGTTCATCACGGCGGACGCGAGCGGTCCGAAGCACCTGAACCTGACCCTCACCCGGTCCAAGTTCGAGCAGCTCGTGGACGATCTGATCGAGCGCACCAAGGGGCCGGTGGAGCGGGCGCTCGCCGACGCGGGGCTCAAGGCCTCCGACATCGACGAGGTGATCCTGGTCGGCGGCGCGACGCGCACGCCGAAGGTGCAGGAGCTGGTGAAGAAGCTGTTCGGCGGCAAGGAGCCGCACAAGGGAGTCAATCCGGACGAGGTCGTCGCGATCGGCGCGGCCATCCAGGGCGGCGTCCTCGCGGGCGACGTCAAGGACGTGCTGCTCCTCGACGTGACGCCCCTCTCGCTTGGCATCGAGACCCTGGGCGGTGTGACCACGCGGCTGATCGAGCGGAACACCACGATTCCGACGAAGAAGGGCGAGACCTTCTCGACGGCGTCCGACAACCAGACGCAGGTGGAGATCCACGTGCTCCAGGGCGAGCGGCAGATGGCGCAGGACAACAAGACCATCGGGCGCTTCACGCTCACCGGCCTTCCGCCGGCGCCGCGCGGCCTCCCGCAGATCGAGGTGACGTTCGACATCGACGCGAACGGCATCCTCCATGTGGCGGCGCGCGACAAGGCGACCGGCAAGGAGCAGAAGATCAAGATCGAGGCGAGCGGTGGTCTGAGCGACACCGAGATCAAGCGCATGGTGTCCGATGCGGAATCCCACGCCGATGAGGACAAGAAGCGGCGCGAGGACATCGAGGTGAAGAACCGCGGCGACGCGCTGGCCTACGAGACCGAGAAGAATCTCAAGGAGCTCGGGGACAAGGTGGACGCCGAGTCGAGGAGCAAGGTGGAGAGCGCGCTCGAGACGCTGAAGAAGGCGGTCGAGCGGAACGACACCACCGAGATCCGGAGCGCGAGCGAAGCCTTGACCCAGGTCTGGAACGAGGTCTCGAGCAAGCTGTACGCCGAGGCGTCGAAGGGCCAGGGCGGGCAGGAGCCGCCTCAGGGTGAGCCGCAGGGCGCGCCCCAGGACAAGCGCGAAGGCGGCGATGGAGCCGTCGACGCGGATTACGAAGTGGTGAAGTAACGAAGTCGCGCAAGCGGCCCCGTTCAGAGTCAAAACGGACCAGCGCCCCGGGAGTCAAGCCCGGGGCGCTCCGTTTTTCGGTCTCAACACCGTTGCTGCGGCGTACTCTCGTGTGAGACCCGAAGCCGTACCCATTCGAGAGAGAGGAGCCAGTCATGACCAGCCGTGAGCCCGCGAAGGCGACGTTTGCCGCCGGGTGCTTCTGGGGAGTGGAGTCGATGTTCCGCGCGATCCCGGGCGTCCTCGACGCCGTGGTCGGCTACACCGGCGGACGCACCGTCAACCCCTCCTACGAGCAGGTGTGCACGGGACGCACCGGGCATGCCGAAGCCGTCGAGGTGACGTACGACCCGGAGCGCGTCTCGTACGAGACTCTCGTACAGGTGTTCTTCGAGAACCACGACCCGACCACGCCGAACCGCCAAGGACCGGACGTGGGCGAGCAGTATCGCTCGGCGATCTTCACACATTCTCCGGAGCAGGACCGCCAGGCGCACGAAGCGGTGGACAAGCTGACCGAGGCGAAGCGCTTCCGCCGTTCGATCGTGACCCAGATCCTGCCGGCCGCGCCGTTCTATCCCGCCGAGGAGTACCACCAGCGCTATTTCGAGAAGCGCGGCATCGCGCCCACCTGCCACGTGATGCCGAAGTAAGGCGCGCCGCCGCGCCACGCGCGGCTTCCGGCCCTCCGTGATACGATTCCGCCCCCGAACCGCATCCGCGGTTTCGGGAGCGCGGGATCCACGGGGGCCAGGTGCTCGGCAAGACACTCACCCACTACACGCTGATCGACCGCCTCGGCGGCGGCGGGATGGGCGTCGTCTATCGCGCCCGTGATCTGCGCCTCAACCGCGACGTGGCGGTCAAGGTGCTCGCCCCCGCGATCCTCACGAACGAATCCGCGCGGCTCCGCTTCCGCCGGGAAGCGATGGCCCTGTCGCGCTTGAGCCACCCGAACATCGCGACCGTCCACGATTTCGACTGTGCGGACGGCATCGACTTCCTCGTCATGGAGCACGTGGAGGGGGAGACGCTGGCGCAGCGCCTCCTCCGGGGCTCCCTCTCCGAAGCCGACGCGACGCCCATCGCGATCCAGATCGCGGAGGCGCTCGAGGAGGCGCACGAGCAGGGCGTCGTGCACCGCGACCTGAAGCCGGCCAACGTGGCGATCACGCCGAAGGGACGCGTGAAGGTGCTCGACTTCGGGCTCGCGCGCCTCCTGCAGACGAGCGATGCCGCCGATACGATGGCGCTCACGGATGCGGGCTCCTGGTCGGGGACGCTCCCCTACATGGCTCCAGAGCAGCTCGAGGGGAAGGACGTGGATGGACGCGCCGATCTCTACGCGCTCGGTGCGCTCCTCTACGAGATGCTCGCCGGACGGCGGCCCTTCACCGCGATGGGAGCCGGACCGCTCATGAAGGCCATCCTCACCGAGCGCCCCCAGCCCCTCACGCGCCTGCGCCCGGTGCCGCCGCGCCTCGAGGCGCTCGTCGCCCGCCTCCTCGAGAAGGAGGCCGACCGCCGACCTCGAACCGCGCGCGACGTCATCACCGAGCTGAAAGGGGACGGCACCTCGGCGACCCCGACCTCGACCGCTCCATCCATCCGCGGCCTCGTGGTCCTGCCGCTCGAGAATCTCTCCGGCGATCCGGAGCAGGAGTTCTTCGCCGACGGCATGACCGAGGAGCTGATCGCGGATCTGGCGCAGATCCAGGCGCTGCGCGTGATCTCGCGCACGTCCGCGATGCGCTACAAGAAGACGACGAAGACGCTCCAGGAGATCGGCCGCGAGCTCAATGTCGAAGCCATCGTGGAGGGCTCCGTGCGACGGCACGCGGACCGCGTGCGCATCACGGCGCAGCTCATCGAGGTCGCGACGGACCGCCATCTCTGGGCCAAGAGCTACGAGCGCGATCTCAAAGACGTCCTGGCGCTCCAGGGCGAGGTCGCGCGCGCGATCGCGCAGGAGATCCGCGTGAAGGTGACGCCCGAGGAGGAGGCGCGTCTCGCTCGGACGCACGTCGTCGACCCCCGCGCGTACGAGAGCTACCTGCGCGGCCGGCAGCACTGGAACAAGCGGAACGACGAGGGATTGCTCCGGAGCCTCGAGTACTTCCGCGAGGCGATCGACCTCGATCCCGAATGGGCGACCGCCCGCGCGGGCCTCGCCGACGCCTACTGCGTGATCGGCTTCTACGGCACGCTGCCGCCGGGGGACAGCTTTCCCAAGGCGAAGATTGCTGCGAACGCGGCGCTCCGGATGGACGACCGGCTCGCCGAGGCCTACTCGGCGCTCGGATACGTGCAGCATTACTACGAGTGGGACTGGGCGGCGGCCGAGCGGAGCTTCCGTCGCGCGCTGGAGCTGAACGAGGGCAGCGCGTACATCCACCTGTTCTACGCGAACATGCTCATCGCAATGGGCCGTTACGAGGAATCCATCCGGACGGTGACGCGCGGCCACGAGCTCGATCCGCTCTCGATGATCATTCGCGCGGCTCGAGCTTGGGTGCACTTCTTCGGAGGGCATGTCGATGACGCCGTCCGGTTCATCGAGGAACTCATGGATCGCGAGCCCGACTTCTCGACCGCCTTCCTGTGGGCGTCGCCCATCTACGAAGTCCGGGGCGAATACGAGAAGGCGCTTCGCGTCGCGATCCGCGGCGGGGAGATGACCGCGAGGAACCCATGGGCCCTCTCCGGCATGGGGCGGGCGCTCGCGAAGATGGGGCGCCGGACCGAAGCGGAGGCGATTCTCAACGAGCTCCGCGACCTTGCCTCGCGGCGCTACGTTTCGCCGTTCGATCTGGCCCTCGTGTGCGAGGCGCTGGGCCTGGACGACGAGGCGTTCGCGCAGCTCGATCGGGGCTTCGAGGTCCGCGCCAACATGATGGTCCTGCTCGGCGTCGATCCGCGATGGGACCGTCTCCGTCCCGATCCGAGATTTGCCGAGCTGGTGCTCCGGATGCGCTTCCCGGCGACCGTGAAGGCTCCCCAGCCCGCCCGCTAGCCCCCTCGCCCCGCCGCCGGCCAGGGCCGGCAACCTCCCGTAGCCCAGCCGACTTCCCCCTAAACGTTTCCCCCCTCCACGCCGATAGCAAAGGCGTCGGGTCGTCCGTCCCATCCCAGGGTCGTGGGGGTCGTAACACCTTGAATCTCAACGTCGGCATCATCATGCCCGCCGGGTCCGAGCGGGAGCGCCTGGTCCAGCACGTCGAGGACTCGGGGTGCCCGGTGCTCGTCACCGAGCACGTGGCCGAGTTCCTGGCGCACGCCCAGGCGGATTCCTGCGGGCTGGCTCTCCTGGATTTCGGCGATTCCGAGAACGGCGGTCCCGATCACGCGGAGCGCCGCGACGCGATCAAGCGCGTCAAGGAGCGCTATCCGCGCCTCCAGCTCGCGCTCTGGCTCGACCGCAGCTCCGCCGCCGAAGCGGCCGAGATGAACGAGCTCGGGATCCGGAATCTCTACCTCAAGCCGGTCCGCTTCGACCCGATCGACGGCCTCCTCAAGGCGGCGGGGAAGAGTGCCGCGCAGCAGGCCCGCCAGCAGCGCGAGACCGCGCGCGTCCGTGACGAATTCCGCTTCGACCGGATCGTGGGGCAGAGCGCCGCGCTCAAGGACTCGATCGGGCTCGCCCAGAGCGTCGCCGAATCGAGCGCGACCTCCGTTCTCCTTCTCGGCGAGAGCGGCGTGGGCAAGGAGCTCTTCGCGCGCGCCATCCATGGCGAGAGCCCGCGTTCGCACGGGCCGTTCCTCGAGATCAACTGCGCCGCGATCCCGCGCGAGCTCCTCGAGTCGGAGCTCTTCGGACACGAGAAAGGGGCGTTCACCGACGCCACGCAGCAGCGGGTGGGTCTCTTCGAAGCGGCCGAGCACGGCTCGGTCTTCCTCGACGAGATCGGCGAGCTGCCGCTCACGCTCCAGGCGAAGCTCCTCAAGTTCCTCGATTCGAAGATCGTGCGGCGCGTGGGCGGCAACCGCGACATCCCCGTCGACGTGCGCATCCTCGCCGCGACCAATCGCTCGCTCGTCGACGAGGTGCGGCAGGGTCGCTTCCGCGAGGATCTCTACTACCGTCTCAGCGTGGTCCCGATCTCCATCCCGCCCCTTCGCGACCGCGGCGACGACGCCGCGCTCCTCGCGCGCCTCTTCGTCGAGCGCGTCGGGCGGAAGCTCGGCAAGAAGGCGCACCTGAGCTCCGCGGGGGAGAAGGACATCGCGCGGTACGGCTGGCCCGGCAACGTCCGGGAGCTCATGAATGCGATCGAGCGCGCCGTGCTCCTCGCGCGCACGGAAGAGATCGGACCCGACGAGCTCGCGATCCCGAAGCCCCGGGACGCCTCGGGGCAGGAAATCGGCCTGTCCGACCTGAACCTCCGGATCCCATCCGAGGGGGTCTCCCTCGTCGCGGTCGAGAAGGCCGTGATCCTCGGTGCCCTGGCCCGGACGCACGGAAACGTGGTGGAAGCCGCCCGGCTCCTCCACATCGGCCGCGGCAGCCTCCGCTGCAAGATGCGCCGCCACGGCCTCGGGCGCGAAGAGCCCGTCCGGGTCGGCGCCGTTTAGGCCCCGCCTTCTCGCCTTGACACCCCCCCGGGGGGTCCGTAGCCTCATTCAGGAACTTTTCTGGGAACCCACCGTTTGCTCCCACGCATCGATAGGGGCGAGGAAGACGTGACCGAAGCAGAGACCGACGAACAGCTCGTCCGGAAGTCTCAACAGGACAACGAGCGTGCGTTCGGCGAGCTGGTGTCCCGCTACGAGTCGAAGGTGTACAGCCTGGCCCTGAAGATGCTCCGCAATCCGGAGGACGCGGAGGACGTGCTTCAGGACACGTTCCTTCGCGCGTATCGCGGCATCAAGTCCTTCAAGGGCAATTCCACGTTTTCGACGTGGATCTATCGGATCACGGCGAACTCGGCGCTCATGCGCCTTCGCAAGCGACAGCTGCCGACGGTGTCGATCGACGACGCCGACGAGCGGGAAGCGCCGATCAATATCGCAGACTGGGCCCCGGGTCCGGTCGAGCAGATGCTCAACCAGGAAACGCAAGCCGCGATGACCGAAGCCATCGATGCCCTTCCCCCGGAATTCCGCCAGGTGTTCGTGCTGCGCGACATCGAGGAGCTGTCCAATGCCGAAGTGGCCGAGATCCTCGATCTCTCGGTGGCGGCCGTGAAGTCCAGGCTGCACCGAGCGCGCCTCAAGGTCCGCAACAGGCTCGCGACCTACTTCACCGAGCCGCGAACGCGGCGCGCCATGGGAGCCCAGTGATGATGACGTGCAAGGAGGTCCTCGAATCACTCTCCGGGTATCTCGATGAGGATCTGAAGCAGGAAGTCGCCGTCGAGATGAAGAAGCACATCGGACTCTGCACCGACTGCCGCGCCGAATTCGACACGCTCACGTTGACCATCAAGCTCTATCGACACTTCGAAACGCCCTCCATGCCGGCGGATTGCCATGACCGCCTCGTGAAGGTGCTCGAGCTGGAGAAGCTCAAGCGAACCCCCGGCAAGGAATGACCCCGGGCGGGTCCGATTTGGAACCCCGGCGCATCGAGCTCTACCGGCCCCAGAATCAGCTCGGCGATCTCCTCCTCAACGTTCCCGCCATTCGCGCGCTTCGCGACCGTTACCCCGGCGCCCACATCACGCTCGTCGTCGGACCCCAGAACGCCCCCGCCGTGCTCGGCCAGGCCTGGGTGGATCGCGTTCGCGTGGTGCCTACGAAGGGCGTGGGGGCGCTCGTGGGGGCGCTCACGCGGAGCGGCCCGCGCGCCGATCTCGCGATCTACTTCACCACCGTGTCGTACTCGAAGAGCGCCGCCTGGCTGGTGCGCTCGTCGGGCGCCACACGACGGATCGGCTTCGAAGCCGCGCGCTACGGCGAGCGCGATCGCGCGGCGCTGACCGAGATGGTCCCGTACCCGGATGGAGAGCCCCATCAGTCCGAGGTCTCGCTCGCGCTCGCGCGCGCGGCGGGGGCCGGCGCCGCGGTGCCGCCCCCTCCGTCCTACGTGCCCGATGCCGCGCTCCTTGAGCGGGCTCCGGGCGGGCATGTGTACCTGCACCCCGGGGCGGGGAAGGTGAAGAACCGCTGGCCCGCGGAGCGATTCGCGGAGGTGGCCCGAGCGCTCCTCGCGCGCGGATGCGAGATCTCCTGGATCGAAGGGCCTCAGGACGAAGGCTGCGTGGATCGCGCGTCGAGCGCCCTCGGCCGGACCCTACCCGTCGTGCGTGGCGAGGCGATCCCGATGCTCGCGGCCCGCTTCGCGCGCGCCGCGCTCTACATCGGGAACGACACCGGCCCGCTCCATCTCGCCGCAGCGACCGGATGCGCGACGGTCGGGATCTACGGATGGTCGGATCCCGCGCAGTGGGCGCCCGTGGGGCGCTGCGTGCGCTCCGTGCGCGCCGCGGACGCAACGCTCGAGTCGATTCCGCCCGAGCAGGTGCTGGAGGTTGCGTTGCCCTTGTTGGAGGAGACTGCGTGCGTCTAATCCTTCCCGTGCGCGCCCCTTATGCGCGCGCCCCGCAGGGCGCGCGGAACTCCACGGTCTTGGCCGCTGCGTTGGTAGCGTCGTTCCTTTTACTCGCGGCACGG
>DASTKC010000111.1:0-7517 GCA_035716085.1 Candidatus Eiseniibacteriota bacterium | reverse complement strand
GGAGGACGTCCTCGATCAGATGACGCGGAAGCCCGCGCCGTCCCCCGCGGCGCCGTCCAAGCCCGCCGCTCCGGTCCCCGCATGGACGCCGCCCCCCGACACGGGCGAACGGATCGAAGAGGCGGTGCCGATGAGCCCGATGCGGCTCCGGATCGCGCAGCGCCTCAAGGAGGCGCAGAACACCTCGGCGCTCCTGACGACGTTCAACGAGATCGACATGACCCAGGTGATCGCCGTGCGCGAGGAGCTGCGCGAGGCGTTCCAGGAGCGCTTCCAAGTCAAGCTCGGGTTCATGTCCTTCTTCGTGAAGGCATCCATCGACGCCCTCATGACGTTCCCACAAGTGAACGCCGAGATCCGGGACAAGGATGTCCTCTACCGGAACTACTACGACATCGGGATCGCCGTCGGCGGCGGGAAGGGGCTCGTCGTGCCCGTGCTCCGCGGCGCGGAGCGGCTGAGCTTCGCCGAGATCGAGCTCAAGATCGCGGACTTCGGCGCGCGCGCGCGGGACAACAAGCTCCACCTGGACGAGCTCAAGGGGGGCACGTTCACCGTGTCGAACGGCGGCGTGTACGGCTCGCTCCTCTCGACCCCGATCATCAACCCGCCGCAGAGCGGCATCCTCGGGCTCCACGCCATCCAGAAGCGCCCCGTCGTCGTGGACGATCAGATCGTGATCCGCTCCATGATGTACGTGGCGCTCACGTACGACCATCGCATCGTCGACGGCCGCGAATCGGTCGCCTTCCTGAAGCACATCAAGGAGCTGGTCGAGCGGCCCACCCGCATGCTGCTCGGGATCTGAGATGGCCGACGCATCGCACGACCTGGTCGTGATCGGCTCTGGACCGGGAGGCTACGTCGCCGCCATCCGCGCCGCGCAGCTCGGGCTCGACGTCGGCTGCGTCGAGCTCGAGGAAGCCCTCGGCGGGACCTGCCTCCGGATCGGCTGCATCCCGAGCAAGGCCATGCTCGAGTCGAGCGAGCGCTACCACGAGGCGAAGGCTGCGCTCGCGCCGCACGGCGTGAAGGTGAGCCAGGTCGAGCTGGATCTCCCGACCATGCTCAAGCGCAAGGACGAGGTCGTCCGTGGCCGGACGCAGGGCGTGGACTTTCTCTTCAAGAAGAACAAGGTCACCCGCTACAAGGGCGTGGGCACGATCGACGGATCGGGGCGCGTTCGCGTGAAGAGCGGACCCCAGACGACGGCCCTCGCGGCCAGGAACATCCTCATCGCCACGGGAAGCAAGCCCGCCTCCCTGCCCGGCGTCGAGTGGAGCGGCGACAAGATCGGCTCGAGCACGGAGGCGCTCGCGTACGCGTCGGTGCCCAAGCATCTCGTGGTGATCGGCGCCGGCTACATCGGACTCGAGCTTGGCTCCGTCTGGCTCCGCCTGGGAGCCAAGGTCACGGTGGTCGAATACCTCGACCGCATCCTTCCCGGAATGGACTCGGAGATCGCGCGCGAGGGACAGAAGCTCCTCGAGCGCCAGGGCATGGAGATCCGTCTCAAGCAGAAGGTCACAGCGGCGAAGGTGAAGGGGAAGGACTGCGTGGTCGAGTGCGAGGGCCAGGAGCCGATCAAGGCTGACCGCGTCCTCGTCGCCGTGGGCCGCGCGCCCAACACGGAGGGGCTCGGCCTCGCGTCGGTCGGCATTCAAGTCGACGAGCGCGGGCGGGTCCCGGTCGACGCCCACTACCAGGCTGCCGAAGGTGTGTACGCCATCGGCGACGTGATCGGCGGAGCCATGCTCGCGCACAAGGCGGAAGAGGAAGGAATAGCCTGTGTCGAGGGGATCGTCACAGGCTACGGACACGTCAACTACGACGCGATACCCGGGGTGGTCTACACGCAGCCCGAGATCGCGACGGTCGGCCGCTCCGAGGACGAGCTGAAGGCCGACGGCGCTGCGTACCGGAAAGGGGTCTTCTTCTTCCGCGCGAACGCTCGCGCCCATGCGCTCGGCCAGATCGACGGCCGGGTGAAGGTGCTCGCCGACGCCTCCACCGACCGCATCCTCGGCGTCCACATCATCGGGCCCCGGGCCGGCGACATGATCGCCGAGGCCGTCGCCGCGATGGAGTTCGGCGCAACCTCCGAAGACGTGGCCCGCACCTGCCACGCCCATCCCACCTTGGCGGAAGCTCTCAAGGAAGCCGCGCTGGCCGTCGACGGCCGCGCGATCCACAGCTAGCCGCGCCCGGAACGCGCCCCGCGCGCCTAGGCGTCGAACCCCACCTTGAGCAGGAACGTATTCCATCTCGGGTCGGAGTGGATCGGGCGGAAGTTGACGCTCGCTTTCATGCCGGCGAGCCCGCCGTCGTGCTGCCGGTACGCGCGCTCGAGCCACTCGAATGCCATATCCACCGCGCCCCGGGCGGCGTGGACCTCGGCGATCTGGTAGGCGGCCTCGTCGGCGTACTTCTCCTCGAGCAGCGCGAGCATCTGGTTCGACTCGTCGTGCCGGCCCTCATAATGGTGGATGATGGCGAGGCCCCAAACTCGGTAGACCTCCATGGTCTCCTCATTCGCCGCTGCCATGGCCTCCTCACCACGCCCCATCTCCTGGAGCGTGAATGCCAGGAGCGCCCTCGCCCCCACACGCTGAGGCGCCAGCTCGATGGACTTCTGAATCGCGCGCACCGCCTCCTCGTAATGGCCGGCGATGTAGTGGGAGAAGCCGAGATTGTTGTACGCCGCGGTGCTCAACGGATCCCCGATCAAGGAGCGGTCGTAGTAATCGATCGCCTGAAGCGGGCGATTGAGGCACATGGCCAGAGTCCCGGCTCTGCGGAGATTGCTGGCCGATTCCGGATCGAGATCGAGCGCCCTCAGAAAGGAGGCCTCGGCCGCGGCCCAGTTCCGGTCGTAGTGCATGAGCAGCCAGCCCAGGAGCCCGTGCGCTTCGGGCAGCTCCGGATCCAGCTCGAGCGCGCGGTCGATGGCCTCGCGCGCCAGGACGGTTCCCTCGGCGATGGGGATCCATCCGAAGTTCATCTGCAGGCTGCGCGCCCGGCACAGCTCGCACCACAACGCCGGATTGGCAGCATCGCGCTCCATCGCCTGCGCCACGACCTCGAGCGCCTGGGCCGCGTCGTCGGATGTCACGCGATCGAGGTGGTACCTCGCCTGCATCAGAAGGCGATGGACTTCGGGATCCTCGCCGCGGCCGCGGACCGCCTCGGCAATCTCCGCCTTGGCTCGGGCTGGATCCAGGGCGGCGCCCAGGAGCCGTGCGCGCAGCTCGGTGACGACGCGCTGCGCGATGTCGTCCTGGACCGCGAAGACGTCGTCCCACGTCCGGTCGTAGCTCTCCGACCAGAGCGTGTCCCCATCCGGGATCTTGACCAGACGAACCGACACGCGGAGCCGGCGGTCCTGTTTGACGACGCTTCCCTCGAGCAGGGTCGCGACGTTCAGCTTGGCACCGATCACCGCGAGATCCTCGGTCTTGCCCTTGAACTGGAACGAGGCGGTCCGAGCGATGACGCGGAGCCCCTGGATCTTGGAGAGAACCATCACCAGCTCGTCGGCGAGTCCGTCCGAGAAGTAGTCGGTCGATTCGTCCGCGCTCCGGTTCAGGAACGGCAGGACGGCGATCGAGGGCCGGGCGGCGAGATCCCGCGCTTGGTTGGCGCCCTGAAGCGACTCGAGGCCGGCACGCATCTTCGATGCCGTGAATCGCGCGGCTCCCGACTCCTCGAGACTCTTCCCGATCAGGTCGAGGAGCGCCACGGGCGCGTCCCGGTTCGAGTCGGGAAGCGCGATGGTCGGTCCCCGCGCCGATTCGATCTGGAGATCCGGGAGGGTGCGCGACTCGAACGGGGCACGACCGATGAGCGCCCACAAAAGCGTCACACCCACGGCATAGAGGTCCGTCCGGAACGTGGGCGTGCCGCCACGAAGCAGGCTCGGCGCCATGAAGAGCGGCGTTCCCCAGCCCTGCTTCATCTCGTTCGGATCGAGGAGCCGGCGACGCATGCCCAGTCCGAAGTCGGCGAGCACCGTCCGCCCGTCGGATTCCATCACGACGTTGGCGGGCTTGATGTCCCGGTGGACCAGACCTGCGTGCTGAAGGGCCTCGAGTGCGGAGCACAGCTCGCAGCCCACGCGAATCACGTCGCGCCACGGCATCGCCCCTCTCTCCTCGAGCACGGAGGCGAGACTCGGCCCTCGCAGGTACTCCATCCACAGCCCGGCTCTTCCGTCGAACTCCGCGACGCCGTACACCGCCGCCACTCCGGGATGCCGTATCCGCGCGAGGGCGCGCGCCTCGTCGAGGAGAGCCGCCTGGTGCACTCCGCCAGTCGCGGCGGACCGCTCGCGGAGGAATTTCACGGCGATCTCGCGCCGCAGGGCCGGATCCCAAGCCCTCCACACTTCCCCGAACGTTCCGGCTCCGAGGCGCTCGAGCAGCGAGAATTCGCCCCAGCGCGCGGCGGACGGAGAGGACGGAGGGCGCGCGGAATCCGGCTCGGCGTCCGTGCGGAGCATCTCGGTGGGTGCGGGATCAGTCCTCGAACGGGAATCGCGAAGCGGTTCCGGCGGGACCGGGGAATCGCTGACGGCCGTCTCCAGGCGGGGAGGAGTTCGCTTCGAGGTTGGCCTGACGTCCGTGAAGCTTACGCGCCGTCTGCCCAAAAAGCGAGGGGGCCCGCCCCGATGAGGGGCGGGCCCATACTGGCCGGAGCGGCGTGCGCGGGGAAACGTGCGCTCGCGAGGCTTACCGACCGAGGTTGAAGTTCACTCCGCCGAGCATGCCAATCTGGTCACGGTCGGCGATGACGGCGCGGCCTTCCACGAAGAAGCTGGTGCCGCGGGACGGGAAGAGAAGACCACCGAAGAGATTCGCTCCCACGTCCGTTCCGGGATCACCCGGACCGTCCTGTGAATAGGCATGGATCCCGAGGCCGGCGCCCAGATAGGGGCTCACACGACCGGCGGGACTGAAGTGGTACATGGCGTCGAAGTTCGGATTGACGTCGCTCAAGCCTTCGTTGTTCCAGTAGAGCAAGCTCGGAACGAGATGGATCCGGCTTCCGCCCTGCTCGAAGTCCAAACCGCCGCCCACGTTCACCGTGTTGTCCACGCCGTCGGGATCCGTGAAGCCGACCCGCGGGCCGACACCGACGAGATGGAACGCGTTCGCGGGGTGCGGGATCGCAAGCGCCATGAGGATCGCTCCCATCATGAGCGCCGTCGCCATCGCGAGAAACTTTTTCGAATTAGGATTCATGGGATTCATAGGTCCTCCCTCATCAGAAGCCGATCGCCACACCGGCCGTCATGCTCCAGAAGTCGGGATTGAATTTCTCGGGAACCAGATGCGACTCCTGGTCCTGCATGAAGACGTAGCGGCCGTTCAGGTCGAGATTCGCGTGTGGCACGATTGGAACGCGCACACCTCCTCCAACGTGCACTCCGAAGTCCTGATGCGTGGTGTCGTTGATGCCCGTGTCGTTCGCGTAATCGAACGTGGTCTGGTACCAGCCCACGCCGGCGCCCGCGTACAGGGCCGGGACCGGAGCGAGCCACAGAGAAGCCGTCACGGGCCACTGCCGCAACTTGAGATCACCGTTGTACATCGACTCCTGGCGGTACTGGACGCCGACTTCCGTCTTCACCACGCCGGGAATGAGCGAGCCGCGAAGGGCGAGCCCGACCAAGGATTTGGCTTCATCGCCGTCGACAGAGCGTGTGAGCCCGACGGACGGAATGATCTCGCCGGCCAGAGCGCGACCCATCGGTGCCACGAGGAGCGCGGCCGTGAGGGCCGGTCCCAGAAGCAGGGTCGCGAAGCGCCTGCTGCGTATGCGTAGTTGTCCGTTCATCGAGACCTCCTCCTCCGGATGATTCCGGGATTCACCAGGGGACACCATCAAGCGGCGTGCCATGGGAGCGGATGAGGGCAGATTTGAGCGCGTTAGTCGCTGGGGCGCAACGACTTAAAAACTGGGTCAGGCAGGCTGGATGGGGGTCCCGGGGATGTAGTTTCCGGTCCTTCCGGGATTGTGATTTGTTCTTTCGGGGGTCCCCTGAGGGGAGTGTTTCGAAACGGCGCGCAGGGGCGCGCGATGCCCTACTTCAGCATGATGAGCTTCTTGGAATCCGCTGCGTTCCTCGTCTCGAGCCTATAGAAGTAGACGCCGCTCGCGAGATGCTCGCCGTAGTCGTTCGTGCCGTCCCACCGCACGCGATAGCTCCCCGCCACGTGCTGCTTGTTGACGAGCGTCCGGACGAGCGCGCCCTGCACGTTGAAGATTCGCAGCGTGACGGGTCCGGATTGCGCCACGGAATAGCGGATGACCGTCTCCGGATTGAACGGGTTCGGAGAGTTCTGATAGAGGACGTCGACTCCGGTCGGCGCGGGGGATTGATCCTCCTCGACCGCGGTCGCGAAATAGCAGGCCGGGATCTGGAAGTACGTGAGCATGATGTCCTTGATGGCACGCAGACGCTCGCCGGATTCCTCGATGTTGTTGTAGTTGAACGCAAAGAAGAGGTTTCGAGAGCTGTCCGTGCCGAAGGACACGTACTTCGTGGCGAAGCGCGTTCCCGCCGCGAACGTGTTGGGATATTTGAGCCAGAGCCCGGTCTTCCCACGGCTCGGAGCCGTCGTGGCGACGGCGATGAGATCCGGGTCCTCGATCTGCGGGCAGTCCAGGTTCAAGTGCATGAGCCGGCCCGCCGAGGGCGAGCCCGCGAAGCCGGTCAAGAGCGGGTGGAGCGTGTCCTGCGGGGTGTTCTCCCAGAGGCTGCGAAGCCACCGTGCGCCCACCGTGAAGCTGAGGAAGGCGTTGTACTCAGCGCCGAGCGTGATCAGCTCCTGCGCCACGTTGTCTCCCGCCAGGAAGAAGTTGCGGCTCTTGCCGGGCTGCTGGACCCAGGACTGGATCAGCTGCTGATCCGTCTGCGGAATCGTGAACTGGCTCAGACTTCCCGCGTGCCAGATGATGGCCGAATAGCGAAGGAGGTCGTTGACCGTGGACCCGGGCCAGATATTGAAGGGATCGCCTGGCGCCGTGCCTCCCGGCGTGTTCCCCGCCCCCGAGGTGGGCCCGTTCACGTCCCAGGTGTCGTACTTGTACCCCTGAGCCGTGAGCACCTTCGCGATGGTCGCCTCGGCCTCACGTCCCGAGTTGTTGTTCACGAAGAGGACGGTCGCGAGGCTGTCCGTACACCCCAGGACCGGATTCGTGGCGGACTTCACCGGCAGGATCGAGGCGGAGAGATACGTCGCCGTCTGCGGCGCCTTCGCCGGAAGATACGCGGTGGAATCCACGCTGTCCGTGACCGCGAAGTAGTACTGGAGCACCGTGCCGGCGGGATAGTTCGCCGGCGGCGGGTCGGCATACCGGAACGTGGGCGCCGCCGGGTCGCTCATGAGGAGGGGCGTGGAGAGCCACGATCCGGACGTGCCGAATCGGTAGAACATGAACCCGGTCTTGTAACCGCGCGACGTGCTCACCTGCACGACCGCGCTGTCGCCGAGCGGGGTGTTGAAGTTGTCGTT
>DASTKC010000110.1:0-2145 GCA_035716085.1 Candidatus Eiseniibacteriota bacterium | reverse complement strand
GGTGCTCCCAGCGGCCGCGCTCCACCGCCTCGTGCCCCAACCGGACCGCGTGCGCGCCCGCGCCATCACGCTCACGCGCGGCCTCGAAACCGACCCCGAGGATCTCGTCCGGCGTCTCGTGGTCGGCGGATATCGGGCCGTGGCCGAGATCGGCGAATCGGGCGAGGTGAGCCGGCGCGGCGGCATCGTCGACGTATACGGCCCCGGGCTCGAGCGCCCGGTGCGCGTCGAGTTCGACGGCGATGTGGTGGCGTCCATGCGCGCCTTCGACATCACGAGTCAGCGTTCCATCGGAGCGCTCGATCGCGTCCGTATCGCCCCCGCCCGTGAAGTCCTCTATCCCGAGGACCTCGACGAGCGGCTCCGTCCGTTCGACCGGGGGTCCTTCCCGTCGGAGCTCGACGGACGCCGGCTCCGCGATCTCGTGGGCGAAGGCATCTACTTCGACGGACTCGACTGGCTCGCGCCGATCCTGGACGTGAAGCTCACCTCGCTCCTCGACGCGCTTCCGCCCGGATGCGCGCTGTGGCTCGACGAGCCGGGCGCCATCGAGCGCGAGCTGGAAACGGTGGAACGCGAAGCCGAGCGGCTCGAAGGCGAGGCGCGCGCCAAGGCGCCGCACCTGCCCCCGCGCGAGGCGCTCTTCGATCCCCCGGCGCGCGTGATCGAGCGCATTCATGAGAGGACAAGGCTCGAGTCCACGCTCGCGGCTCCCGCGGGGAAAGCGGACGAGACCGTCGCGATCGACGCGAGGCCGCAGCCCTCGTTTGGACGGAAGCTCGAACTCCTCCGCAGCGAGCTGAAACGCCTCGGCGAGCTCGGCTACGAGCGGATCATCGTCTGCGACAACCGCGGGCAGGCGGAGCGGCTGGAGGAGCTGCTCGGAGACGACTTCGGGTCGATCGAGGTGGGCTCGATCGGCGCCGGCTTCGTGCTCCCCGGGGCGAAGCTCGCTCTCTTCACCGATCACGAGATCTTCGCGCGCTACCGGCGGCGCGGCGCGCGCCGCGCGCGTCCGTCGGCCGCGGTCATGCGCGATCTCCTCACGCTCAAGCCGGGCGACTACGTCGTCCATCTGGACCACGGCATCGGCACGTATCGCGGGTTGAAGCGCCTCGAGCTGGACGGGCAGGAGACGGAGTGCGTCCAGATCGACTACGCCGGCACCGACCGGCTCTGGGTGCCCATCCACCAGCTCGGCATGGTGCAGCGCTATTCCGCCGAGGAAGGACACGCGCCCCCGATCGCGCGCCTCGGCGGCACCGCGTGGCAGCGCACGAAGGCGAAGACGCGGAAGGCGATCCAGGAGATGGCGGAGGAGCTCCTCCGCCTCTACGCGACGCGGAAAGCCCGCCCCGGGCACGCCTTCTCGCCCGATACGCCGTGGCAGCGCGAGCTCGAATCGTCCTTCGTCTACGAGGAGACGCCCGATCAGCTGAAGGCCGTGGAGGACGTGAAGCGCGACATGGAATCCAACCGGCCCATGGACCGCCTCATCTGCGGCGACGTCGGCTACGGCAAGACCGAGGTCGCGATCCGAGCCGCGTTCAAGGCGATCCAGGACGGGAAGCAGGTCGCGATCCTGGTCCCCACGACGGTTCTCGCGCAGCAGCACTTCGTCACGTTCACCGAGCGGCTCGCGGACTTTCCGGTCCGGATCGAGATGCTGAGCCGCTTCCGCTCGGCCAAGGAGCAGAAGGAGATCGTGGCGCGGCTCGCCAAGGGCGAGGTCGATCTCGTGATCGGCACGCACCGGATCCTCTCGAAGGATGTCGTCTTCCCGAATCTCGGGCTCGTGGTGATCGACGAGGAGCAGCGCTTCGGCGTGAAGCAAAAGGAGCGCATCCGCTCGCTCGTGGAGACGGTCGACGTGCTCACCCTCACGGCCACGCCGATCCCGCGCACGCTCCACATGAGCCTTCTCGGCGCGCGCGACATGTCGATCATGACCACGCCGCCGCGCGGCCGCTATCCGATCAAGACCGAGATCGTCGAGATGAGCCAGGACGTGGTGCGGGACGCTCTCCTCCGCGAGGCCGATCGCGGGGGGCAGTCCTTCTTCGTGCACAACCGGGTCGAGTCGATCGACCGGATGGCGCACTATCTGACCTCGATCGTGCCCCAGCTCCGCTACGGCGTCGCGCA
>DASTKC010000109.1:0-6910 GCA_035716085.1 Candidatus Eiseniibacteriota bacterium | reverse complement strand
GGGCCGAGGACATGGATCCGGCTGCTGTCGTGGAGCGTGCCCGCGCTCTGGCCCCCGACTCGAAGGTCGACCAGGCCGAGGGCTTCCGATGGGACCGGCTCAATCTCTATCACCCGTCGATCCAGGCCCTGATCCACACGGCGAAGGCCCGATCCGAGGGGGCCGAGATCTGGCCCTCGGCACCGTGGGTCACGTCGTCGGGACTGTTCACGCACGCGCTCGGCACCCCGCTGGCCGAGTGGACCGTGCCGCTTCCAGCCGGCGTGCGTGTGCGCGCTCCGGGTGTCGAGGCGTATCGATCCGTTGTCAACGAGCTGTCGGGACTCTTCGCTCGAGGTGTCGAAGCCAAGTAGACTCGACGCTCCGCAACGTACTCGATCGTACGACTCTGTACCTTCACGATCGCGAACCCGCCGACAATCCCTTGTGACTTAATAATTACCGATGCCATTAACCGAACTGTTGCATTGCGTTGAAGAGAAATCTGACAGGGGTGACATCCATGGCACACGGTATGCGGGGATTGATGAGACAGGGGGGCGGCCGTTGGACAACGGTAGCCTGAGGTTCCTTGAGATGATGCGAAAGCTGGGCTTGGTGGCGGCGAGTTTGTTCATCGCGCTTCTGCCAATGCTGATCGCGTAGCAAGCAGCGGAGCCGGGGCGGGGAAGCCCAGGTAGACGCTGATGACGCACTTGCGTCGCGTATCGAAATGCCCTGACCCCCCACGTGATACGCGACGACACCCCCCGGGAGCCCCACGCTCCCGGGGGTCTTTTGTTGTCCAAGGGTTCAGTCGCCTGGTTTTGCGGGTGAGACCTACCTGTCCTGACGCCGCCGCAGGTCACGCAGCGAATAGAACGTGCCCCGCCAGACGACCCCGCCCCGAGTGAGCGTCAGAAGCGTCGACCGAAGAAATGCGTACGAGAAGAGGATCCCGCCCACCGGCATGAACACGACCTGCCACGGCCGCACTCGGACGCTCCGCGACGCGACGAAGTAGGCGAGAGCCGCGCCCGCCCACGCGGCGACCGCGGCGACCTTGGGGATCCACCCTGGCAGGAAGAGCCCGAGCGCCGGCATCACCGCGATCGTGAGCTGCGCGACCACGGCGAGGATCGCGGGAACGGTGCGATAGCCGACGGCGGCAAACGCGTTCTTCTCGACTCCCCGCACGAGGCCGCGCACGCCGATGTGCCACCGCACGCCGACGAGTCCCGCCGGGAGCGCGAACGCCTGGCGCGCGCCGCTTCGCTTGAGGGACCGTCCCAGCGCGAGATCGTCGATCAGCTCGAACCGGATGGCCGCATGCCCGCCCGCGCGCTCGTAGGCGTCGCGGCGGACGAGGTTGAACGCGCCGATCCCGATCGATCCCCGGGACCGCGGATCCTGCGCCTTCCATGGCTCCTGGCTCACGTGGAACATGATCACGAAGTAGGCGATGAAGATCGCCTCGCCGAGGGTCTCGACTTCGAGATCCGGGGCGACGGCGAGGTGATCCCGTCCATCGCGCGCCGCGAGCGAGACCGCGCGGCGGCACGCGTCGCGGGCGAGATCCACGTCGCCGTCGGTGAAGAGGAGCCACTCGGTCGTGGCGCGCGCGGCGGCCGCGGCGAGCGCGTGCGACTTCCCCGTCCATCCGCTCGGGAGCTCGTCGATCCGCGTCACCGTGAGGCGCGGATCCAGGACGGCGAGCCGGCCGAGGATGTCCGGCGTGGCGTCGGTCGAGCGGTCGTCGACGACCGACACCGTGAGCCCGGGATAGTCCTGCGCGAGGAGCGAGCGCGCCGCCTGCTCCACGCGCCGCTCCTCGTCCTTGGCGGCGACGATCACCGTGAGCGAGGGGAGCTGGGCGTCCGGCAGCGGCTCGACCTTGCCCAGGCTGGCGAGGCGCCGGCCACCGAGCGCGAAGCGCAACCCGAGGACGGGCCACGTCACGCCGGCGATGACGGCGAGCGCGGTCCCGATCGATTGACACGCCCCGCCCAGGCCCATAGATTGCGAGGATGCGCGACGCGCGTGGCTCCGATCAAGCGCTCGACTCAGGCGTCGCCAGGCTCGTCACCCTGTCGGCCGCGATCGCGGCGGCCGATTCCGAATCGGTCGCCCGCGAGGCCGCACTGGCGCTCGAGTCAGGCGTTTCGGCGGCCGCGCTCTACGAAGCCATTCTCCAGTCCTATCTCTTCGTCGGCTTTCCACGCGCGATCGAAGCGCTCTTCGCGGCGCGCGACGTGCTCGAGCGCGCGGGCGGCATTCCCAGGGCCGCCGCGCCGGTCAATCTCGCCGAATGGGAGCGCGCAGGCACAGAGCTCTGCCGGCGGGTCTACGGACGGAACTACGAGAAGCTGGTCGCCACGATGCGCGGGCTCTCGCCCGACCTCGCGTCCTGGATGGTGCTCGAGGGATACGGCAAGACGCTCTCACGTCCGGCGCTCGGCGCGGTCGAGCGCGAGTACGCGGTGGTCGCGATCCTCACCGTCACCGGGGCGTGGCGGCAGCTCCGGTCGCACGCGATCGGCGCGGTGAACGTCGGCGGCACGCGCGCCGGAGTCCGCGAGGCGATCACGCTCTGCGCCCCGTGGGCGGGCGCCGCGGTGGTGGAAGAGGCGCTCGGCATCACGGGCCTGGATGAGAATGGTTCCGGTCAGGGAGGATGACTTGCTCGATCTCGACTTCGTGAAGTCGCACGGCCTCGGCAACGATTACGTCGTCGTCGACGCCGCGCGGTTCGGGATCACGCTCACCCCCGAGCGCGTGCGCCTCCTCTGCCATCGCCACCTGGGCCTCGGCTCCGACGGCATCCTCGAGGTGACGGCGGCCGACGACCGCTTCGTCGTGCGCATCTGGAATCCCGACGGCTCGCTCGCGGAGCGAAGCGGCAACGGGCTCCGCATCGTGGCGAAGTTCCTGAGCGATCACGGCTACACCGACGAGTCCGCGTTCTCCATCGAGACCGTCGTGGGCCCGGTGAAAACCGAGGTCTATCGCGCCGAGGGGCGCGTGGAAGCCGTGCGGCTCGAGATGGGCAAGGCCTCGATCGACCGCGCCGTGACGGCGCTACCCGTGCGGAGCCGGAAGCTCGACGTCACGGTCGTCTCGGTCGGAAATCCCCACTGCGTGATCTTCGGCGAGCCCCACACCCGGAAGCAGCTCTTCGAGCTCGGCCCGCAGGTCGAGAACCACGCGCAGTTCCCCGCGCGCATCAACGTCCAGCTCGCCGAGATCGAGTCCCGCCGCCGCGTGCGCGCGCTCGTATGGGAGCGAGGCGCGGGGCACACGCTCGCGTCGGGCACGAGCGCGTGCGCCGTAGCCGCGGCCTGCTTCGACCGCGGCCTGGTCGGAAGCGCAGTGACGGTGGTGATGGAGGGGGGCCAGCTGGAGGTCGAGGTCGCGCGGGACCTCTCGATCATCATGACCGGCCCGGTGGAGGAGGTCTTCGAGGGCACGCTCAGCGCCGACTTGAGGCGGCGGCTCGCCGAGGTTCAGTAACGGGTTTCGCCCGGCCGGCCAGCCGCGCCGGCCCGCTCTGCTTCCTTCGGCCACACGACCCGGCTCGAGATGAGAAGCGCGATGCCCACGAAAACGGGCACGACCCCCGCGATCCAGTTCGACTTCTCCGGATCGACGAACGCGAAGACCACGCTCACACCGAGGCCGATGGCCAGCAGGATGAGTCCCCCGATGAGAAGGCCGTGGGCGCGGCGAATCCGGCTGCTTCCCAAGCCGTAGTGGTCCGAGGCGGGGATCGGTTGGAGCTTTTCCGGATCGACACCCCGCTCGATGGCTGCGATACGCTCCTTGCGGGCAAGCTCCTCGAGGCGTGCCTGGGTGAAGATTCGCACGATGGCCATGGTGATGCCGCCTGCAACCGCGATGATCGGGATGATCAGGGAGATCAGAGGATACGCGTCGTGCATGCCTTCGCTCCTTGGGTTGAAGGATCCGCCGGGGTGGCCTGGATGGGCTGCCCTCCCGGGACTCGATGACTTGGAGGGCGCGACCCCCCGGGCGGGTTTCATGAAACCGGAGCCGGGGACCGCCCCGTCCAAGGCGGGGGTGGAGACCTCCCCCGAAGTCGAGGAGATCGCGCGGTGCCGAGCGGGCGACGAGCGGGCGTACCGGGCGCTCGTCGAACGCTACAAGGATCGCGCCTACGCGCTCGCGTACCGGATGGTCCGCTCCCGGTCCGACGCCGAAGAGATCGCGCAGGACGCGTTCGTCCGGGCGTGGCGCGGCATCGGCGAGTACCGGGGCGATGCCTCCTTCATGACCTGGCTCTACCGCATTCTGGTACGGCTCGCGCTCGACCGGGCCGAGACCCTGAAGTCGCGCCGGGCGCGCGAGGTCTTGGTCGAGGAGCCCGAGGAAGAGGCCCCCGCGACGACCGCCGACCTCGGCCTGGCGCGGCGGATGGACCGGCTCCTCGGTGCGCTTCCGCCGGCCGAGCGCGCGGCGCTCACGCTGTTCTACTATGAAGATCGGCCGGTCGCGGAGATTGCGCAGATGCTCGACATGCCGGAGAACACGGTGAAGACCCACATGAGCCGCGGCCGCGCGGCGCTTCGCGAGGCGTACGAGCGGGACCAGCGGATGGGAGCTGTTCGTGGACGATAGGGATCTCGAGCGCTGGGCGGAGGAAGTGCTCGGCGTGAAGCCAGAGCCGATCCCGGCGCCGACGGGATTCACGGACCGCGTGATGGCCCGTGTCACCGCGACCTCCGTCGAGTCGCGCCCCGTCCCGACCTGGCTGCTCGCGGCGAGCGATCCGGTCGCCGCGGTCGGGCTCACCGCCGCGCTCGTCCTCGCGATGCTGGCGTCGTGGTGGCCGGAACGGCTCTTCGGCGCCGCGGCCCTCGTGAACGCGTGGGTGTGGAATGGGACCGCGAGTCTCGCCCGGAATCTCGACCCCGCCGCTCTTCTCACGCTGATCCTGACGAGCGCCCTTCTCATCGTCGCGGTGCTATGGCGCACCTGGCGCGCGGCCGAGCGCGCCCTGATCCTCGCCCTCACCGGCCGGCGCGGGTCGTAGCCTCACCAACGTCGTTCCGCCAGGCGCTCCTTCGCCGGGTTATTCTCACGCCTTGAGCTACGCCCCGCGCGATACCCGTTCGTTCCTCCTCGCCGCCAGCGTCGCGGCCATGGCCATGATCGCCTACCAGGTCGGCGCCAAGGCGACCCGGGACGCGTTCTTCCTGTCCATGTATCCGGTCCGGTACCTCCCGGCCATGGTGGCGGTGACGTCGGCCGCGGCGCTCGCCCTGGCGTATGGGACGACGCGGGCGCTCAGCGCGTGGGGGCCGGAGCGCCTGATCCCGACCGCGTTTCTCGTGAGCGGGCTCTTGATGCTCGTCGAGTGGGGCGTGTCGTTCGTCGCGCCGGGGCCCGCGTCGATCCTTCTCTACGCGCACTACGGCTGCCTGGGCGCGCTCCTCGTATCCGGCTTCTGGCAGTTCATGAACGAGCGGTTCGATCCGCGCTCCGCGAAGCGCCAGCTCGGCCGCCTCACCGCCGCGGCGACCGTGGGTGGACTCCTGGGCGGATTCGTGGCGTCGCAGATCGCGGGCGTGCTCCCGCTCACCACCATGATCCCGATCCTCGCGGCGCTCCACTTCGTCTGCGCCGCCGCCATCGCGCGCGTCGCGTCGACATCGCACCCCATCGCGGCCGTGCCCAGGTCGGAGACCCCGGCGCCCCGCGAGGAGCACCTGAATCCACACGCGGTGGTGGCGAGAACGCCCTACATCCGCGGGCTCATCAACCTCGTCCTTCTCGCGACGATCAGCGAGGGACTGATCGATCTCGTGCTCAAGGGCCGGGCGTCCCTGGCCATGAGCGAGCAGGGGTCTCTGCTCCGGTTCTTCGCCTACTTCTACACGGCCACGTCGCTCGTGACAGTGCTGGTGCAGACGTCGCTCAGCCGCTGGGTGCTCGAGCGCCTCGGCCCGGCGCGATCCGCGGCGGCGCTTCCCGGAGGCGTAGCGATCGCCTCGGCGACGGCAGCCGCGATCCCGGGGCTCGGCACCACCATCGCGGCGCGCGCGGTCGAGTCAGTGCTCGCGAACTCGCTCTTCCGCGCGGGGTACGAGGTGCTCTTCACCCCTGTCCCGCAGCGAGAGAAGCGGGCGATCAAGTCGCTCGCCGACGTCGGGACGGCGCGGGCGGGGGACATCATCGCCGCCGGCCTCGCGCAGGCGGTCCTCCTCATCGGCCTCGAGGTCCGGCAGGGCACGGTGCTCCTCTTCATGGCCGCGGCGATCTCCGTGGTCGGATTCTTCATCGCGTGCGGGCTTCACCGGGGCTACGTGAGCGCGCTCGCGCGAGGCCTCGTGTCGCGCGCCGTGCAGCTCGATATTCAAGACGTGCAGGACGCGACCACCCGCTCCACGGTGCTCCAGACGCTGGGTCCCCTCGCACTGAGCCAGATCCTCCAAGTGCCGCGGCCGGACGCGGTGGAGCCGGGTTCGACGGCGTCGCTCCGCGTCGAGCCGGACGGCGAGGCCGCGGCCGAGCTGGCTCGCATCCGCGATCTCCATTCGCGCGACGTGCCCCGCGTGCGCCGCACGCTGGCCGGGGTGCGGATCGACGGGACGCTCGCGATCCACGTCATCCCGCTGCTCGCCTGGGACGACGTGGCGTCCGACGCGCTCTCGGCGCTGCGCCGCGCGACCCCCGACGCCATCGGCGCTCTCGAGGAGTCGCTCCTGGATCCCGAGGTCGAGTTCACGATCCGCCGGCGCATCCCGCTCGTCCTCGCGACGTTCCAAGATCCGCGCGCCGTGCAGGCGCTCCTGGGAGGGCTCCGCGATCCGCGGTTCGAGGTGCGCTATCGGTGCGGCCGTGGACTCGCCCACCTAGCAGAGCTCAAATCCACGCTCACGGTCCCGCCCGACGAAGCCTTCGCGGCGGTGCT
>DASTKC010000108.1:0-2229 GCA_035716085.1 Candidatus Eiseniibacteriota bacterium | reverse complement strand
CTCCCGGGCTTCCGTCCAGAACGCTTCCTGGGCTCGGACGGGCTTCCGCCGGCCCTCCCTCCGGGCGAACGTCCCGTCGGGCCGAAGCTCCCTGGCCTTCACGTTGTCAGCAAAAAGCGTGTCCAGGACGCGCCCGAGCCGGGCCCGCTGCTGCACATCGAGGACGGGAACCACGAGCTCCACCCGACGGTCGAGATTGCGGGGCATCCAGTCGGCGCTTCCGATGAAAACCTCCGCGTCCCTCCCCGCGCCGAACTCGAAGATCCGGCTGTGCTCGAGGAATCGATCCACGAGCGATACCACGCGGATCGTCTCGCTCAGTCCCGGTACGCCGGGGCGAATGAGGCAGGACCCGCGCACGTTGAGATCGATCGCCACGCCGGCCTGCGATGCTTCGTAGAGAGCGTCGACCAATCTCGTGTCGATGAGCGCGTTCACCTTCACGCGAATGCGCGCCGGCTCGCCCGAGCGCGCCCGCTCCATCTCGCGATGGATGAGCCCGAGGAAGCGCTGCCTGAGTCCGAGCGGCGCCATCGCGATGCGCCGCCACGGCAGGGGCTCGCTGTACCCGGTCACTACATTGAAGAACGAGGTGAGATCCGCACAGAGATCCTCGTCGGAGGTGAGGAGACTCAGGTCCGAGTAGTCGAGCGCGGTTCGCTCGTTGTAGTTCCCGGTCCCGATGTGGGCGTAGCGCTCGATGCCATCCGTGCCGCGGCGAATCACGAGCAGCGCCTTCGCGTGCATCTTCAAACCGGCGAGGCCATAGAGGACCTGGGCCCCTGCGTCCTCGAGGCGCTGCGCCCAGTTCACGTTTCGCTCTTCGTCGAACCGCGCCTGGAGCTCGATCAACACCGTGACCTGCTTCCCGTTCTCCGCCGCCCGCTCGAGCGAGCGCACCACCTCGCTGCTCGAGGACGTGCGATAGAGCGTCTGCTTGATCGCGAGCACCGCCGGATCCTCGGCCGCGAGCCGGAGGAGCCGGAGCACCGGCTCGTAGCTCTCGTACGGATGAAAGAGGAGGATGTCGCGCTCCGCGATCTCGGCCCAGAGCCCTTCACCCGGCGCGATGCCTGGCTGCGGCTGCGGCGGCCACGGAACGGCCCGCGGCGCGGGCAGGGACGGCAGGCGTGCGAAGTCCATCAGGAACCGGAGATCGATCGGACGCGGCAAGCGGTGGACGGCGTGCTCGTCGAGCTCGAGCGCGCGCGCCAGTTCCTCGACGAGCGGCTCGCTCGCGGAGTCCTCGATCTCGAGGCGCACGGGATCCCCGTGCACGCGGCTCCGGAGCACCTGCTCCACGGCGTCGACGAGATCCTCCGACTCCTGATCGTCTGGCGTGAAGTCCGCGTCGCGCGTGACGCGAAACGCGGCGGCCTCGACGAGGGTGTGTCCCTCGAACAGCTCCCCCACGCTCTGGCGGATGGCGTCCTCGAGGAGGACGAAGCGCGGCGCCTTCGTCGAGACCGCGATCCAGCGCGGCGCCGAGCGCGGCAGCTGCACGATGGCGAGCCGCTCCTCGCCATCCGGTCCGAGCACGCGCACCGCGAGGTAGAGGACGAGGTTCGTGACGTGCGGCAGCGGGAACGCGGGATTCACCGCGGACGGGGTGAGCGTCGGGAAGATCTCGCGCTGGAACGTGCGCTCGATCCCCTTTCGCTCCCGCTCCTCGAGGTCGTCCGGCGCCAGGATGCGAACGCCGGCGTCGCGCAGTGCGGGCTCGATCCCTTCCGACCAGACTGCGGCCGCGCGCGCCGCGAGATCGCGCGCGCGCTCGGAGAGGCGCGCGAGGAGCTCCTGCGGACTCGATCCATCCGGATACGTGAGCTGCGTTCCCTCGAGAACGAGCTCGCGCACGCCCGCCACGCGGATCATGAAGAACTCGTCCATGTTCGACGCGAAGATGCCGAGGAATCGCGCCCGCTCGAGGACGGGGTTCGAGATGTCCTGCGCCTCCTCGAGGACGCGCTCGTTGAACCCGAGCCAGGTCATGAGCCGGTTCAGGTAGCGCGGTTCGAGGGACTTGCCGTCGACCATGGGGGCGCGGGCTCCGAGCCTTCAGCGGGGGAGGACGGCAGTTCCGTCCAATTGTAACAAGCAAATGAGGTTACGCCGAAAGCGAGCCTGATTCAAGAGGCCCGTCCCCCTACCCCCTTCGGCCCATGCACGGATCCGTGTTGGATGGGCGGTGTTAAGTATGCTTAAATCCTGCTGGGCGCCAGCCCTTTC
>DASTKC010000107.1:0-2060 GCA_035716085.1 Candidatus Eiseniibacteriota bacterium | reverse complement strand
CAGCTCTCCGCCTACCATGAGTTCGGCCGCGGACCGGTCCCGGGTCTCGTTCGCGAGAAGGCGCGCTCCGCGCCCGAGTTGGCGGAGGTGATCCACGACCTCTCGGTCATCGAGAAGCATCGCGCGTTCGTCGACCTGATGATGAGCGCGCTCTTTCCCCCGGCCTTCTGGGAGCAAGAGTACGGAGCGGCCCTGTTCCCGTTCGAGCTGCGCGCCTTCTACGCGACGCCTCCCTTTCGGCGCTCGCTCATGAATGCGGACGGAACGCTCCAGGGCCGGGCGAACTTCTTGCAAGAGCACAGCGTCGAGCAGACGCTGGCCGCCGCCCGACTCTTGCTGGCCTACGAGCTCATTCTCGAGCGAACGTACGGCATCGACCTCGGTGTCGACGTCCCCATCATCTTCACGACCGCCGACCCCGCCACGGGACTGGATCAGCACTTCCGGCTGCAGTTCGACTGGCGCTTCGTGGATGTCGAGCTCGTCGGCCCCAAGCCGCCGCTTTCGGATGCGATGCGACAGCGGCTGCAGGCCGGCACGATCGACGCTGACCTCCTTCGCGAGCACCTGCCGCCCGATCGGTTCGTCCTCCGTGGCTTCACGGTCGTGAAAGCCGTGGACGTCACCGACCAGGAGGTCCTGTCCTCGCTCAAGCGCGACCTCATCGACAAGGACTCGATCGTGTCGAGCTCACACTTCCAGGGGCTGCAGGCGAAGCTCCGGACGTTCTTCCGGCGGCCCGACCTGGAGCTCGGCCTCGCGGCGGTGGAGGGAGACCGTGTGCTCGTCTTGAACGACGCGTCGCGCCACGAGCAGGCGTGCATCTTCGCCGACTCCGCCCACCACACGACGTCGGAGTTCAAGGGGTCTCTCTACGAGCGGGCGTTCACCCAGGGTCGCCCCATCGTCGTCGACGACCTCCGGGCGTACCCCGGTCGGACCTTGATCGAGGAGGAGCTGATCCAGAACGGGGTCCGGAACTTCGTCTGTGCTCCTCTCCACTACCAGGACAAGGTGATCGGCACCCTCGAGCTGGTCTCGGCCCGCGTCGGGGATCTGAACGCAACCCACCTCCCCAAGCTCCAGGAAGTGCTGCCGCTGTTCTCCATGGCGGTCCAGCGGAGCGTGGAGGAGCTGAACAGCCGCATCCAGACCGTCATCAACGAGCAGTGCACCGCGATTCACCCCACCGTCGAGTGGCGATTCCGGCGAGCCGTGCTCAACAGCTTCGAGCGGCAGCGGGGCACCGTTGCCACGGTGACCGAGCTGGAGCCGATCATCTTCGAGGGTGTCTACCCGCTCTACGGGCTCGCGGACATCCGCGGCTCGTCGACCCAGCGCGGGGAGGCGATCCAGGCCGATCTCCTCGCCCAGCTTCGCCTCGCCCAGGCGGTGGTCCAGGCCGCGAGCGAGGTGCAGTTCTTGCCGGCCTTGGACGAGCTCGCCTACCGGATCGACACCCGCACCGCCCAGATCGAACGCACGCTCAACTCCAGCGACGAGATCGGGATCATCGCCTTCCTGCGGACCGAGGTCGAGAGCCTGCTGGATCATCTCGGCACGTTTGGCCCCGGCGTCCGCGACCGGATCGCGACGTACCGGGCCGGCCTCGATGCTCGGCTCGGTGCCGTCTACCATCGGCGCCGGCTGTTCGAGGACAGCGTCACCGGCATCGCGGAAAGCATCTCGTCGTACCTGGACCTCGAGCAACAGGCGGCGCAGCGGATGTTCCCGCACTATTTCGAGAAGCAAAAGACCGACGGCGTTGACTACCAGATGTACGTCGGGGCCGGCCTCCTGGAGAACGGTCGCGTTGACCCCCTGTGCTTGAAGAACCTGCGCCTGTGGCAGCTCATGGTCACGTGCGGGATCGCGGTGCGCGCCCATCAGCTCCGCGATCGCCTGCCGATCCCGCTCGAGACCACGCACCTGATCCTCGTCCAGCACGCCCCCCTCTCGATCCGGTTCCGGTTCGACGAGAAGCGGTTCGACGTGGACGGGGCCTACGACATCCGGTACGAGATCGTCAAGAAGCGAATCGACAAGGCGGTCGTCCAGGG
>DASTKC010000106.1:0-21502 GCA_035716085.1 Candidatus Eiseniibacteriota bacterium | reverse complement strand
GCCGGGGCGCGCGCCGGCTTCGCCGGCGCGCCCAGGATGGAAACGAAGGAAACGAGGAGAACGAGGATCGCCGAAGGCCCGCGGCGGATCGCGGACCTCATCGGGTCACTCCCAATGGACGATCTTCTGGACCATCTCGTCATACTGGAAATTCGGATCCTGCTCGTGGGTATGGCAGGTCTGGCAGACCTCGGGACCGACGGTGTCGGCCATACCGTGGCGCGTGCCCATGCCGTGGCAGCTCTCGCACTGGACGTTCACCAGATCGGGCGTCGTCTGCTTGGAGATGAACCCGCCGGCCGAGCCCATGCCCACGACGTGGCACGGCAGGCATTCGGGCGTCGAGTCGCGCTGGTTCGTGATGAGCGTCTGGAACGCATGCGCGTGCTTCTGCGTGGACCATTTCTGATACTCGGCCTCGTGGCAGCGGCGGCAGTTGTTCTCGCCCAGGTAGCGCTCGCCCGCGATCTGCTGCGCGGTGTGCGCCGTCGCGGTCTGCGCGGTGGCCTCGTTGGCCTTCGCGAACCGCTGGTTGAGCGCGTCCTGGTACTTGTCGACCTCGGCGTTCATCGCTTCGTCCGCCGGGACCTTGTCATCGAGCTGCACGACGTCGCCGTCGAAGGAGGTGATCTTCTTGTCCTCCACGACGAGGTGCACTTCAGGGATGTACTGGCCCCGCTCGCCGCCCCGCACCGTGATCACGTCCTGCGTCTTCGCCAGCGTCCGGAAGAGCCCCGGCTGGTGGCCGAAGAACATGACGTCGACCGGCACGTCGACCGTGAGCTTCTGGCTGTCGCTCATCCCGAGATGCGAGAGGAGGACCACGATGTCCGCCTTCTTCCGAAGATCGGCGAGCATCGCCTTTCCGGTTTCGGTCGGATCGAGGATCGTGAGCGCCGGGTCTCCCTTGAACGGCCGGATCTTCATGTCCTTCCCCAAGAGCCCGAAGAACGCGACCTTGAGGGTGCCGACCTTGCGGATGACGTACGGCTTCACGAACGGCTTCTTCGAGTCCGCATAGACCAGGTTCGCGCACACGACGTCCACCTTGGTCGTCTTGAACTGGCTGAGCAGGAACTGCTGACCGAAGTTGAACTCCCGCTCGCCGAGCGTCACGACGTCATAGCCGAGCTTGTCCATGGCGTGGACCAGGAACGCGCTCTTCAGCGAGTCCTGCTCGCCGCCGACGCCGAAGAAATCGCCGCAGTCGATCGTGAAGTTGTTGGGGAACTTCAGCTCGCCCACCTTGAGTTGGCTCGCCCTCCGGGCGAGCCCGCCTAGCGGATGAGCGTGTCAGCCACAGGGAGCGAGCTCACCGTAGACGTCGGTCGTGCTCTGAATGAGGATGTCGACCGGGGCGCCCTTTCCCTGGAGCAGTGGTGCGGTTGCAAGTATAAGCGCTGCAACAAGTAAGAACAGGTAGCGGAGACGCGGCAGAGAAGCCACCTCCCTTCGGGACCGAAGTGAACGCGCTGGGTGTCGGGGAACTATACCCCGGCTTCTTCGGCAGGTTCAACGCCGAGCCCGAGTTCTGGGGCCCGGGGACCCAAAAAACGAAGGGGGCGGACCCTGGGGGCCCGCCCGCCGTCGATAGCCTTTGGGGGGGATTACTTCCGAACCCGATCCTTGAGCGCCTTGCCCGCGTGGAACGCCGGGAATCTCGACGCGGCGATCTTGATCCGCTCGCCCGTCTGGGGATTGCGACCTTCGCGCGCCTTCCGCTTGCGGGTCTCGAACGTACCGAATCCCGTGATCTGGACCTTCTTGCCGGACATGAGCGCCGACGCGATCAAACCTTCCTTGCCGGGAGAAAAGAGCGTGTCGACGACGGCCCGCGCCTCGCGTGCGGAGAGGGAGGTCTTCTTTGCGATGACGGCGATGAGCTCGGTCTTGTTCATTCCGTTTCACCTCCTTTCGGATGAACGCCGCGTCACCTTAGGACCGGCCCCAGGGGGTGTCAAACAGATTCCGCATGAGGACGCCTGTTTTTCGATCAATAGATGTTCTGGAGCGCGCCGAATCCGCGCAGGCCGCGCGACCCTTGCTCGAAGTAGACCTCCGGCAGATTCTTCACGTTGATCTTGAAGTAATACTCGTCTCCCACGTCGCCTGAAAGACTTCGCGTGAACTGCATCTCCCAGCAGTGGAGGTCCCGCTTCACGGTGAAGAACTGGGAGACCATGACTCCCGCGCGCGGATCGAACTGCCAGTTGTACTCGAACCGCCAGTTCTTCGTGAAGTTGACCGCCGTCCCGCCGTTGAGACGGGCGGTCGACTGCCACGGGTTGTAGCCCCCCCGCCCGTCGCGGGCGCTCGACCCCTGGTAGCTGATCGATGCGAACACGCTCCAGGGAAGTCCGGCCGGGGACATGCCGACCGGGGTGAGCGGCGAGCGCTCGCGGACGGCGTAGGTGCCCGGCTCCTGGTCGGCGATCGAGTTCTCCTCCCCCGTCGGGCTCTGCCCCTGGAGCGCGATGCCGGTGCTCGCGCTGAAGGCGAGGAGCTTCCAGTCGTACGGGTTGTGCACGAAGTTGAACGCGAAGTCGCTCCGATCGATCGGCTTGAAGGTGAGGCTCGTCGACATGTCGGAGAGCGGTTTCGCGCCGGAGCGCTTGGCGAGCTCGTTGTACGAGATGTTGTTCTGGAGCTGGAACAGGTTGTTGATCACGTGCGGATGGATGGGATCCCCCCATTTCACGTGGAGATCCTGCCGGAGCGAGAAATCGAGACGCCGCACCTCGGCCGCCGCGAGGGAGATGCCGGACACGCCGTCGAAGCGGGGGCGGAGGAACCCGTCCGGGCCTCGATAGAGAAGGCTCGTTCGGGGCGGCTGGTAGACGAGGGCGGCCGACGGCGTGACCACATGCCGGATCGCCTGGAGCGGACCGAGCCCCGTGCGGAAGGTCCCCGTGACCGCGGTATTGGCTCCGATCCCGGCGCCCCAGACCGTGCCGACCTGGTTCTCCTGCCCCGCCTGGTCGCGACTGTAGTAGACCGCGGCGAAATTGAAGCGGGGAGCCACCTTGATGAAGCCGAGGGAGCGCACGTCGGTGAGCGTGAAGTCGTAGCGGGCCGCGCCGCGGGCGTCGAGCGAGTCCACGCTCACGGTGGTGATCGTCGTGTCGATCGGCACGGCGAGGCTGTCGAAGACGACCGTCGTGTCGGGGTGCGTGGTGGGCTCGTACTCCCGCCTCTGGTAGAGGCCCCGGAGGCTGGTGCTGTAGACCGTGCTCATGAAGGCGGGCCACTTCGCCGGCTCGCGGCCCCGCGCCGCGTGCCCCAGCGGACGCGCGTTCAGGGTGAGCGTGAAGGACGGCAGCTGCTGCTCGGTCTTGAGATTTCCCGGCTCGGCGTCCAGGTCCTCGGTCTGGAGCAAACCGAGGGCGAACGAGCCGCCGCTCCATCCCTTCTGGAGCGACAGGTTCGACCGGAGGTTCCGCTGGGTGCGGACGAACACGTTCTGCCCCAGGTTCTGATCCCGGCGATAGGCGCTCGAGTTGGTGAGGTTGGCCTCGCTCGTGAGCGTGAAGGCGCGCCCGAGGATCTGGTAGTGGCGAGCGAACAGATCCCAGCGGTTCGAGCCCGTCGAGAACTGGTTCTGGTAGGACGCGCTGATCTGCCCCTGGTACTCGTAGCGGTGGTTGTAGCGGTAGAGGCCGTGCCCGATCCAGCTGTCCTGCTGGTAGTAGTCGAACCAGCCGGTCGCATCCATGAAGTCGTTGATCGCCCAGTAGTAGCCCACGTTCCGGACGAACTTCCCGCCTCCCGTCGCCGATCCGAATTCCACCTGCGGCAGCTGGAAGCCGGAGTGGCGTCCGGTCTGGATCGGGAACACGTAGAACGGGAGGGCGAGCACCGGGACCTTCTTGATGTAGAAGACGACCGGGCGGGCCACCACCTTGTCGTGGAGGATCACCTTCATCTTCGCGCTCTCGAAGTGGAAGTGCGGCTCGGCCAGGTCGCACGTGGAGTAGGTGCCGTGCGCGACGTCCAGCTCGGTGTCCGAGACGCGCCGCACGCGCTCCCCGAAGAGAAAGCCCCGGTCGTACGCGGTCCGCCCCTCGAACACGGTCCCCTGCTTCGTGTTCAGGTCGTAGGTCATCGAGGCTCCGGTCATCCGGTTTCCGGAGTCGGTGAGAACGGGCTTCCCTTCCGCGCGCATGCGGTCCGTGTTCGAGTCGAACGTGACCTTGTCCGCCGTCAGGTGGACCTCGCGATAGGTGACGTCGGAGCTCCCGACGATGTCCACGGTCCCCTTCTTGATGTCGTACTGGATCTCGTCCCCCTCATACTTCACGAGATCCTGCTGCCGTTCCCTGGCCGTGTCCCCCTCCGCGGCGAGGAAGTACGTGCCGCGGCCGCCGCCGCGCACGGTGGCGCGCGCGGGCTCACCCTTGTCGAAGAAAACGCGGATGGAATCGCCGGTCGAGACGTTCCGGCCGCCTTCGGAGCTGTCGGCGCTGCTCGGCCAGTACCGGCTCTCCGCGTGGCCCACCATGAGCGCTTCGCGCGCTTCCTCCTTCTCGAAGTGGACCGTGATCGTGTCGCCGCTCGCGACGTTCCGCTCGCCGCGCCCCGAATCGGCTTTCGCCGTGAACTCGACCACCGCATGCGGGTGGATGCGGAGCGTGCGGAGCGCGTTGTCCTCGAACTCGATCTGGATCGTGTCGCCGTACGCCACGCCCTGGTCGTCCCACGCTCGCGGCTTCCCCACGAGGATCGCGCGGTCCTGGGCCTGATCGAACTCCGCGCGCGTCCCCGTGGCCCGGAGCTTCTCGCGCTCCACGCGCACGTTTCCGATGGCGTAGGCGCGGCGGTTGGGGTTGTCGAACTCGAGCGTGTCGCCCCGCACGGTGGTGTGCTGGCCCTTCCGCTCCTCGCGCACGAGAACGGGGTCCTCGGTGGCCCACGCGTAGTCGGCGCGTCGGTCGTAGCGCACGCGGCCGGCGCGCACGCGCGTGCTCTCGGCGCGGTCGATCGCGTCCACCTTGCCGATGGCGACGGCGACGTCGTTCGTGCGGTCGTACTCGATCCGGTCGGCCGTCAGCGTGCGGGTCGAGTCTTCGAGGCGCGGGTTCCCGGTGATCACCGACCGGTTCTCGGTGCGATAGAACCGGGCCTCGGTGCCCGTGATCTTGGCGCTCCCCTCCTCGATCCGCACGTTGCCGCGCAGCGTGGCGAGGCGGGTCTTCCGATCGTAGGACGCTTCGCGCCCCCACATGTGCGTGGTCCCGTCCACGATCTTCACGTTCCCGCGAAACAGCACGAGCTCGCGGTTCTTGTAGATCAGCGCGGAATCGCCGGTCACGGTGGTCGTGCCGTGCACCACGGTCGGGCGGATCGCGGTGTACACGTTCTCCCCCGCGGACGCGGATCCCTCGAGCCGGTCGGCGGTGAGCCGGTAGGGCTCGTCGTCCTTGCCGCCCGGGGCCACGGTGCCGGGAGGAGGAGGCTGTGCGAGCGCCGCCCCCACAGCGAGAGCGGCGAAGAGCACGGCGATCGCGGCGAGGAGCGGCGCTCCTCTAGAGCGCATGCGGCACCTCGAGCGCGAGCGCCGGCATGGCCGCTCCCGCGAGGTAGACCGACCCCGCGAGCAGCACCGCTCCCTTCCGCTCCTTCGCCCACGCCTTCGCGAGCGCCAGCGCCACGGTGACGTCGGGCACCGAATCGAACGCGACCCCGGCGGCACGCGCCGCTTCGAGCACGCGCTCCATCGGGGCGGCCCGCTCGCCCTCGAACGGCGTGAGATAGAAGCGCGACCCCACGCGCGCGAGCGTGGCGAGGATCGCCTCGTGTTCCTTGTCGCGCGAGAAGCCCGCGACCACCGCGAGGGGCCGCGCGGGCCAGAGGGCGTGCACCGTCTCGACGAGCGCCATCGCTCCCTCGAGATTGTGCGCGACGTCGATCAAGATCGGCGGATTGCCGGGAAGGATCTCGGCGCGCGCGGGCCACCGCGTGTTCCTGAGCCCCGAGTCGATGGCGCGCGCGATCGAGGGATCCGGCATTCCCTGGAGCGCGATCTCCGCCGCGAGAGCGGCGAGCGCCGCGTTCCGAGCCTGGTGCCGCCCCAGGAGCGGCGTACCCACGCGCGCCCGGAGGGTGCGGGTTCTGAGATGGAACTCCGTGCCCTCGGGGGTGAGCCGCGTCGAGCCGTAGCTTCCGTCCTTGCCCAGGAGCGTCACCGGTATGTCGAGCTCCCGGGCCGCGGCGAGGATCACGTCGCGCGGCTCTCCCGCACGCACGCCGAGGACGAGGCGGCCGCCTTTCTTCAATATTCCCGCCTTCTCCCCCGCAATCCGACGTAGGGTCGGGCCGAGAATGTCCGCATGGTCGTTCGCGATCGTCGTGATGATCGCGACGCGCGGCTCGAGGATGTTCGTCGCATCGAGCCGCCCCCCGAGGCCCACCTCCACGACGGCCATGTCGATCCCGCTCCGGGCGAAGTGATCGAAGCAGAGCGCGGTCGCCGCCTCGAAGAAGGACGGATTCTCCGCTTCGAACCGCGGCCACCAGGTCGCGAGGAGCTCTTCGAGCTCCGGCTCGGAGATCTCCCGGCCCCCGACCCGGATCCGCTCGCCGAAGCGGACCAAGTGCGGCGAGGTGTAGAGGCCGGTCTTGAGCCCCGCGGCGCGCAGGATCGAGTCCAGGTGCGCCGCGGTCGAGCCCTTGCCGTTCGTGCCCGCGATCAGGATGGACGGGAACGCGAGATCGGGACGCCCGGCGCGCGCGAGGAGCCGCTCCACCCCGGCGAGCCCGGGGCGCATCGCGCTCCGCTCGAAGCGGTAGAGCTCGTCGAGGCGCTTCGTCAGGGAAGCGCCCTCGGTGACCTTCATTCCTGGATGGGCACTTCCCGTTCGGCAGTGGTGTCGCGCGAAGCCGCGGCGTCCCGCGTCGCGCTTTCTGGGGCCGATCCGTTGGCGCCGGGCTGCGAGGTGCCCTGGCCCGCGGGGGCGGGAGGTGACGGCGGAAGCGCGGTTCCGATCGGAAGCGACGCGGCGCGGAAGCGCTCCAGCGATTCGCCGGCGCGACGGCGCGGGCTGTGCGGCAGCGATGCGCTCGCCGCGTCGAAGAAGCGCAGCAGCCAGGCGACCGTCTTCTTGAGCTCGGTCCGGTGCACGATGCGGTCGATCATGCCCTTCTCGAGCAGGAACTCGGACCGCTGGAATCCTTCCGGGAGCTCCTGGTTGATCGTCTGCTTGATGACGCGCGGCCCCGCGAATCCGATCAGCGCCTTCGGCTCGGCGAGGATGACGTCTCCCACCGACGCGAAGCTCGCCGTGACTCCGCCCGTCGTCGGGTGGGTCATGATCGAGATGTAGGGGACGCCTGCGTCGGAGAGCCGGGCCAGGAGCGCGTTCGTCTTCGCCATCTGCATCAGCGAGAGGATCCCCTCGAACATGCGCGCGCCGCCGGAGGACGAGAGGATGATGAGCGGCCGCCGCGTCTCGATCGCGAGGAGGATGGAGCGCGCGATGCGCTCTCCCGCGGCGGACGCGAGGCTCCCTCCGAGAAACGCGAAGTCCATGATCGCGAGCACGCAGGGATGCTCTTCGATCCGCCCCTCGCCGCAGATGACCGCTTCGGAGAGGCCGGTCTCCTCGCGCGCGCGCTTCAGCCGGTCGCTATAGCGCTTCGCGTCCTTGAACTTGAGCGGATCGGTGGAGACGACCTCGGAGAAGCGCTCGACGAACGTCCCCTCATCGACCAGGATCGCGATGTAGGCGCGCGCGGAGATCCGGAAGTGATAGGAGCACTTGCTGCAGGTCCAGAGATTGCGCTCGAGCTCCTTGTGATACAGGATCTCGCCGCAATCCTCGCACTTCGTCCACAGCCCGTCGGGAAGCTCCCGCCGGCGCTGTTGGGGCTTGAGCCCCTTCTTCGCCTTCCTGAGCCAGGTCATCGTTACCCTCCCCGGAGGCTCCGGAGCATCACGATAGCATCCTCCACGGGGTTCCGATAATAGTTCTTCCGGATCGCGACGTCGATGAAACCGTTTCGATAATAGAACTTACGGGCTCTATCATTGGACTCGCGCACCTCCAGCGTCACGCGCGTCGCCCGGCGCTTCTCGGCGGCCTGTAACAGATCGTCGAGAAGCGCCTGGCCCACGCCCGCCCCGCGCGCGTCGGGGTGCACCGCCAGGTTCCCGAGGTGCGCCTCGTCCGCCACGAGGACCGCCAGGGAATACCCCAGAAGGCGCCCATCCCGCTCGGCCATTCGCGCGTACGTTCCGCCTCCCACCTCGAGCTCGGAGCGGAACATCTCGCGGCTCCATGGATCGGTGAAGGAGAGCTTCTCGATCTCGAGCACCTCGTCGATGCGCGCGACCGAGAGGGACCCGATCCTGAGCTTGGAGAGGGGCGCCGGGGACGCGTTCACGATCCCGGCTTTCTCGCGTTCGGCTCGCGTCCATACGCGGGCGACGCCAGCGTGAGGTCGGCCGCCTGACCTTGGTCGAGGAGACGGGCTCCGATCGCGGCCACAGCGGGGGCGAGCGGGCGCCATTCGAGGATCGCGATCCCCTCCTCCGCCGCCTCCTCGGCGAGCGACCGGGCGAGCTTCGCCGTCGCGGGCACGATGCCGAGTCCCTGCGTGCCGCGCTCGAGGAGCGTCGGAATCAGATCACCCTCTTCGACCGTGTCGGGCCCCCACGAGGCAGCGCCCTTCTCCCAGAGCGCCGCCTCGACCAGGCCCCGCGCGCCGGGAATCGCCGTGACGAGGCGCTCCGCGTCCGCGGCGTGCGCGAGCGCCATCGCCTCGTGCGCGCGCACGAGAACGAGGGGGCGGTTGGATCCCAGCGCCGCCCCTTTCGCCCACGCGAGTCCGATTCGAAGTCCGGTGAAGGAACCGGGCCCCTCGTTCACCGCGAACGCGGCCACGCCATCGAGGCCGATTCCCGCTGCCTCGAGCAGGCGCCCGACCGCCGCCGAAAGGCCGCTCGAATGTCCGCCCGGAGGGAGCATCTCGATCGCGCCCCCGCGTCCGTCCCGCGCGAGCGCGACCGAGCCCTCGGGGGCCGACGTATCAATTCCCAGGATGTAGGACATGTTGCCACCGATCGCGGTCGAAGAGCCCGTCGCGCGCCGCCTGGTTCCAGCGCGCGCCGTGGGGGCGGACGCGCAGCTCGCGCCCCGGTCCGTCCAGATAGCGTAGCGCGAGATCGAGCCTGACCGCGGGCAGATTCCCCTCCGCCCGGTCGGCCCACTCGATCAGGACCACCGCTCCCGGCTCGGCGAGATCGTCGAGCGCGAGCCCGGGGAGCTCGCTGAGCGAGCGGAGCCGGTAGAGATCGGCGTGCACGACCGGTACGGGACCGGGATGCACCTCGACGAGCACGTAGGTCGGGCTCCGTCCACGCGCTCCGGGAGCCAGTGACTCTAATATTCCCGAGACGAGCGTCGTCTTCCCCGATCCGAGATCTCCGGTGAGCGCGACCCAGTCGCCGGGCCGGAGGAGCGTACCTAGGTGGCGCCCGAAGGAGCGCGTCTCGCCTTCGGTGCGCAAGAGCGAGCGAAGCTCGATCTCCATCCCGTCCATTTCAGCCCTTCGGCACGAGCGTCGCCACGGGGAGGATCATCTCCTCGAGCGAGATGCCGCCATGCTGGAAGCTCCCGCGGTACTTGCTCTCGTACTCGTGGAACTTGGTGGGATAGATGAAATAGAAGTCTTCCTTCGCGAGGATGTACTGCTTGTGCGGCTGGTCCGCCGGCAGCTTGAACCGCGCCGGGTCCTTGATCTGGACCGCCTGCTTGGGATCGGATCCGAGATTCGTCCCGTACTTGAAGCGCAGATTCGTCGAGGTCTCGCGGTTTCCGTACACGAGAGCGGAGCGGCGGCTCAGGATCGCGCCGTGGTCCGACGTCACCACCACGACCTGGTCCTGCCGCGCCATCACCTTGAGCGCGTCGAACAGCGCCGAATGCCGGAACCACGAATTCATGACCGACCGGAACGCGGACTCGTCGGGCGCCAGCTCTTGGAGCAGGTCGGACTCCGAGCGTCCGTGCGTGAGCATGTCGAGGAAGTTGAACACCATCGCGACGAGCGGGATATTCTGGTACGTGACCACGTTCCGCCGCACGTTGGCGGCCTCGTCGGTGTTGTAGACCTTGAGGTACTTGAGCCCCGACGGAAGCTTGACCCCGATCCGCGCGAGCTGGTGCTCGAGGAGCTGCCGCTCGAATCGGTTCTTGCTCCGCTCGTCGGACGTCGTCTCCTGCCAGAACTCGGGATGCTCCTTCTGGATCTCCGCGGGAAAGAGTCCCGAGAAGATGGCGTTCCGCGAGTACGGCGTCGCGCTCGGCAGGATCGAGAGCTGGTGGTCGACGGTGATGTCGTAGAGCGGGCGGAGCAGGGGCTCGATCCTGAGCCACTGGTCGAGCCGCATGCAGTCGATGACGATGAGCGCGACGCGCTTTCCTTCGCGCAAGTGGGGCGCCACCCACCGCTCCACGATGTCCGTCGACAGGGCCGGCCGATCGGTCCCCGAGAGCCAGCTCTCGTAGGACCTCTCCACGTGGCTCGAGAACTCGAGGTTGAGCTCCCGCCGCTGATCGCCCTGCGCCTGCTTGAGCCCCGGATCGTCGACCTGGTCCAGCTCCACGTCCCACTGCGCGCTCCGCGCGTAGAGGTCGATCCAGCCGCGCCAGTCGAGCGTGCTCGGGGACTCCACGCGGAGCCGCGCCAGCTCCGCGACGTAGTCGCGCGCGCGGCGGCTCTCTTGAAGCCGGTCCGACTCGAGGAGACGCTTCAACGCGAGGAAGATCTGCTGCGGCAGGACCGGCTTGAGGAGGTAGTCGTCGATGCGCCGGCCGATCGCATCGTCCATGAGCGACTCGGCCTCGTTCTTGGTCACGAGGACGACGGGGACCGTGGGGTCCTTCTCCTTGATCGCCTCGAGCGTCTTGAGACCGCCCATCCCGGGCATGGACTCGTCGAGGAGCACCGCGTCGAACTTCTCGCGCGAGGCGCAGGCCACGGCATCGTGCCCGTTCGAGACCGGCGTCACCAGGAACCCCTTCTCCTCGAGCAGGAGGATGTGGGGCTTCAGGAGATCGATCTCGTCGTCGGCCCAGAGGACCTTTCGAGGCGTGACGTTCATGACGCGCTCTGTCCTTCGCTTGGTTTCGTCGCGCGGGAGTCGGGGGGAGGCGGTACGGGCAGGGCCACGGCCACCGCGGTCCCGCGGCCGGGCACGCTCTCCACGATGGAGATGCGCCCTCCATGGTACTCGGCGACCACGCGCCTCGCAAGCGCGAGCCCCAGCCCCCAGCCGCGCCTCTTGGTCGTGAAGCCGGGGGTGAACGCGCGCCGCCGCTCGTCCAGCGTCATGCCGCGGCCGTTGTCGCGCACGATCATCTCCACCGTCCGCTCCTCCCTCAGCCAGCGCACCGTCACCTCGATCCAACCGTCCGGCCTGTCGATCGCGTCCAGCGCGTTTCGAAGCAGGTTCTCCACCACCCACTCGAAGAGCTCGCGGTGCACACGGACGCGCGGCACGGGCTCGTAGCGTTCCTCGATCCGGATCGCGTGGCCGAGATGCGGCAGGCGCGTGCGGAAGTAGTCGACGGTCCCCGCCGTGATCTCGACCAGGTCGCCCTCCTTGAGGACGGGGAGCGAGCCGACCTGCCCGAAGCGGAGCGTCACCTTCTGGAGCCGCGCGAGATCGCGGTCCATCTCGTCCAGGATGTCGCGGGTGCGCTCCGGCGTGAGCCGCTCCGGCGGGCTCTCGCGAAGCAGCGAGGTCCACCCCATCAACGACGAGAGCGGCGTCCCGAGCTGGTGCGCGGTCTCCTTTGCGAGCGCGGTCCAGAGCGAGCGCTGCTCCGCCGTCATGAGGCTCCGGAGCCCGGTGTAGCCGAAGAGGAGGAGCACGAGGATCACGAAGAGCTCGAGGTACGGGAGCCAGCGGAGCTCCTTCACGAGGTTGGGCTCGCCGTAGTGCACCTTGCCGAGCGCTCCGTTCTTCCCGACTTCCACGATGTCGACCGGCTGATGGATGCGGTCGAGCCGCTCCACGATGTGCTGGATCCGCTCCACCTCCGGCGGGATTACGCCGGTCGCGGCGGCGCGCTCGATCACGGAATCGGGGATCGCGTCCGGCGCGATGCCGATCTCCTTCCACGCGCGCGGTATCCCGGCATAGTCGGTGAGCACGACCGGGAAGTCGATGCTCCGCACCACGTCGCGAAAGATGGGACGCACCGCGGGGTCCTCCACCGCCTGGAACGTGGCCACGGCGAAGAAGCGGGCCAGCACGTCGCACCGTGCGCGCGTCTCCTCGTTGAGCCGCCGGATCATCGCGTTCGAGTGCGCGACGAGCACGAGCATGAGGACGAGGACGGCGAGGAAGAACCAGATGCGGTACGAAAGTCGGCGCGTGGGGAGCGCGGGCATCGCGTCCCCTACGCGGGGGTGATCTCGCGGACCCCGTCGAGGTAGGGCACGAGCGCCTCGGGAACGCGCACGGTCCCCCGCTCGGTCTGATGTGTCTCGAGGAGGGCCGCATAGGTGCGCGGGAGCGCCACGCCCGACGCGTTCAGCGTGTGCACGTACTCGGGTTTGGCTCCGCGCTCGGGGCGGAACCGGATCCCCGCGCGGCGCGCCTGGAAGTCCTCGAAGTTGCTGCACGAGGACACTTCCAGCCAGCGCTTCTCGCCCGGGGCCCAGGCTTCGAGGTCGTAGCACTTCGCGGCGGCGAAGCTCAGATCGCCCGCCGCGAGGAGGAGCACCCGGTACGGGAGCTCGAGCGCCCGGAGCACGGCCTCGGCGTCCGCGCGAAGGGATTCGAGCTCGTCGTACGACGTCTCGGGGCGCACGAACTTGACCAGCTCCACCTTGTCGAACTGGTGGACGCGGAGCATCCCCCGCGTGTCGCGCCCCGCGGCCCCCGACTCCTTGCGGTAGCTCGCGCAGTAGGCCGTGTGGTAGATCGGAAGACGCTCGCCCTCGAGGATCTCGTCCCGGTAGACGTTCGTGACCGGGACTTCGGCCGTCGGGTTGAGGAAGAGATCCTCCCCCAGGAGCCGGTACATGTCGTCCTCCATCTTCGGAATCTGCCCCGTTCCGAAGAGGCAGTCGCGCCGGATGAGATGCGGCGGCGAGAGCTCGACGTAGCCGTGCTTGCGGGTGTGGAGGTCGAGCATGAACTGGATCAGCGCGCGCTCGAGCCGGGCGCCCTTCCCGGTGAAGAGAAGGAAGCCGCTCCCCGCGATCTTCGCGGCGCGCGTGAAATCGAGGAGCCCGAGCGATTCGGCCAGCTCCCAGTGGGGCTTCGGCTCGAAGGCGAACGCGGGAATCTCGCCCCAGCTCGCGACGACCTGGTTTCCCGTCGCGTCGGCGGCGCGCGGCGCGGATTCGTGAGGCACGTTGGGAATCCAGATCTGGATCGACTCGATCGCCTGGTCGAGCTCGGCGAGCGTCCCGTCGAGATCCTTGATCTCGTCCCCGACCCGCTTCATGGCGGCCACGGCGTCGGCGGCGTCCTGGCCGGCCTTCTTCTTCTTGCCGATCTCCTCCGAGGCCTTGTTCCGCTCCGCCTTCAGGGCCTCGGACTTCATGATGAGCGCGCGGCGCTCCTCGTCCAGGTGGAGGAGCCGGTCGAGATCGACCTGGCACTTCTTCCACCCGGCCGCCTCGCGCACGCGGTCGGTCTCGGTGCGGACGCGCTTGAGATCGAGCATGGGCTACCGGGCGGCCGCGGCGATGATGCGCCGGGCGCCTTCGACAATGAGCCGGCGCGCGAGTCTCCTGCCGATCTCCGCCTCCTCGCCCGACTCGCCTTCCTCCGCGTCGCGGACGAGCCTCTTCCCCGTCTCGTCGGCCACCGCCCCCTCCAGTCGGATGGACGTGCCGTCGAACGCGGCGAGCGCGCCGACAGCGGAGCCCGGCTCCGCGCCCAGCTCGAGCAGAAAGGCGCGCTCGCACTCCACCTCGGCCCGGGCCATGGGATGGTCGAGAGGCCGGAACAGCTTCAGGCGCTCCTTGTCGTCGCTCCGCGTGAGGACGGCGCAGGCTCCCTGTCCCGGCGCGGGAAGGATCAGCTCGGTCGTGAAGATCTCGTTCACCCGATCCTGATAGCCGAGATGCTCCACGGCGGAGGCGGACACCACGATCCCGTCGAGTCCGCCGGCGTCCAGGATCCGGATCCGGTCGTCGAGGCTCCCGGGCACGTCGAGGAGCTGGAAGTCCTCCCGGTAGCGGAGGAGCTGCGCGCGCCGGATGGACGTGTGCGCGGAGAGCTCGGCGCCGTCGGGAAGCTCGTCCAGGATCGTCTCGTCGCGCGCGATGAACACGTCGAACGGCGTGAAGCGCTCGGTGACGGCGGCGATCGTGAGGGCCGGATCGAGATCGGGCGAGATGTCCTTCACGGAGAGGACGGCCGCGTCCACCTGACCCGAGAGGAGCGCGCGCTCGAGCGACGAGCCCGGCCAGCCGAAGACGGCCCCCGTCGGGTCGACGTCTTCGGCGACCGGCGTGAACGCGACGGGACCCGACAGGTGCTCGCGCGCCTGCTCGGCGATGCGCTCGCCGAGACAGCGGCCGAGGCGGCTGGGACGGACGCCCAGCTTGAGCGATGAGACGGCGTGGCTCATGAGGCGGCCGACGCTAGCACAGCGCCCTTCGCGCGGTAAAGAACCGGAGCCCGTCGCCGGAGCGAGCGCATCGCTACGCTTGCCGGAGCGAGTCGACGATGGGCATCGTCGCCGCCTTGCGCGCGGGCAGGAAGCCGCCGAGGAGTCCCATGAACGCGGAGAAGGCGAGCCCCGCGAGGAGCATCCCGGGCGTCACCTGGAAGCGGAAGGCGAGCTCGGAGAACGTGGCGAAGCTCATGGTTCCGGTCGTGAAGCTCCGCACCGGGAGCGCGAGCAGGCAGCCGAGCGCGCCTCCCAGGAGTGCTAAGAGCACCGACTCGAAGAGAAACGACGTGAGGATGGCGCCGCGCGAGAAGCCGATCGCGCGGAGCGTGCCGATCTCGCGCGTGCGGTTGCCGACGGCCGCGTACATCGTGTTGAGCGCGCCGAAGATCGCGCCGAGCGACATGATCGAGGTCACGAAGAGCCCGAGCACCCGGAGCATCGACGAGAGCTGCCCTGACTGCTTGGCGTAGAACTTGTCCTCGCGCTCCACCTCGACGGTCATCCTGGGATCGGACTCGAGCCGCTTCTTCAGGGGGGCCAGGTACCCGGGCTCCGCCAGACGGAGCGTGAGACTCTGGTAGACGGGACGATCGAAGACCGGCATGAAAAGCTCCACGTCTCCCCAGATCTCGGAGTCGTACGTTCTCCCGTTGGAGTCGAACACGCCCACGACCGTCCACTCGCGCCCCGCGAGCTTGAGCTGATCCCCCACGTCGCAGTGCTGGAAGCGGTCGGCCACCATGCGTCCCACCATGATCTCGTCGAGCCCCTGCTGGAACATGCGCCCCCGGATGAGCTTCACCTGCGGGCGGAGGGCGAAGGACTTCGGACCCACGCCGCGCACCACCACGTTCGTCGTCGTGCCCGACTTCCGGGGGAGATTCCAGACCACCATCAGCTCCGACGCCGCGAGCGGCGTCCCGTCGGGCGCGCGGGCGATCTCCCCCTGGCTCTCGATGGCGCCGGCCGCTTCCCGCGTCAGGATGCTCATGAGCTCGCTCGTCGAGCCCTTCCGGATGATGATCGCGTTCTCCTTGGTGCCGGTGGTCGTGAGCGCGGCCTGGAATCCGCCGGCGAGCGCGAGCGTGAAGATGAACACCCAGGCGACGAGCGCGATGCCGAGCGCGGTGAGCCCGGTCGAGACCCGGCGCGCGGCCAGGTTGCGGAGGTTGTAGGCGAGCGGGATGCGGGCCATCAGGCGACCTTTCGAAGCGAGGACGCGATCGGCAGCCGCGCCGCGCTGAACGCCGGCACGAGCCCGCTCAGGAGCCCCATCGCGATCGCGAGGAGGATCCCGAGCAGGAGGGTCTCCGGCAGCACGCGGAAGTTCGGGATCATGCCTCCCGCGGTGAAGTTCACCTTGCGGAAGAGGAGGAATGCGAGGCCGCATCCGATGATGCCCCCCGCGAGCGAAAGGAGCATCGCCTCGGCGGCCACGAGCTGGAGCACGAGACCGTCCCGGAACCCGAGCGTCTTCAGGACCGCGATCTCGGTCGTCCTCTCGCGCGCCGCCATCATCATCGTGTTCACGGTGACGAGGAGAATCGCGAAGATGATCGCCGAGCCGAGGATCGTGAGCAGCGTGCTCACGTTCCCCATCATCTGGATGAAGCCCGCCTGGAAGGCCTTCTCGGTCTCGGTCTTCGTCGGCACGGGGCTGTTCTCGTAGATCTGGTCGACGGCGGCGCTCACGCGCGGCGCGTCGGACGGGGCCGCCACCTTGAGCCAGTAGATTCCGACCAGGTTCTTCCGGCCTTCGGGCATCGACTCGTTCAGGAAGTCCCAGTGGAAGAAGATCGCGTTCTCGTCTGCGTCCGGCGTCGCCGCGCGATAGATGCCGCGCAGGATGAGCGGCCACTCGCCCGGGTAGATCGTCCCCGTGATCGGAATCTTGTCTCCCAGCTTCCAGCCGTACTTCTTCACGAGCGCCTCCCCCGCGATGCAGGCGGTCCGCTCGCGCTGGAATGCTTCCTTCTCCGCGGGGCCGAGGAGGATCTCGGGATAGAGATCGAAGACCGTGGGCACGTCGACGGCGAACTGCGTGAACTGGTTCTTCTCGTCCTGGTAGTAGCCGCCGAACCAGTTCCCGAAGCCGACCTTCACGACGCCCGGCACCTGGGCCAGCCGGTCCCGGTACGCCAGCGGGAGCGGAAACACGAGCGACGCGGCGTGGCGCACCACGAGGCGCGTGTCGTCGGACGCGCGGAGCCCCGCGTCGAGCGAGGTCATCACGGTCCGGAGCGTGCAAAAGAGGAAGAGCGCGACCGCGATCGAGGAGACCGTGAGGAACGTCCGCCGCTTCGACTGCCAGAGATGTGAGAGGACGTAGCGGAGGTACTTCACGACCGGAGCACTCCCTTGTCCAGATGGAGCGTCTTGTCGGCGGTTTCCGCAGCGTGCGGATCGTGCGTCACCATGAGGATCGTCTTCCCGAGCTCCTTGTTGAGGCGGCGGAGGAGAACGAGGATCTCCTCGGCGTTCTTCGAGTCGAGATCGCCGGTCGGCTCGTCCGCGACGAGGAGCGTCGGGTCGGCGACCACCGCGCGCGCGATCGCGACGCGCTGCTCCTCGCCTCCCGAGAGCTGGCGCGGGTAGTGCCCGTCGCGTCCCTCGAGACCGACGAGCGAGAGCGCGAGCTCGACCCGCTTCTTCCGCTCGGACGCGCTGAGGCGCGTGAGGAGGAGCGGCAGCTCCACGTTCCGGTACGCGGTCAGCACCGGAATGAGGTTGTAGAGCTGGAAGATGAATCCGACGTGGCGCGCGCGCCAGGCCGCGAGCTTGGAGGGATTGAGCGCGTTCAGGGCCTCGCCCGCGACGCGCACCTCCCCCTTCGTCGGACGATCGATGCCTCCGATCAAGTTCAGGAGGGTCGATTTGCCCGATCCGCTCGGCCCCATGAGCGCGAGGAACTCGCCCCGCTTCACGTCCAGCGTGATCCCGGCGAGCACCGGGACGACGAACGAGTCCCGGCGGTATTCCTTGTGCACGTCGCGAAGCGAGATGAGGGGGCCCGAGTCTCCCTGTCCTTCCGTCATCGTGGCGCTCCTTGGCTCAGTCATCGTGTTCGTCATGGTCATCGCACCCGCACTCGGGTCTTGTCCGCGAGGTCGTTCGGCCCCTCGATCACCACCATCTCGCCCGCCGCGAGCCCGCTCGCGATCATCACGCGGTCGGGGCCGAGTGGCCGCGGCGCCACGCCTCGCGCGGTCGCGCGTCCGTCGTCCACGACATAGACGACCGCCCGCCCCGCCTGCTCGCGCACGGCCGACGCAGGGACCCAGACCGCGGACGACGTCGAAGCTCCGCCGGCCGGCGCCGCTTCTGGATCGGCGAGGAACGAGACCTTCGCCCCCATCTCCGGAAGGACCCGCGCGTCGAGCGAATCGAACGCGACCTTCACCTGCACCGTCGCCTTCTGGCGGTCCGCGGTCGGTACGATCTGCCGCGCGTGGCCCGGATATCGGTCGGTGGGATAGGCGTCGAGCGCGATCTCCGCGCGCATCCCTTCGCGCACGCGCGCCACGTAGCCCTCGTTCACGTCCACCTCGACCTCGAGCGTGCCCAGGTTGGCCATCGTGACGATGGCGCCCCGCGTCAAGCCGCCGCTCGACGGAATCGGGCTCACGATCTCGCCGACCTCCGCCTCCTTCCGGAGGACGGCGCCCGCGAAGGGCGCGCGGATGAAGGTCTTGTCGTATTCGATGCGCGCGGCATTCATGCGCGAGCGCGCGCTCTCGACGGCGGCCATGGCGCTCGTCACCCGCGCCTTCGCCACGCCGTCCTGCGCTTCGATGGCGTCGTAGTCGGCCTGGCTCACGAGGGCGCGCGTGAGGAGCTCCTTCGTGCGCGCGAGCCGGAGCGCGATCTCGTGCGCGTTCGCCCTGGCCTCCGCGAGCGAAGCGGACGCCTGGTCCAGGGCCGCTTTCGCGGTCTCCATCGCGGCTTTCTGATCCTGATTCCGGAGCACGCCGAGCACCTGTCCCTGGGCGACGCGGCTTCCCTCGCTCACGTACAGAGCCTCGAGGCGACCCGCGACTTCCGTCGAGACCGAAGCGCGCTGGCGGGCGACGACGTAGCCGCTCGCGGTGAGCACCTCCGACGAGACCGTCCCCGGCGCGCCGCCGAGCGGCTCCGCCTTGGCCACGCGCACGTCCGCCGGCTTCCCGCGAACCATGGAGAGAGCGACCGTCGCGCCCGCGGCCACGACGACGAGCGCCGCGAGCGCGATCGCGATCGGTTTCCGGTTGGATGTCGGCGGCTTGGCGTCTCGATCGATGGTGAGGCCGCTCAGATCGGCCGAGCCCGTCCGTGTCACACGTCGATGCCCTTCTCCGCCCGGATCTCCCGCACCGCCTCCACCATCACCTCGAGCTTCGCGAAGGCCTCGTCGACCGTGCGCGTCTTCAGCCCGCAATCCGGATCGACGTAGATCTGCTCGGGGCGAAGCACCTCGAGGGCCTTCCGGATGCCGTCCTTGATCTCTTCCTTCGTCTCGATCCGATGCGAGTGCACGTCGAGCACGCCGAAGCCGATCTCCTTCGTGAAGGGATGCTTGCGGAACCGATCGAGCAGGTCGTAGCGGCTGTTCGCCATCTCCAGATCGATCTGATCGACCGGGAGGTCGAGGAGCGCCGGGTAGATGACGTCGAAATCGCCGTAGCAGATGTGCGTGATCGTCTTCGCCTTGAGCCCCTGCGCGGCGCGCGCGAGCGCTTTCACCGCGAGCGGCAGCTCCTCGGGGCGCACGGAGACCGCGGGCTCGTCGATCTGGATGTACTTGGCCCCCGCCTCCTGGAGCGCGAGCGCCTCCTCGTTGATCGCCTCGGCCAGATCCATCGCCATCGCCTCGCGCGACGGATAGTGCTCGTTGAAGGCCCAGTCCATCATCGTGTAGGGCCCGGTGAGCATTCCCTTCACCGGCTTCGACGTCTGCGCCTGCGCGAACTTCCACCAATCCACCGTGAGCGGCTTCTTCCGGCGGATCGGGCCGACCGCGATCGGCTTCCGGTAGTAGCGGTTGCCGTACGAGCGGACCGGATTCGAAATGGCGAAGCCGGGCATGCGCTCGGCGAAGTACGTGGTCATGTCGCCGCGGTAGAGCTCGCCGTCCACCACGATGTCGAGGCCGATCCGCTCCTGGCGCCGGATGACCTCGATGGTCTCCTCGCGCTCCATCGCTTCGAGCGCGTCCGCCTTGAGCTCGCCGCGCGCGTGCTGATTGCGCGCCTTCTCGAGCCGCGGGGGCTTGGGGAAGCTGCCGACCGTCGTCGTCCAAAGGCCGCGGGGCATCGTCATCCTCCGTTCCGCGAGGCGATGCGTGCCGCCTCGGCGAGTCGGGCCACCTTGGCCTCCGCCTTGTCCGCGGGGAGGTATTCGAGGCTGGCCGTGGTGCAGAGCTGGTATTCGAGATCGGACCGGAGGTCGCGCGCGCGCGCGACCTCCCGGGCGACCTCGGCGGCGTCCTCGAGGCGCGTGTTCCGCGCCTCGATCAAGCCGAGGGCGACCGTGCGGCCCTTGGGCACGCGCGGGATCAGATCCCACCCTTCCGGCGCTTCGCGCAGGTCGAGACCGATCACCGACCAGGGAAGCTCGCCGAGCGAATCCCACACGGCGGTCGGAGCGCCGAACGGCACGTGGATCACGGTGCGTGCCTTGCGTCCTTTGAGAAGAGGCTCGAGCGCGGTCTTCACGAGCGCGGCGTCCTGGCTCTTCGCCTTGCCGAGCCACGGCTCTTCGAAATGGATCCAGCGCGCGCCGGCCTCCTCGAGCGCCTGAGCCTCCTTGCCGAGTGCCTGGCCCAGATCGGCGAGCGCTTCCGCGGGCGACTTGTAGTGCCGATCGCGGGAGAAGTGGTAGAGCGAATAGGGGCCCGGGAGGAACGCCTTCACCGGACGCTCGGACATGGACTGCGCGAGCTTCCAGTCCTCGACCGTGACGGGCCGCTCCCACTGGATCCGGCCCACGATCGCCGGCTGCCGATAATAGGTGTTGGTGTCGAGGTAGCGGATCAGCCCCTCGATCTGGAACCCGCCGATGCCGCGCGCGACGTAGGTCTGCGCGTCGTCCCAGGCGGCGGAGCCGTCCACGGGGATGTCGACCCCGGCCCGCTCCTGGATCTTGAGGATGCGGCGCGTCGTCTCGCGCACCGCCTCGAGCACGTCCTGGTCCGTCGCCTTGCCTTGATCGCGGCGGTTCTTGGTCACCCTGAGATTGACATCACCCGGCTCGGTCGGAAGCTTGGGATAGCTCCCGGCGAGCGTGGTTTCGATCTTCACGCGTCCTCCTGGATTGTGCCCTTCACGTTGGGAAGCTGGGGATTGTACTACAGACCCGCGTGGGGCCGGGGAGGATTCAGGCTGGGGTCGCTGGCCCCGCGGAGGCCGCGGTTTCGCTCGGTGGTTGCGCCGCGATGGAAGGCTCGGCCGCGCGGCCGGCGCGAGGCGTGTCGAAGCTCGCGAGGAGGCCGAAGAGGGCCTCCGGGGTGGCCGGCTTCACCAGGTGGGCGTCGAAGCCGACCTCCTGCGCCCGCCTTCGATCGGACTCCTGGCCCCAGCCCGTCACCGCGATCAGGCGGACGGACTCGCTCCAGGGACGGAGGCGCAGCTCTTCCGCGACCTCGTAGCCGCTTCGCTTCGGCATGCCGATGTCGATGAACGCGACGTCGGGGCGGAAGCGTTCCGCCACCGCGAGCGCCGACTCTCCGTCGTGGGCCACCTGCACCTGATGGCCGTGCGCCTCGAGGAGGAGCGCCAGGCTCTCGGCCGAGTCTTCGTTGTCGTCGGCGACGAGGATGCGCCGGGGCGATCCCGACGGAACCGTCGCGTGCGCTCTTGGCGCCGCGTCGACCACGACGCGCGGGAGCC